>JAILRH010000029.1 GCA_024698345.1 Lachnospiraceae bacterium | reverse complement strand
CAGATATCCTGCTACCCGCTACAGTTATTATCCTGCTACCTGTTACAGATATCCTGCTACCTGTTACAGATATCCTGCTACCCGCTACAGTTATTATCCTGCTAACTTTTTGCAGATATCTTCACCTTCCGGTTTCAAAACCCGCTCTTTATATTACCAAAAAAATGAGGCTGTCGCAACAGCCCCATTTATCATAATTCATTATGAATCACTTCATTCGCTTTTATATATTATTTGCTCACTGCATTTGTAATTGCTTTTCTGCAAAAATCTACCGGTATCATTGTTAAAGCTAACGCAACAACGATTAACCATCCCTGAACACTGAATGGAATACAGCTGAACATCTTTCCAATAAACTGGAATGGTGCAAGCGGTATAAGTGCCGAGTTAACAATTAAAGCCTGAACAAGAACAATTGCCATAAACACTTTAAGGAATCCTGTATTCTCATTCAATCCTTTGAATATTCCAAACTTATCATCTCTAACATTAAAGCCGTTAAATAACGCGCTTACGATAAATAACACAAAGTATGCAGTAAGTAATTCTGACGAGTTAGCTTCCTTGTCAATTTTTGTGCTGAAGAAATTCTCAAAGAACGGATGTTTAAGGAATACAAAACTAATACATGTAAGCCAAGCACCCATAACTATAATCTGTATAAGCATCTTCTTGCTTACAATGCTCTCATCACGTCTTCTTGGTTTCTCATGCATATACTTCTCAAGTGCAGGTTCATTACCAAGCATGATAGCACCCAATCCGTCCATTACCAGGTTAACAAATAACAAATGTGTAACTTTAAGTGGCTCTTCAACTCCAAAGAACGGAGCAACAGCACTAACTACTACAGCTGCAACATTGATAACAAGCTGGAACTTACAGAATTTCAATATATTGTGGTAAATTGTTCTACCATACCAAATTGCATCTTTTAATGATTTGAAATTATCATCGAGAATAACAATCTTTCCTGCTTCTTTTGCAGCTTCTGTACCACTTCCCATGGCAAATCCAACATCCGCTCTCTTAAGTGCCGGTGAGTCATTAACACCATCACCTGTCATACCAACTACGAGATTCATTTCCTGGCAAAGTCTTACCATTCTTGATTTATCTGTAGGAAGTGCTCTTGCTATAACTCTAAGTTTCGGAATAATCTTCTTAACTTCATCATCTGACATTTCATTTAACTGTGCAGACGAGATAGCAACATCACTCTTTTCTTTTAACAGTCCGGCATCTTTTGCAATTGCAATAGCTGTCTCAAGACGGTCACCTGTAATCATAACTACCTGTATTCCCGCATGCTGAACTTCTGCAATGGCTTCTATAGCCTCAGGTCTTACATCATCACGAATACCTACAAGACCAATTATTACTACATCATCATTAATCTTGTTTTCAACAAGTTCTTTTTCTGAATATCCAAATGCAAGTACACGCATAGCCTTTGCTGCAAGTTCATTAATCTTTCTGTCAAGTACTGCTCTGTCTATTTCTTTTACTTCACCGTCGGCATCCAAATATTTCTTAGCCTTTGCCAACAATCTTTCAGGAGCACCCTTATAGAATGTCTTACCAAGACTGTCAATTCTTGCCTGACTGAATTTGTTTGTCGAGTTAAATCCCTGAGCTTGGGTAACAACATAATCCTTGTTATCAGCGTATGCTTTGAATGTACTCTCGCCCATGAATTTCATAATAGCCTGATCTGTTGCATTACCACCGATTACTCTGTGCTCTGCATCAAACATTGACTGCGTATTTTTTACACATGCCAAATCAAGAAGTCCCTTAACCTTGCTGTGTTTACTAATCTCTTCTATCTCAATAGAGTTACCGTCAGCTGTAAAGAAATCTACAACTTCAAGCATACCTCTTGTAATAGTACCTGTCTTATCACTGAAAAGGATGTTAAGAGAACCTGCTGTCTCAATACCTTCAGCTTTTCTAACCAATACGTTATGATCAAGCATCTTGCTTGTATTCTGCATAAGTACAAGTGAAATCATAAGCGGAAGTCCTTCCGGAACTGCACATACAATAATAACTACCGCAAGAGAAACTGCATCAACAATCTGCTTGATAATATCCTGAATAGGCTGTGCAAAATATGGTCCAATACCACCTTTATTTACAACAAAGTATGCAAAATACATCAGAGCAATAACTGTTGCACCAATATATCCAAATGTAGAAATCTGACCTGCCAATTTAGCTAACTTAACCTTAAGTGGTGAATCAGGATCATCTTCCTGCATTTCTTCGGCCATTCTTCCCATCATTGTTTTCAGACCAACTCTTCTTACATCTAATACACCTTCACCATCAAAAACAACTGCTCCTCTGAACAATGAATGAGCATCAACAAATGTGTCACCTGTGATGTTCTCCTGCAATTCAAATTCTTCAGGTGCTTCTGTCTTCTTACATTCTTCTGCCTCACCATTAAGGGCTGAATTATCAACTCTCAAATCTCCTGAAATCAAAACACCGTCTGCCGGTATCTTGTTTCCCGACTGTAAGAGAATCTTATCGCCAACAACAACATCGTCAACTTCAATTACAGTAACCATACCGTTTCTGTAAACTTTACATTCGTCCTTTTTTGTGCTGTCCTTTAATTCTCTGTACTTTGTGTCACTGGCAACCCCTGTCTTTGCCGATACTGTAGCTACAATCAGAATAGCTATTATTGTTCCCAGTGGCTCATATATCTCAGCATAATCCATGAAAAACATAACAATCATTATTCCTGCGATAACCAATAAAATCTTAATCATCGGATCGCTGAATGTTTCTTTAAACTCCTGCCAAAAGGTGGTTGGTTCCGAATCAGGTATCTCATTTGATCCAAACTTCTCACGCGACTCTTTTACTTCCTTATCTGTAAGTCCGTTATACTTCACTGTTTCCTCCTTGTACTGCCCAGCAGTATCTAATTTAGTTTGTCTAAACAAACTTATTTTTATTATTTTCTTTATTATTTTCTTTATTTTTTGCTTTTGCTCACCACTTATAGAAGTGGGAGTCTTATCCGACCGAGATAAATATCTACTGGTATCTCTGTGCTACTTCATTGATATTATCATCAGTTGTTCCCTGACCAATAGCATTAAATTTCCATTCACCGCCATTTTTGTAAATCTCTCCGAAGATCATTGCTGTCATACCTGTATAATCCTCTGATAAATCATATTTACAAATCTCACTGTTAGTACTGTTATCTACAATACGTATGAATGCATTATTAATCATTCCAAAATGCTGATTTTTATCTTTTGCACGATAGATATTTACAACAAAAACTATTCTGTCGTACTCAGCAGGTACTTTCTGAAGGTCTACAACAATCTGTTCATCATCTCCATCTCCTGCTCCGGTAAGATTATCACCTAAATGATTAACCGAGCCCGATTCATGATCAAGATTAACATAATATACTATATCATCTTTACCGCTTAACTTTCCGTTCTTTAACAAAAGAGCCGAAGCGTCACAATCGATATCGATTGGAATAACTTTCTTTTTTGCAAACAATCCGCTGCCTTTCTCTGTTATTGTGGGTTCATCCCATCCAAGTCCAACTGTAATCTTTGACAATCCGGAACTCTCTTTTGAAAGACTAATCTTCTGTCCTTTTTGTAAACTAATTGACATTTTTTCCACCTCACATTTTCTGTATTCTCAGTCTTTTACTCACCGCTTTTAACAGTAGGTGTTTTTTCTGACTAAGTTAAATGATTCACGGCATTAAATGGGAAACCCCTAAGGGTTTCCCACTTATGCCATTTATAATTATCTGTGTTTATCCTACTTCAACTCCGAAACTTGCGCATAAAGCTGCAAGACCGCCCTGGTATCCGCTACCAATAGCATTGAACTTCCACTCGCCGTTGTTCTTATATAATTCACCGAATACAGCTGCAGTCTCAATTGAGAAGTCCTCACCTAAGTCATAGCGAAACATCTCTTCTCCTGTCGCCTCATTGTAAATACGGATATATGCATTTGAAACCTGTCCGAAATTCTGATTTCTTGAATCAGCTTCATAGATAGTTACTGTGAATGCAATCTTTGAAATATCAGCAGGAACTGCGTTAAGAGAAATCTTAATCTGCTCATCATCTCCGTCACCCACTCCTGTTGTATTATCACCCATATGCTCAACACTTCCTGACGGATGTTTAAGATTTCCATAGAATACGAAATCCTCAGGTTTTGAAACCTTTCCTGCGTCTGTTAGCAGGAATGCTGCTCCATCTAAATCAAAAGCTTCCCCTGTATCAAATGCATTAACATCCCATCCAATACCAACTACAACGTTGCTAAGTCCCGGATTGTCCTTTGTTAAACTAACTTTCTGTCCTTTTTGTAAACTAACTGGCATAATTTTGTACCTCCATTTTAAATTTTTATTATTATAATCATACTCGCCATTTAAAAGATATTTAAATACTCTTTTCAATAGCACAGTATTACAAAATCAAAATTATTTAATACTCACTCTGCATTCATTATATGCTGAATTGATACTATGCTACATCAATTCCATAATGACCACATAGCGCTGCAAGACCACCCTGGAATCCGCTTCCGATAGCATTGAACTTCCACTCACCGTTATGTCTGTAGATTTCTCCAACAACAACTGCTGTTTCTATTGAAAAATCTTCACCAAGATCATATCTGATTAATTCTGTATTAGTATCCTCATCAACAATTCTGATATATGCATTAGAAACCTGCCCAAAGTTCTGATTTCTCTTCTCTGCATCGTAGATTGTAACTGTGAATGCCACTTTTTCAACATTTGCAGGAATATCGGCAAGTTTTACCTGAATTTGTTCATCATCGCCCTCACCTTCACCTGTAAGGTTATCTCCCATATGCTTTACGGAACCTGAAGCATGCTCAAGATTTCCATAGAACACAAATTCTTTTTCTGTTGGACATTTTCCACTTGCTCCAAGCATAAATGCTGCAGCATCCAAGTCGAAATCCGCGCCGGAATCAAATGCATTAACATCCCATCCTAATCCGATTAAAATATTCTTCAAACTTGGATTACCTTTTGTCAAATCAACCTTCTGTCCTTTTGTCAAATTAATAGCCATATTGTTACCTCCCCTTTATTATTTCTTGTTTGGCATATGATATTTCTGATTAAATTCGTTCTTTATTACTTCGAGTCTAGCCTGATCTTCAATACGCTTTGCTCTTGCATTCTCCTGAATCTGTTTTGTCTCTTCAATACCGTTCATTATTGTTTTCCATGTTGACTCAAGAGTCTCAATCTTAATTGAACTTCCTGAAGCAAGCTGTGCTGTAAGTTTAGAAGCTTCTACAGTATTCTGAGCATTCTTGATAAGCATCTCATTTGTCTTCTGATCAAGTGCTGACATTGCCTCTGCCTGAATCTTCTGACGTTTAAGCATAATTGCCTGGGCAAGTGCCTGCTTAAATACAGGTAAAGTAATAATAAATGCAGAATTAATCTTTCTGATAAGGTTAACATTACTGAATTCCATTGTACGAATCATTGGAATAGACTGCATTGCAACACTCTCTGCTGTTCTAAGATCCTGAGTTCTCTGCTCTAACATCATAAGTGCCTGCTGTAAACTCTGAATTTCAAACTGGATTGAATTGTCGCCTGTTGACTGCATGTCCGCCTGGCGTTGTTCAATGTAAGCTTCGATTTCTCTGCATCCCTGCTCACCTGCTAAGATATACTTAACCAACTGGTGATAATATTCTACATTTGCATCAAACATCTGATCAAGTTTCTTGTTTGACTGTTTGATTTCTGATTCATACTGTTTTAACTGTACATAAATCTTATCTACTTCATCACCCATTGTATGGTATTTCTCAAGGATTTTCTCAAGCTGCTTTTTCATGTTATTGAATAACTTTCCGAATAATCCCGGATTTTCTTTAATCTCATCTATATCAAATTTTGACATTATCTTTGCCAATGTATTTAACAGTTCGCTTGAATCATTTAACTGTGACATGTTCATACTGTTAAGTACAATATCAGAAGCCTTTGAGATTTCATCGGCAGCTTCTGCACCAAATGTTACAATTGAATCAAGATTATAAACTTCAATTGTACTTGCCAACGCGTCAACTTCCGCAGAGTTTGCAAGTTCGGCATTCATCTGCTGTCTGTCTGCAACAATGTCATATTGTTCAACAACTTCAATTTCATTTTTCTCCTCAACAGCTGGTTCTACAACTGGCTGAGCCGGTGCTGTTTTTGTAAAATCAAGTCCCATAATTAATTACCTCTCTTAAATATTTTATTTCGCCATGATTTTTGTTTTGCTGAAATGCTGTCAAGGCGATTGGCATCTAAATCATATATATATTCCCCAATCTGATGTTCCTGGAATATATTTCTATTGAAATACTTTTCAATAGTCTGGTACCCGGTAGGTACAAAAAATACTATATCAAATCCCACAAGATTCAAGAATGCAACTATAATACTGTCCTCCGGCGAGATAATAGCCTCTTTAGTGTTAATGTATATCAGTTTAGGATTCTTCTTTGTAAAATCAAACTTCTGTATCATTCTGACAATTTCTTTGTCCATGTTCAGTACAGTCGCCACAATATTGTACTCCATGCCATTTTCAAAAGTTCCCTTGATTATCTTCTGGTCAATAAGAATCTGAAGCTTTTCAAGCATGTGTTCTTGTACTTCTTCTTTCAGAAAACTGTATGGATACTTAGGATGATTCTTTATAACCTGTCGCTGCAACTTATTATTCTTGTAAAATTCAGTCGCATATCCCTTGAGTGGATTATTGGTATTCTGCTCAATATATGGTGCATTTCTGATTACAAACGTGTCATCTGTAACCAGTTTTCTGATGCTTCCAAAATATTCATCCACATTTCCATCTTTTACTCCACATACTTTTGCACAAATAACCGGAATATTTACTACATCGTCTGTCACGCTGAAGTTAGGTCTGTATTTCACTTCCTGATCCCATAAAATATCAATTTCTTCGTACATCGTCTGAAGTGATATTGATACTGCCTTATCATGCTGCATATCTCTGTAAATTCCGGAGCCCTGATACAATGCGCTGTCCAATTCTCTCTCAGCGTGAAATGCCGCCGTTCCTATTCGAATCTCTGCATTTTCTCTCGGAAATCCGGTTATTGGAAGTGATTCGTTATAATTCAGTTCAAATAACATTTTGTCTTCTAATACACATTTGTTATTCAGATTAGGATTGAGAATAAGAACGTCTACAGGCAATTTCGACAGAAACTTCACAAACAATGATTCATTATCATCTTTACATCCACCCATATATATGAAGCAGCTTATTTCAGGCATCTTCCAATTTGCAAGAAGATTGTGATAATATCTTTTGAACCAACATAACAAATATACTGCTTTGTTCTTTAATTTGTTAAGATTCATTCCCTGCCCGGATGCCTCTTCCATAAGTACATCAACAAATGCCTTGTGAACTATACACTTAAGTTCCATATCTGTAATATAGTTAATGTTCTTTAAAAGATCCATTATTAACTGTTCAATGGTATTGTAATTTCCTCTCTGAATAGAATTAATCTCATTCATCTCAGGAACCGGTATTCTCTCATCAACAATTACTATTCTTCTGTTATTGTTCTTAATTTCATTGTAGAACTGAAACAGTTCATTCTGATAAGTCACCTTATCTTCAACACCGTTTATTCTGCAGAAACAGTTGTAATAGAATCTCTCGTCATTTCCCCTGAGAGCAATCTCCCTTTTAAAATCCTCAAGTCCTTTCCCGTCAAACCATGCATTTGTACAATTATTCCACTTTGGCTCTCTTCCGTAAAGTCTTGCAATCTTCTGTCTGTTTGCAATCTGCTCACGCAACTGCTTAAGACAAAATCCATTCGGAAACTTTGTCATTCCAGGCAGTGTCAACACCTCAGATAATTCTGACTTTGGATCATGCTGCAAATATGCTGTATCACCATTATACTGTAGCAATACCACATCACAACCTGCGTTACACAGGATTGTCACCAAATCAAGTTCGTATTTTGAAATATCACCTTCGTACAAAATCTTTGGAACTTCGTTCTCTCCAAGTTTGCTGATAATTCTTTCAAACTTGTAATACATCCAACACATAAATTTGATGTATGCATTCTTGAGCATATTTTCATTCTTGCCCTTTTTCTGCATATCACTGAGCAATTGGAAAATCGATGCCGAAATAGTCTTATTCTGGTAGTCATTCATTCGCGGTAACCACTTCTTCATTCTTGTTGAGATGAAATTCTCATTCATCTGAAAATCCATTCCCATGATTTCCTGATAATATGCAAGATTTTTTTCATCAGGGTTAGGAATTCTCCCCTCTATTACCACTCCTGTCATCCTGGCTTTATCATAATATTTCATGATGAAGTTCTTAATGTCATCATTATACTGATTTATACGATAAAAATACACTCCCGGACTCTGTCGGTTATTCATTTCTACAAAAAAATCTTCAAGATTTTGAATTTTTTTATGCTCAAACATCTCTCTTACTCACCTTTATTTAATGATAGTCTACAAAGCCTAATCACTCTATTTATCACCAAGCAACTGCTTTAAACAAATGAATCACCAACAGAATCATTATATAACTGCTGCAATATTACTTAAAGTAGCTTGTATGACGAAATAAATCATATATTTCCTATTTGATGGCGAATTATGAGCGACTGGTATTCATATTTGGTGTACCGGTTGTTCCCACCATCGCTGCAAACTCTAATTCCTTATACACTTTCAGTGTAGGTGCAAGCCACACCTGACCTGTTCCCCTGTAAACATTAACCAGTCCTTCTCCACTTACCGCTGATCCAATAAGAGTCTTTGCACTTCTCTCAACAGTAAAATCAAGTGTACTTGATCTGAGGACTGCAAAATTACCGTCTACTTTTAACACATCATTTTCTAAATCAATAATATCGATTTCTGAAACAGGAACTGCTGACTCAAGTACAACCAAACCAGGTCCTGTTAACTGCTGCTGGAATAAACTCTCACCGCCTGCAACCGCAGAAGAAATATTCTTTTGAGATACTACCTTTACTGAAACACTACCCTGTGCACAATAAAACATTCCATCATCAACAATGATGGACTCACCATCTGCAAGTTCCATAACAAGGAAATGTTTGTAAGATGGTTCTAATACCAAAAGTCCAGTTCCGGTATATTCAGGCTGTGCCATCTGCTCTCCCGTAACGGCACTTCTTACAAACTTACCCAAAGCATTTCCTGCAGTCACTCCGCTGACCATCTGGACATCACCCTGATAATAACTCATTGCTCCTTTTTCAATTGTTACTTTGTCCTTATTGAGATACAGCGCAATCTGTCTTACACGAATATTCTGTTTCTCCATAAAGTACAACCTTTGAGCCATCGTGGTATCGGACAATCCCATGAGTTTCTCATATTCCAATATCTCGATTCTTAATCCTCCGCTCTGATAATCCTCAATAACTCTGACATTTTCTCTTGTTCCTATAGCTGTTTTCATATACTCCTCCTTCTATGGTATCTTGTTAATTTGATATACCATATATTTCTGCTCTAAATAAAATCTTTTCCGCCCAGTTCATGTGAGTCTTATATTCATTCATTCTCTTGCCCTCAACATTTCCTGAAACGTACGAATTGGATTTTTTATCCCAATTCATTATTGACTTTGCGTCCTCATAATCTTCTCTCGAAACTTTGAGTCCCTCATTTACAACTTCTATCTGATTTGGGTGAATTACGGTCTTACCGATAAATCCACTGAGCAAATCCTGCTCAATCTCGGCACTCAGTCCTTCTGCCCAATTGTCTCCTCTGTAATATTCCCATACAGGTCCGGAAACAACATAGTCTATTCCAAATATCGTTATGATATCAGAAAAAATATTGGCAATTGGGAAAATGTTGTGAATAGACTGGTAACTGCTTCTTCTAAATCCAAAAGCATGGCACAAATCATTTCCGCCAACACGAATATTTAAAATCAATTCCTCTATCTCATCAAACTTTGCTTTCATAGCGTACAGAATATCATGCCTGTTCTGCAAATTAATAATTGAGGTACTCTCAAGAATAGGCAACATATATATTGGTTGTCTGCTGTCTTTGTTTACTGCCTTTATCTCTTCTATGTATGAATCTAAATTATCAATTGTAATCTTTGGAATAATAAAACCCGTAAGTAACTCCACCGCAATACCTAATCGATTAACCAAATCCTGAATTTGTGAAGCCTTTCTGACACGAATAAATATCTTTGGCAAATAAAAAGGCTGCTTATTCATATGTTCACAGATACTGTTCAGACTATGTATCAGAATCTCTTCTGCTTCCTCAACATGTTCGTCGCCGATTGTATCTTCCAAACACAGTGCCAGTGAGTACAGTTTTCCGAAGCGTTCACTAATAATTGATTTAACTATGCTCTCATTATTTGCAGGGCAATATAAAAGAGCACCAACACTATAATAAATACTTTTATTCTTCATATCTATAATCCTTCAAAATCTCAGTAATTGATAAATAATTATACCTATGCATCTGCAATCTTCTTGATGATTCCACATGCCTTGTAGTTATCTAAAGGATAATACTCAATTTGTGTTCCTTTTTCCTCTGCAAGCCTGATAATATGACGAAGTGAATCATCATCCTTACATTTTTCATCAATTAAAACTTTCCATGGTACCCTTCTTAGAAGAACACGGGTTGCTTCACCAATACCCGGTTTCACAAGATTGATATCATCAATTCCATACTCCTTTGCAATCTTTTTAACTTCATCAATACCCTGGCCACCGCAAACAGCCACCTCTTCTTCCAAATTAAATTCAAATTCTGATTCAATTGCCTCAATAAAATCGTAAGACAAATCAGAACTCTTAAGTTCACCATAATATACCGCACCATGGAAATCATCTTTTCCGATGATATCATCTCTCAAAAATGTTCGGCTCACAAGCCCTGAAACTGTGGAATTCAGGCAGGAACTTGGGATTAAAATATCCTGATGTGTTCCGCAAAGCGTTGTCACATTTGCAGGGTCAGCAACTACAGCCAGTTCAGCTGATACGCCGTCATAGGCTTCAATATCTTTCTTTAATTCGTTTAAGATTGCACCTTTTCCAATCCATCCGTCAACGAACAATAAATCTTTTGCCTCGTATTGACCAAGCAAATATCTCATGGCATTATCGTCTATTCCCCGTCCCCTGATAATAGAAATTGAATAGTGTGGTACATCAATATTATATTTCTTTTTTATGTAGTGCTTAATAAGTATGCCAATAGGAGTGCCTGCTCTTGCCAATGAAACAAGAACAACACTCTCTCCTCTTTCTCTGATTATTTTATCTGACAATCTTCCTACCGCTCTCGCCGTAGGTTTTGAAAATATATCTAAAGCCTCTCTGTATGCCTCCATATATTTCTCACTTGGAACATACTCTATCGGCAACATCTCACAGTAATGTTTTCCGGACTGGATAAGCTTCTCCCTCTCCTCTGTAGGCTGAGGCTCTACCATTCCGGTTATATCTTTAAGTAAAAATACTACATCATCTTTGCTATATGAACTTCTCAATTTATAACCACCTTATCAATTCAATATTGTCATTATTTTCAGTCCTCAGTGCATTAATCAATGAATTAATTCCTTTACTTTCAGACTGCTCTGAATCTGTAATGATAATAACTTTATCGTATTTTTTCAAATCATAGATAAATGTTACTCTGCCGTCATCATACACACTTCTAAGTTCAAATCTGTTATGCAAAGGATATTCTTCCTCAGTACTCACTTCAATAGGACTTCTTGTAGTTGAATGTGTATATACTATATTGCCTGCCTTTTCTAACTTGCTTGCAATGAATATAGCCGGAAACATCAACTCTTCAGTTCCAAGAACCAGTATCTCCTTACCGGTGCAGTTAATATCAACCTCTTGTTTAATTGAATTGAAAAGACTCTCACATGACATCAAATATTCCGCTCCACGCACCAGTCTTCTTGGGTTCTGATAATCACGTGAAACACAATGATGTCTGTATGAAAAATGTCCGGAATCATCCACATCTGCACTATCACTATTGTCATAATAAACATATGACGTGTCGCACATCACATAATGTCCATCTCCGCGATACTTCTCTGCCACCTCCGAATACGCCTCATTGTTCTGTCGTAAAATGAAGTGAACAGGAATATCCAGATTCTTATAATTATCAAAAGCTTCCTGATTCATGCCATTGATAATAGATGCTACTGAAAAGTGAATCTTATCACCGTATTGTCTTTTGATAATATTGATAATATTCAAAATAGTCTTTCCGGTAGTTACCTCATCCTCGACAAAAACAATTCTGTCGATTCCGTCAATTATCTTATCCAAATCGTCCTTAACAAGTTTCTGCTCAGTTGCATGACTGTGTTCCTCGGAGAAATACAAATACTCCACGCCGGCAATCTTCTCTCTTGTAGTCTGCATATACAAAGTATCCATCCTTGTGGCAAGATATGCTCCAATCGCAGTTGCAGTCTCTGCAAATCCTACCAGCAACAACTGCTCATCTTTGTAACACACTTCAACTTTATTCTTCAACTGTTCAAACATCTGAAATGTCAATTTTGGACTGACCGGAACATGCTTTCCCTGCAATCTGTTTACAATGAGATAATTTCTCTTCTTATTATTTTCTCTTTTTGCAACTCCAACAATCTGCTCTTCGCTAATCACAAGTCTGTCTCCTTGAAATATCAATATTTTTCATACCTTTATACTCACCGCATGTATGTTAATCTCTACATATACATTTTGAGCAACATATCAATTCTGCTTGCCTCTCGGACAGCCTGTCCTATGGCATTGAACTTCCACTCACCGTCTTTTCTGTAAATCTCTCCCACAATCAATCCTGTCATATCATTATAATTCTCAGATAAGTTAAATCTGCAAATCTCTGATCCATTGTTAAGATCAACTAATCTGATGAATGCATTTTTAATCATGCCAAAGTGCTGATTCTTTGTGCGTGCATCGTAAATATTTACAACGAATACAAGCTTATCAACATTTGCAGGTATCTTACTGAGTTCAACCATAATCTGCTCATCATCACCCTCACCTTCACCTGTAAGGTTATCTCCCTGATGAATAATCGCACCGCTTGGATGCTTGAGATTACCATAGTATACCAAACTCTGCTTACCGTCTTTTGATACTACTTTTCCGTCGCTACCACATAAAATAACAGAGGCATCACAGTCAATACTTGGACCTGAAACGCCAAGTAACTTTCCAAAGAAACCTCCGCCACTCTGTGCAGCTTCATCCCATCCTAAGCCAACCATAACTCTATTTAAACCTTTTCCGCCTTTTGTCAAATCTACTTTCTGACCTTTTTGCAAACTAACGCTCATTGTAAATCCTCCTCTTACATATATAATGAATATCTATTATTTCTATTTTAATTAAATAACAATATGCAAATACATACAAAATCTGTAAATAAACTACCACTCTATTTTATCAAATCACCCTGTTTTATACAAGGGAAAACTAACTTGTTTGGTCTTCTTTAATCTTCTTTTAATTTGTAGTTAATAAGAATTTAATCTTTGCAAATTAATGTTTTTATAAATTGACGGATAAAAAAAGTATGCAGAACCCAATTTTACTTTCTGCATACTTTTTACTTATATTTATTTAATATATTATTGTATGTTAAAATTCTATTTTTCGTTTTGGTATTACACCATCATAAAATTCATCGTCAACTATTTTTTTGTCATATTTTTCTGACAATTCTGTAGTCTCTTCCTGCACATCAGCTTCTAAAGCTGTCTCACTTTCAAAAGCATTCTCCTGTGCAACACAAGTCTCATCCGTGACAACTGTTGTCTCCTGAACGTCACTAACTATTTGCGGGTTATTTGTTTCTCTGTAATTGATTGTGACTGTTTTAGCCTTACTCCAGCTACCATATACAACCTTATTGTTTACGCTTTTAAAAGCTCGTACTTTCAAATTGTATCTCGAATTATTATTTAAATTAATAACAGTCTTGTTAGATGCGTTATTTACAGTAACAAGTTTGTCCTGTATATTTGGCGCATAATTATCACATACAACCTGATATCCTGAAATATTCTTAATCTTCTTCCATTTTACAGTAACATACTGATTATTACTTGAAATCTTATTGATTTTTGTTGTCTTCGGAACATTGTACATCTTGTCATAATAAGTTGCCTTTGGCTGAACCAAAAGGTGAATACGGCGTGAAATACCTGACAACTGACGTCTGTTAAAATCTTTCCATGACTCCCTTGTAACAGCAACAAGTCCGCGACCGTTAGAGTTTCCGTCAATGTAAGATATCATATTCTCATCATATGAAAGAATAATCAGTGAATGGCCTCCATCGCTATTGTAGTTGCCACTCTTACTTACGGATGCTCTTAAATAAGCACCGGTACGAACACCTAATTTCTTAAATAAGTTGTAAGAAGCTGTTCTTCCACCATTTAAAATAAGTTTCTTTGATTTCTTCAGATTTGTTCCATGACCAATGGTTTCTCCGAACAACTTGTTATAAACTGCATTTGCATATATATAACACTGGTATCCACGAACAGTTTGTCCGTTGTCTTTACCTGTAACAGAAAAGCTGTTACTTGCGTTCAATTTGTGACATCCAACCGGAGTCTTTGATTTCAGTCCGGCTTTTCCATCTATAATCTCACCTATCTTCTTCTGTAGAGCCGATGAATCTGTATATGTATATGATTTAGCTACTGAAGCGGATGTTATAACATCATCATTTGCGCTTACCTGATTAGTAAAAACTGATGTTCCGAGCACTGCAGTAACCAAAGTAAGTGTAATCAATTTTCTCATTTTATAAAAATATCTCTCCGTGCTTTTTACGTTTTTATTACAACAACTTTGACTATTGTAACATTTTCATCATACTTATGTCAATGTTTTTTAGATTTTCCGTTTAGCTTTCGTGATTTTTATCCTTCGGATTTCAAATCACTTTCGCTCGCGACAAAACATGCTGTTTTGTCGCGTACTTGACAACTTCTGTTAATTTCCCATCTTTGACACTTTGGGAATAAAAAAACAGTCATAACCTCTGTATTTACAAGGGTTGTGGCTGTTTTTTACATGTTTCGATATGTGCTAAATTTTATCATTCTTGGAAATAAGTTTAGTGTTTTTTATGATTGATC
>JAILRH010000123.1 GCA_024698345.1 Lachnospiraceae bacterium | reverse complement strand
TATGGATTATAAATCTAATAATAAACTGGTAATTTGTAGAAAATTGGGAATAAATGAAAATTACTATAATCAATTATTAATAGGTGGAAATTAATGAAATACAATTGAATATTTCTGATTGAACACTTCATTAGTCTCAATCTTATTAATATATTCTTTTTCATCAAACTCGCCGTTAAAATCAGTTGAGTCGCATCTTCCGCACCATGGTTCAATACACATAAAAGGTGCATTCTTTTTCGTTGGTGACCACAACGCAAATAAAGGCATCTCAAATTCCATAGTTATATATGGTGATTTATTGGCATGAAGCATTGAAACTTTATTGACATCACTGTGTTCAAATACCAACGCATCATTGTCAAAAGTATGTTCATCGATTTTGAAAATACCATCCTTGTCTAATTTCAGATGGTGCTCTATGCCTTTTACAATACAACCTGAATTCATATCAATTTCACCGTAAATCAGATCCTTATTGCAATCAAATTGAACATAGTATTCATAATTGTTATTTTTCAAATCTTCTGAATCCATATCAGAATTATTCATACTATTTTTAACCATATCATTTGGATAATAAAAAGCCGGATGTCCTCCAATAGAAAATGGCATTGTTATGTTGTTTTTATTTTCTACTTCCCATAAAACTTCGAGCTTTCTTCCGGATAATTTGTAACCTATATGCAACATATATTTAAAAGGATACATCTTAATAGTTTCGTCATTAGATGAGAATACAAACCAAATTTCATCATTAGTCTGAGATTCAAGTTCAAATTCATTATCTCTCGCAAAGCCGTGCTGTCCCATTGAATAAACTTTTCCATTAAGACGCATCTCTTTATCTTTTAAAATTCCTACAATAGGAAACAGAATAGGGCTCTGTCGATTCCAATATTTTGCATCCCCGCACCACAGGTATTCCCAGTCTGTTTTTGCATCTTTTATACTGCTAAGTTCCGCCCCAAAACTGTTTACCGTTACAATCAGTTCTTCATTTTTGATAATATACTTGTTCATTTTGTTGTTTCCTTCTCCGTAAAAATACTAATAATAAAACAATTTACAATTCAAATTAGCTTTCAACCAAGATTTTGACCAATTCTTTGAACTTCATTCCGTTTGAAGCCTTTACAAGAATAATGTCGTCGTTGTGAATAATATCGTTAAGATTATTTATTAAATCTTCTTTTTTCTCGAAATAATAGAGATTACCATTTCTGTTTTTTTCTATCTCATTAAATATATTTTTAGAGAGTTCTCCAACACAGACGATGACATCCAAAGGCTTTGTGGCTGCATATTCACCAATCTGTCTGTGCAACTCTGCAGTGTTTTCTCCAAGTTCAAACATGTCGCCAAGTATTGCTACCCTTCTTCCTTTAGTTTCACTCAATGTATCAATTGAAGATTTCATGGACATTGGATTTGCATTGTAACAGCTGTCAATCACTGTATATTTATCGGTTTTAATAATCTTGTTTCTTCCTTCAATTGATTCAAGTGAACGAATTCCTCTGTCAATCTCTTCATTAGTCATTCCAAGATATTTTGCAATACATGTCGCGCACAGTGCATGATTTACCATGTGGCTTCCGGCAGCAGGTATCTGTGTATCGAAAGATTCCCCTTTATAGTTAATGGTAACTTTAGAACCAAAAATACCAAGTGATTCAACATTTGTGGCAAATATATCACGATTGCTCTCATTTCCGTAAAAAACTATTTTTCTGTTTCCAAGTGAATTGACAGTAGCAAGCTTCTCATCATCACCGTTTAATACTACTAAAGCATCGTCTTTTGCAAAATCAAAAATTTCTGATTTGGCTTTTAAAACACCATCTCTGTTTTTTAAATTTTCAAGGTGGCAGTCGCCGATATTTGTAATAACACAGATATCAGGTTTTGCAACTTCAGATAATCTGTGCATTTCAGAAAAATCGCTTATCCCCATTTCTATTACACCAATCTCATGATGATCTCTTATTTGCAATATTGTAAGAGGCATTCCAATTTCGTTATTATAATTTCCGGCAGTTTTATGAACATCAAACTTTTCAGACAGGACTGAAGCAATCATTTCTTTTGTACTTGTTTTTCCAACAGAGCCTGTAATTCCGATGATTTTTGCGCTTATTTGTTCTCTGTAAAATGCGGCTATTTTCTTTAGTGCGACACCAACAGATTCAACTAAAATATAAGGTTTGTCAGTTATATCTAACTTTTTTTCTGACAAGGTACAAAGCGCTCCCTTTTCAAATACCTGCGGTATAAAATCATGTCCGTCAACCACATTTCCAACGAAAGGAAGATATAAATAGCCTTCTTCGATAAGACGACTGTCTTTTTCCACTCCTGTAATCATTGCTTCTTTTAAATTGTCAGGTCCAAAATAAGTTCCCTCACACGCTTTTGCAATATTACTTAATGTCATATTTTTTAATGTATCCATATTTTCCTCCATAATTCTATATATTTATACGTGTATTATCTACACCGTAATTATTCATAAATCTTACAGAACGATTGAGTGCATTAAGTCTTTCTTCACTCAAATTAAAATAGTTCTCTGTAATCTTTTTAACAGCGTCATCTGCCTGCTTTAATACTTTTGAATCAGTATAAATGTCGCCGATTTTAAATTCCATATCTCCACTCTGTCTGATTCCGAAAAAATCTCCCGGGCCTCTGAGTTTTAGATCTTCACTGGAAATTTCAAAACCATCATTTGTCTTTGCAAGTATATCAAGGCGTTTTGAAGCATCCTTTTTCTTGCTTCCATTCACAAATATACAATAAGACTGGTATTTGCCTCTGCCTACTCTGCCTCGAAGCTGATGAAGAGCTGCAAGGCCGAATCGTTCGGAATTTTCAATCATCATCACAGTGGCATTAGGAACATTAACCCCAACTTCAACTACAGTTGTTGAAACCAGTATCTGTATTTCATTTGAAGCAAACTTTTCCATTATTTCATTCTTATCTGAATTTTTCATCTTCCCATGCAGATAAGAGATTCGAACCGAAGGCGGAAAGATTTTCATTAATTTGTCAGCGTAATCTATTACATTCTCTCCCTCTGTTGCTTCACTGTATTCTACAGAAGGACATATAATATAAATCTGTCTTCCTTCATCTATCTGTTTTTTCATAAATCTGTAAGCATTTGGTCGGTATTCATTTCCAACAACACAGTTCTTTATAGGAAGTCTGTTAGCAGGTAACTCATCAATTACTGATATGTCCAAATCACCGTATAGTATTATTGCAAGTGTTCTGGGAATCGGTGTCGCGCTCATGACAATTACGTGGGGAGAATCCCCTTTTTGTGCTATTGCATTCCTTTGCTTTACTCCGAATCTGTGCTGTTCATCAGTAATTGCAAGGGCAAGATTATTGTAATCTACACTATCCTGAAATATAGCGTGGGTTCCCACTATTATTTTTACATTATCATCATTTTTTATATGATTAAGAGTCTCCCTCTTTTCTTTTGCTGTCATTGATCCTGTAAGCAATACTGCTTTAAATGGGTATTTATTCCTGTCGATAATATTAGTTATCTCTTCAAAGTGCTGTCTTGCAAGTACTTCTGTAGGAACCATTAAAGCTCCTTGAAATCCGTGAAATGCCACATTTAAAAGAGCTAGAATTGCAATTATGGTCTTTCCTGATCCAACATCACCCTGGACAAGCCTGTTCATAGGCTTATTACCTGAAAAATCCGCTTTGATTTCTTCCCAGGCATTTTTCTGGGCGTTAGTTAATTCGTATGGAAGCGAATTTATAAAATCATCAATTCTGCAATCGACATCCATTATATGCTTGTTTTCCACAATTTCCTTGTCTTCTTTAAACATTCTAAGCATATAGACAAAAGAAAAAAACTCATCAAATACAAGTCTGTTTCTGGATCTGATAACAGATTCTTTTGTTGTTGGATAATGGATAGATTTAATTGCATTCCAAATATCACACAATTCATATTCATTTCTTATTTCATCAGGAAGATAATCATCATAATCTATTATCATATCTATAGCAGCTTTGACACTTTTTTGTACCACTGTATTTGTAAGTCCTTTTACCAAAGGATATATCGGTTGCATTTCACCCATTTTGGATTTGTATGCTGACTCTGTATATATCTTTGGCTGTTCTAACAGATATGCTCCGTTTTTTACTTTGACAAATCCTCTGAATATATGACTGCTTCCGGTTTCAAGTGTTGATTTCAGATAAGGTGCATTAAACCATGTAGCCTTTATTGTGTTACCTTCACTATCGGATAATATAGCATTTATAATAATAAGATTTCTAATCTTTTTGATTTCCAAAGCTCGTGCCACTTTAAGTCTCAATGAAAAAACTCTATCATTTTCCAAATCATTTATAAGAACCGGTTCTTCAAAAATATCATAATTTCTCGGATAGTATTTAAGCAGGTCGTCAACAGAGTAGACGCCTGCTTTATTAAATAACTTTTCAGTTTTTGGACCTATACCCTTTATATCCGATAAATTCATTGTCATTCCTCTGCATTATCTGTATTATCAGATGATTCATCATTATCCTCTTCCTTGTATAATGCAAGTTTGATTCTAACCTTAAACAAATCACCATCTAATATTATTTTAAACACTCCGTCGTGTCTGTCAATAATACTTTTTGCAATTGACAATCCAAGTCCACTTCCCTCTGTGGTTCTTGAAGCATCTCCACGGATAAATCTTTCCGTCAGATCATCCTCATCCACTTTGAAATATGATTTCGAAATATTTTTGATTGTGAGTTCACAAAACTCCTCACCTTTCATCAAATCAATGTATACACGTGTATTTTCCATTGCGTACTTATACATGTTACTGTACAGATTCTCAATAACACGCCACATTTTTCTTCCGTCACCGTTAATATAAACAGGTTCTTTTGGAAGTGTGATAATAGGTGTTAGATTTTTTTCTTCAAATCTCTCGCTGAATTCTCCGGCACTCTGATTTATCAGCAATGATAAATTAAGCTTATTTTTTTCAAGTTTTATAACACCGGAACTCAATTTAGAAGCCTCTACCAAGTCGTCAGTAAGAACTTTCAATCTGTGAGATTTCGTTTCAAGAATATTTATATAATCTCTTGCTTTTTCATTATGAAGATCTTCCATTTTCAGAAGGTCTAGATAATTGATAATAGATGTCAGCGGTGTCTTAATGTCATGGGATACATTTGTAATCAGATCAGACTTCAGTCTTTCATTTCTTGTATTTTCCATGACAGCCTCACTTATTCCCTCTCCCATACTGTTGATTGCATCGGTCATAAGTCTGTTGGAATTGAACAGCATCTTTCGTTCTATCTTATGAGTTACGTCCTCATTTGCAATAGTTTCAGCCGAACGGATAATATAGTAGTATTCTTTAAAATACTTCCACATTATTATCGTAACAAACAGAAAATACAAAATATCAATTCCTATAATGCCATAAGAATAATATGAGATAATATGTCTGCCTTTCACATAATTTGTTGAATTATTTGTAACAAAAGTTAAAATTCCGAGTGTCGATGTGACTACAAAAAAAATCGATACTTTTATTGCAACTTTTGCATTTTGAAAAATCGTTTGAATAATCTTAACACTAAAGTTAAATATTATTTCAATCAGTGATGTTTTCCACAAATTGTTAGTCTTAATTCTTCTTACAATACTCAAAATAAATAAGAATACAGCTTCGCAACTAACTGCCATGTAACAGCAATAAATGAGGCACTGACTATAAGACAGTTTCTTTGAAAGTCCGGTATAATCCATTACATCAAAACCTATTAAAATAGCAATAGTAAGTATAATACCAACCATGTCCCACCACAAATAATCAATTTGATAAATAAATTTATTGCTTTTTTTATCTGTTCCTGTATAGCAAAATGAAATTACAAATATTATAAGAGCAAAGGCAAATAATACCACTGAACATACGCAATAACTGTAATAGGTATCAATAACATGTTTGTCTGTTATAACTTTATTGAAATAAGTATCATAACTGTCATCAAATGGACATACTGAATTGATTGAAAATGCCGCATAAAAATCATCATAATCAGTAAATGAATTACACAATAATACAATCTTTTTCAGATCTATGTCATTTTTTTCAAAACCATAAACATCAGGTTCCTGTGTTTTTTTATCATATATCAAATATGATTTGAACATCTTTGAATCAACGCCTATATTTTTACCGTGTGGAGTTGAGTACTCGTGTTCTACACCTTCATTGTCAGTAAAAAATATATAAAACTCGAAATTCTGATTATAATTTTCTACATATTTTTTGTTTGTAAGATATTGTTTATATTGCTTGTTGAATTCAACAATGGCATTGAAGGCTTTTATGGCAGAGTTATATTCTTCAGGGGACTCGTATCCATACATATCAACTTCCGACTGAGTTTTATAGTTACCATATTGATCAGTGTATTCCGTGTATCCGTTTGAATTATCCTCTGTATAGTAAAAGGAATTTGCCAGACTGTCTTTGTATTCGGCATCAATATTATTATTTTGATCATATAAATTTTTTAATTCATTAGATGTGTGCCCGTTTTCAGTAATTTTCTTATCGCCAGGGTATTTATCTTCAAACGTTACTATATTTCCAACAATTCCCAATATTTCAGAAGTATCTTCAAAAAATTGGGCACCAATTTTCTGATTGAGCTCTTTCTTGCTCATGTATATTTCTTTTTTTGAGAACACAAGTGATGTTGATATGGAGCAGGCAACAAGTAAAAATACAATCAGAATATTTAAAACAATATTGATTAATCTTATTTTTTTCATCTTCTTTTATTACTCCAAATATTATTGTTTTTCTATCTTATACCCCAATCCCCATACTACCTTCAGATATCTTGGTTCTTTTGGATTGATTTCAATTTTTTCTCTAATATGCCTGATATGAACTGCAACTGTATTATCTACAGCCATCGCCTCTTCATGCCACACATTTTCATAAATTTGCTCTATGGTGTATACCCTGCCGGGATTCTTAATTAGGAGTAAAAGAATATTGTATTCACTTGGAGTAAGTTTTACTTCTTCACCGTCGACTGTTACTGTCTTACTATCATCATCAATCATTAATCCACCAACTGTAAAGCAGTTTTCTTTTTCGTCTTTTGATATGTTTCCAAGTTTTGTATATCTTCTAAGTTGAGACTTTACTCTAGCGGTAAGTTCTAATGGATTGAAAGGTTTAGTAATATAATCATCAGCTCCAACATCAAGTCCGATAATCTTATCTGTATCCTCTGATTTGGCAGAAAGAATAATAATTGGAACTGCGCTCTCCTGTCTGATTTTTAGAGTGGCTCTAAGTCCGTCCATTTTTGGCATCATAATGTCGATTAATAATAAATGAATCTCATTTTCTTTTAATAAGTTAATTGCCTCTATACCATCATATGCCTTTATTACATTGTATCCTTCTTTTGTGAGATATATTTCTATCGCATCAACGATTTCATGATCGTCATCACATACTAAAATATTGTACATAGTAGCCTCCAATAAAATAAAATAAAATAATATACAATAATGGTATTTTAACATAATTAATATGAAATTGATAATTTTCTTAATAATTTATTAAGTTAAAAAGATTTGGCTTTCGCGATTTCAGCCTTCGGCTTCCAATCGCTTTCGCCTATGATAAAAATCAAGATTTTTATCATATAGCTGCGCCAAATACAATTATACTCTGTGATAAAAGGCTAAGCCACTCTCAGCTCGAATTCCTCCGGCTTTCGTGATTTCAGCCTTCGGCTTCCAATCACTTTCGCCTATGATAAAAATCAAGATTTTTATCATATTTCTCGCTGATTTGGCTTTCGCGATTTCAGCCTTCGGCTTCCAATCGCTTTCGCCTATGATAAAAATCAGAGATTTTTATCATATAGCTGCGCCAAATACAATCATACTCTGTGATAAAAGGCTAAGCCAAGCATCAGTTCGAATCCGGTACTTCGTACCTACTTCTCACTGATTTGGCTGCGCCAAATACAATCAAAAAAATAAACACAACCTTGAATGCAAGCATTCGGTTGTGTTTATTTTTTGATTGTGAGTGGCTTTAGCCTTTTATCACATCATGCCCATGCCTGGGTTGGCTGGCATTGGTGGTACGTCTTCTTTAATGTTTGCCACTACTGACTCTGTTGTAAGTAATGTGCTTGCAACGGATGTTGCGTTCTGTAATGCACTTCTTGTAACTTTTGCAGGATCAAGTATTCCGGCTTTTACCATTTCTACATATTCGCCCTTGTAAGCATCAAATCCGTTTCCTGGTTCTGACTCTCTTACTTTGTTTACGATTACAGAACCTTCAAGGCCTGCATTGTAAGCAATTGTAAATAATGGTGCTTCTAATGCTTTGAGTATGATGTTTGCTCCTGTTTTTTCGTCTCCTTCTAAACTTGCAACAAGTTTTGCAACTTCTTTTGATGCGTGGATATATGCTGATCCACCACCTGCAATAATTCCTTCTTCAACGGCTGCTCTTGTTGCGTTGAGAGCGTCTTCCATTCTAAGTTTCTTTTCCTGCATTTCCGGTTCTGTTGCGGCACCAACTCTGATTACAGCAACTCCACCTGCAAGTTTAGCAAGTCTTTCCTGTAATTTTTCTCTGTCAAAATCAGATGTAGTCTCTTCGATTTGAGCCTTTATCTGATTTACTCTTCCCTGAATTTCTTCCTGTGCGCCTTCACCGTCAACGATAATTGTGTTTTCTTTAGCTACTTTTACTGATTTTGCTCTACCAAGGTCTGCAAGCTGAGTCTCAGCAAGTGTAAGTCCTAACTCTTCAGAAATTACCTGACCGCCTGTAAGGATTGCAATGTCTTTGAGCATTTCTTTTCTTCTGTCACCGTATCCAGGTGCCTTAACAGCAACAACATTAAATGTTCCACGTAATTTATTTACGATAAGTGTTGTGAGTGCTTCACCTTCAACGTCTTCTGCAATAATAAGTAATTTTGCTCCTGCCTGAACAATCTGTTCTAATACAGGTAAGATTTCCTGAATATTAGAAATCTTTTTGTCTGTAATAAGAATATATGGATTATCAAGATTAGCTTCCATCTTTTCCATATCTGTTGACATGTATGCTGATATGTATCCTCTGTCGAACTGCATACCTTCTACCAAATCAAGTTCTGTCTTCATTGTCTTAGATTCTTCAATTGTGATTACGCCATCTTTTGAAACTTTTTCCATAGCATCGGCAACCATATTTCCGACTTCTTCATCGCCCGCTGAAATAGCAGCAACTTTTGCAATCTGATCTTTTCCTGTGATTGTGCTGCTCATTTTAGAAATCGCTTCTACAGCACACTCTGTTGCTTTCTGCATTCCTTTTCTCAAAATAATTGGATTAGCTCCCGCAGCAAGATTCTTCATTCCTTCGTTTATCATTGCTTGTGCAAGAACTGTAGCTGTAGTTGTTCCGTCACCTGCAACATCATTAGTCTTTGTTGCAACTTCTTTAACAAGCTGCGCTCCCATATTTTCGAATGCATCTTCTAATTCAATATCCTTTGCAATTGTAACACCGTCATTAGTGATAAGAGGTGCTCCAAATGATTTGTCCAATACTACATTTCTTCCTTTTGGTCCAAGTGTAACCTTTACTGTGTTTGCAAGTTTGTTTACACCAGCTTCAAGAGCTACTCTTGCTTCAGTTCCATATTTAATATCCTTAGCCATAATAACCTCCTTATTATTCAACGATAGCTAATATATCGCTCTGTTTTACAATGATATACTCTTCATTATCTAACTTCACTTCGTTTCCTGCGTATTTTGAATATATTACTTTATCGCCAGGCTTAACTGCCATGGCAATCTCTTTTCCGTCAACCATTCCACCCGGTCCGACAGCAATTACTTCTGCCTCCTGTGGCTTTTCCTGTGACTGACTTGTTAAAATAATACCTGACTGTGTCTTTTCTTCAGGGCTTGCTTGCTTTAATACAACTCTGTCTCCCAATGGTCTTAATTTCATAATGATTACCTCCTGATATTTACTAGCACTCTATAAGCTTGAGTGCTAACACTTACTACATAATACATCATATTTTCAAAATGTGCAATAGCAATGTACTTCTTATCTATCCAATTAATTGTGTATTTTCTTATTTTCCCACTTTATTGTCTCTCCCAAAACAAAACAAATATTGTTGTGCGTATCCGCCATATTCTCCATATTTTTCTTTTGCAAATTTTTGAATGATACTTTTATCTGTTTCTTCTTTAAAATATAATTCTTCCATTATACGCTTTATCCAGACATCAATTGGAAAACTGGCTCTATAATTTAAAGAAAACAACATTACGCAATTTGCAACTTTGTTACCTACGCCTTTAACTTTCGTGAGCAGTTTAAGGGCATCATCTTCATTTAAATTGTCAAATAATTGTTCTGAGATTTCACTGGAATACAATTTTTGACTTGCATCAAACAGATACGGTGCCCTAAATCCTGTTTTCAGTTTTCTATAATCCTCTTCTGTTATTTTAGACAGAGCATCTATATCCGGAAAAGAATAATACTTTTCTCCATTTACCTCCCCAAGATATTCTCCGTAATTCTCACTGATATCTCTCACTATTTTTTTTATGTGAGGTATCTGCTTGTTTTGGGATATGATAAATGAAATTATCATTTCGTGAAATTCCTGATTTAGGAGTCTTACACCCCATTTTTCATTAATAGCAGGTATCAAAATCTCGTCATTTTCAGAGAGAAATTGTTTTATTGAACCATAATCTCTTTTAAGGTCAAAATAATCAACCCAAAAATGTTCTACATCTCCAATCGCTGTATCATAAAAAATCAGTTTATTTTCACTTTGGACAATATGTAGCAATCGTTTATATGCAACTATCACGTAATCGTGGTCGCTTTGCTTATAAAATCTAAAACACTGCCCACATTCTAGTGTTTGTTCCAAATCAAAATCCGGAACATTCTCTATAATTGTATTCCCGTTTTCAAAATATATTCTCATTTTTTTCCTTTCAATGACACCAATAAACTAAATTAAATTAAACTAAATTAAATTAAATCTCTTAAGGGCATTTGTAATCCCAAACTTATTGTAATCCTCTGTTCTGTATTGGGTATACTGAAACAGTTCTTCATCACTGTTACCCATACATATTCCGTATTTAACATAAGTAAGCATCTCAAGATCGTTAAAACTGTCCCCAAATGCATATGTATTTTCGTGGGAAATCCCAAGATTGGCTATTAATTTTTCTATTGCTTTGGCTTTGTTGTATGGCTTTGGCACTAGTTCAAGCAAATCATTATTATGATTGATAATACTGTAATCATCAGAAAACTCTTTGATCATTCCGTTCATATCGCATCCAGGCATAAAAACGCCACTTGCTTTTGATACGTTTTCAAAGGGGTTACTTCCTATATCAATGCATTTGTCTCCGATATTCTTACGATAATTTGCTATTATTTTATTGCCTCTTGGTGTTCTTGATTCATTTTCGAATTCAACAAACAAATTATCCCGACCTTCAATTACCGGAGAAAAACCATATCGTTTAAAAGCATCTGCTACATGTTCTACCTCATCATTATCAAGTTTATAGAAAAAATCAACATTATCTTTTGATTGTATATAAGTTCCGGAACCGGCAATAATATATTCAAATCCTGGTTTCAGAAATTCATCATATATCATAACTTTTGTTCTACCGGTACACAAAACAGGTATATGTCCTTTTTGTTTTAATTTGATAATGGATTCTAATGTGTCATTTGGCATTCCTTCATTATATTTATATATAGTGCCATCAATGTCAAAAAAAATTATCTTAGTATTCATTTTCGCTATTTCCTTAAATATAATTATTAAATGATAATTCGAATGATTATCATTAATATTCTATTAAATATATAAGCAAACCGCAACGGGAAATACTGATTAGATTTCTGTTTAATAAACGGGTTTGCTAAAATTCATTAATCCGGAAATATGATTTTGCTTAGCAAAAAAATAATATGATTTTGCTTTATTTTTAGCAAGAATAGTATTACAATAGTTATATGATTTTATATGTGCGAAAGGAGAAATTATTATGGGCAAGAAATCAACATTACTAGGGGTTTTAGCATTGGCAGGCATAGCTATCGGGGGTGCCGGATACTACAAGAAAAAGACAGGAATTAACACAGCACACGAAAATGATTTCGATGATGATTTAAACATTCCTTCAAAGCCAAAAAAAGTTGTTGACTTTTCAACTGAAGGGTCTGATGAAGAAAACAAAAAAGTTACTATCACTTTTAATACAACTCAGGCCAAAAAAGTTGTTAACGATACTAAGGACGGTATAGGTGAAATCGTTACTTCTGCAAAAGACAAGATCGTTGATGCAATTGGCGAAGAAAAAATTGACAGCGCTATGACAAAGGCTACAGATGTCAAAGATAAAGTTGTAGACAAAATTGGTGAAGACAACATAAATAAAGCAAAAGATGCTTTTGATAAGGTTACTACTACTGCCAAAGAAAAGGCTGATGAGATTTTTACTGAAGAGAACATGGACAAAGTAAAAGAAAAAGCTTCTGATGCATTCGAAAAAACAAAAGATGCACTCAAGACAGCCGGAGACAAAATTAAGAGTATGAATACCAAATCTGATGAAGATGGAATTATCGATGGCGAAGCAAAAGAAATCGTTGAAGATGCCTCTGAAGTTTTTGAAGATGCAGCTGATTTTGTAACTGACGCCGTTGACAGTGTTTCCGAAAGTGCTTCGGATGCTGTAGATTCTTTCACAGAAGGTGTTGACAATACTGTAGATTCTTTTAAAGAAGGTGTTGATAATACTGTAGATTCTTTTACAGACAACGTTTCAGATTTTGTTGAAGAAAGTGCTGATACTATCGAAGATGCAGTTTCTTCAACTGAAGAGATAATTGAGGATGTTTCTGAGGATATTTCTGAGAATGTTTCTGAGGATATTTCTGAGGATGTAGCAGAAGAAGTTTCTGAAAATTCTGACAACAATGCAGTATCACATTACAGTTTTTTAGTTGATGATACTCCAGCTACAAATTCAGTTGAAGATGTTGTTTCTGAAGAACACGAAACAAAGAAGACATATGATTTTTTAGCTGATGATTCTGATACTTCTTCTAAAGAAGAAAACTTCTCATTTGAGGAAAAATCAGATGACGAAAACAAATCAGATGATGATTTTGATTTTTTAGAAGATGAATTAGATGACACATTCTAAATATTAATATTAAAAAATAGCTATGGTCGATAATACCATAGCTATTTTTATTGTCATTTTTCGCTTCTATTGTCACATAATACTACTATTTTTGCATATTAATCTATTGTTCCACGTTTATACTGTTTGTCTTGATGATACATCTTTGCAATGCATCTTTTGAATTCTTCCATGGTTCATCTTTGAATCTGTAATCAAATTTGTCTACAAACCAATCAACATCACCGTTTACTCTCTTCATGTTAGAAAGATATAAGCCAATTGTTGTATCGACAAAATCTTCATACGATGAGCCCATCAGATTAGAAGCTGCTCCATTTAGTAATAATCCAAAGTGTTTTGTACAAAATCCTTTGGAGTTGCTGTATTTTGAGACAAAATCTTTATCTGACTTCCATAAATGAAAAATAGTTGCAATATATCTCTCAAATGTTGAGTTGATTCTCTCGCAAACAAAGCATGAGTCATTCAGGTTATTTATATAGCTGATGAGTTCGGAATAATTTTTCTTTTTGAAAAAACCTTTACCGGTTGCGCCTTCACTAAGCTTTTCAATATCTTTTACAGTTCTTTGAAGATGAGTATTCATTATTATTCCAAGTCCTAATCTGTTATTATAATCATACAATTTTTTTGAATGTATTGAGCAAAAACCTTTCTCATCAGTTTGGAATCTGATATTATCTTCCATATAGCTAGGTCCCATTGTAAATTCTATTGCGCTCTTTTCAATCTGTTCATACATTTTGCAGACACAGCATTCACAGTCCGCTTCTAATGCCTCCTTTACCGGAATGGTATACAATTTGTCATCCATAATTATCTTTCGTATTAATTACTATGTTGTTACATCCATCAAATGCGTAACCTACCTGTAATAATACCGTTCCTTTCTTTTATTATTCATTTATAACTATAATTTATCATACCATATAAAGCGCAAAAAAAGAAACCGATATAAATCGATTTCTTAATTTCATTTTGATTATTTTACTTTGTAGACTTTTATATATTTTACTCCCCATCCCAAAGCTTCCTGATGAGAATTAAAATATACATCAATCTTATTACCGTTTATCGCACCACCTCTGTCTTCAACAGTATATGTGTGACCGTTTATCTCTAATTTGGTACCAAAAGGAAGTCTGGATGTGTCGGCAGCAACTGTTCTTCCTGCCTTAGCTCTTGTGCCTGATGCAGTAATTCCTGTTGATTTGCCACAACATCTGCTACAACTGCAATATGCAGTTACTTTATACGTTCCGATTAGTTCCTTTGCAGTATTCTTTTTCTTCTTATTTTTGTTCTTTTTCTTTTTTGTTTTCTTTTTCTTGTCTTTTTTTACTTTGTTATCTGCGTCAGATGAATTAGAAGCCTCTTCATTATTCATCTCTTCTGTTTCATTTTCATCATCTGAGTTGTTATATTCATTAATATAATCAGTCAGTTGCTCAGGATTAAAAACTATTTCTGACAACTGTGGTTCAGAAGTTGATAAAATATTTCTTTCTACACTAGAAAATGTAATATTTGTTTTTGCGCTCTCTTTTGAATAGTTCTTTAATGATTTTTCATTTCCAGCATCTACACTAACAACACCTGCGAAAACAGATAACGCTACAGATAACGTAAGCCCTGTAGCTATTGTGCCAGCGATTAGCTTACTGTTTTTCATATAATTCACCTCTCATATTTATTCTACGCAAGAATAAATATAACAGAATTATTTCACTTTGTCAATGAAATATTACATAAATGTTACAATTACATTTTTAAGTGCAATATTTATTTCAAATTTTCTTCTATTTTTCATAAAGATATTTTAACATTCTGTCTATAATTTCAATATGTCCGCAGATTGAAAAACCGTTGTCAAGCTCCGTAAATACCGCTGTTTTTCTAAAGTTTAATCCGACTCCCACTTTTCTTCCGGCACTCATTTCAGAATTTCTTAAATATTTGTTTATTGTTTTCTTATCCGGCAATTGTTTCATATTTGTTACAAAAGTTAATATAGGATAACCACCCATATATCCTGACAAAAATACCTCTTCAAAACCATATATTTCTTTGTATTCTTCTATTTTTTCGTTGTATTCCATTTATTATTCCCACCTTAAATAAATTCTATACCTCTTTCAAATTTTAAGAAGCAATTACAATTAAAAATCCAATCACTATAATTACAAAACTGCCGATCCAAAATGAATCGGCAGTTCTATATATATCATTTATTGTATTAATTATCAATATTTGTAATAATGTTTGGTATTTAGTTTCCTCTGATAACTACTAACACTATTATCTGATAACTACTAACACTATTATCTGATAATTAATAATTAATAATTAATCTTTGCATAGTTTGGATTGCAAACTTTTAAGATGTTGTTGTATAAGTAGTTATGAGCCTCAGCTGATGGACTTGTCTTGTTTGTATAGATATATGATGCAACTTCATTAATTGTATACTCTTGAATTGTTGAGTAAGCGTATGTTCCATCAGATAACTTAGCATATGCTCTTACAACATATGTATCATTAAACTCTCTTGCACTTGCTTCAAAGAAGCTCATTGTCATAGCGTATGATTTTGTCATATCAGCATTTACACAAGAAGATAATCTTCCGTTAGCCTCAGTTCCCTTAAAGCTCTTAACGTAGTAGTTATTACTTCCAATCTTCATATCACTTTCTTTGTATGAGCCGTACTGTAATCCGTAAATCAAGCCAAACTCTGTTACTTCTTTGTTTTCAACAGTGTTATTCATTGAATAAACAACTCTGTGTCCGCCAAATGAAGTATTAATCTGATATCCACTAATTTCAAGATCTGAAGAAATGATATTTCCATATGCATCCTTATTTGGAACATATTCTGTTTCAGTTTCTGTCTCATCTTCTACTTTATTGTCGTAAACCTTAAGACTAACATTCTTGATTGTAACATTTGCAGCTTCAGAAGCTGTATTATTTACATATCCTAACATAATGCCGAACAACACATCTGTAGTTGTTTCAGTAGCCTGGAACCACATTGTACATGTTTCTGTCTTGTTAGCAGCTACTGATACAAATTCCTGACCATATACAGCCCAATTAATATTATTCTGGACAAGCATCTGGAATGTTTTATCTACATCTGATGTTACTGTAAATGTAGCTTTGTACCATTTACCGGCAACTAACTGGAAAGCATCTTGTCTAAGCTGTGTAGCATAGTTATTTCCTGTAGTATATTTTGGAACGCTAACTGAAAGTGATCCGTTACCATTATTTGTAAATGTAGCTCCGTTTTCTGATTCTTCTTTCCAGTTTGTAGCACCGTTAAACGCTGTGTTCTTGAGCAATTCTGTACCTGTTACAACTGTAGGTACTGTAGTAGCCTCAGCCTGTTCAACATCAACTGTTCCTGTAGCACCGTTTGATTCTTTTCCACTAATAGTAGCTGTAACTTTTACTGTATGTCTGCCACCTTCAACGTTTATATCATATGATCCGCAAGGAACCTCTGATTTTACTTTTACATTGTCAACATATATGTTATATGTCTGTCCAAGAGCAATCTGCTCAGTTGTCTGTCCCCAAACAACATTAATCTTTCCTGCAACTTTTGAAGAAACAGTCAATCCGATAACTTCAATAGGATCTTTTTCTGTAACTATTGTCTGACCATTATCATCTGTCAAAGGTTCTGCTACTGTAACAATTTTTGTTACACCGGCTGTCTCTGTACCATCAAGTGTTGCTGTAATTTTAACTGTATGTTCTCCAGGAGTCGCATCGATATCGTATGAACCACAAGCAACTTCTGATTTTACTTTTGTATTATCAAGATAAATGTTGTACTTCTGTCCTGATGCATTTCTCAAATCATCAGTTCCCCAAACTACAGTAATCTTACCTGTAGAAGCCGAATAAGCGTTAGCTCCGATAACTTCAAGTGGTCCGTCTCCGTCATATGAAACGCTCTCAGAAGGATCTTCTCCTCCCGGCTCTGAAGTCTGAATTTCTGAACTTCCACCTACCTGAACCTCTTTTGTTACGCCGTTAGATTCTTTTCCTTCATATACCGCTGTAATCTTAACTATTCGTTTTCCGCCAGGAATCTGTCTGAGTACATATTCGCCACAGTATACTTCGTTCAAATATTTAACACCGTCAACATAAACGTTGTATTTATGTCCTTCAGCATTTCCCCAAACAACTGTAATTGTATTATCAGCTTCACTTCTGATATTTTCCCCAAACACTTCTCTTGGTCCGTCAAGAACTGTAGTTACTGTTTCGTAATCAACAGGAATATCTATTGATCCTTTAATAATCTTACCACATCCGTATAATGATTTTTGTGAACCCGTACCATTTTTGTATCTGATAAAGTAGAAAGTAATATACTTTCCTGTGCTTCCTGACAAATCAAGTTCATTAGAGTATCCATACGGAGTCTTGTGAAGTCCATATGCTGTATATCCTACTTCTGCACCATCTTTCTTTGCCTGTAAAGCTTCGCTTTCTGTATCATAAATTTTGTAGAGAACACTACATTCTTCCATATCTGTATCGCCATAGAAGTAGAAATGTCCCTTACCGTTCTTATCAAATGACAGGAAGATATCTTCTGAAGCCATAATAGTTCCTGATGGAATCCATTTAGCACGAAGTGTAACATTTCCGTGAGTTGTAGTCTTTAATGTATTTAATTTAACAGAAAAATCCTCGTCTTTGTACCATCCATAGAAATCGTATCCATCTTTTACAGGTGTATCAAATGTAAATGTATCACCATATTCATATGTTGAAGGATAAAGAGATGTGTTAGCCTTTGAGCCTCCGTTAAGTTCATATGAGATAGAATATGTTTCTCTGTTATAGTAAAGTTTCAATGATGTAGTACCGTTTGAAAGTACACTTGAACTCTTAATATTAGAAGAGTTATTTGCATCATATTCAAATCCTGTAATATCTTTTGTTGCTGCTGTAACAGTTGTTCCGGCCGGAGCATATTTGATTTCTGTAGAAATCACTGAATAACCTGAGCCTGATTTGTTCTTTCCGTAATATTCAACCTTGTAAGGTGATTTAGTAGCCAAATCATTTGAATTGACAACAGTCATAGTCTTTGGCGCAGCCTTTACAGTTGCAACAGTTCCATTTGTAGAATTAAATACAACTGTGTTAACTGTAGTTCCCGGATTATAAACTACGTATGTATATACACCGTTCTTGTTAAATACCGCAGACATTGGTGTGTTACTTGTAAATGACAAATCAGGTGTTCCATAATTCTGAAGAGTTCTAATGAAATGGTAAGTATGTGCAGCTGATTCACCCTGCTCTTCATATACATGAGTCCACATACTGTTCATAGCATCATCAGGATCAACTAATGCATAATACTCTGACCAAATATCATTCCACTCATTTACACTACCACCCTCTGCAAGCGGACTTGTATTATTGTAATTGATATAATCTCTGATATAATCAGTACCACCTTCTAACAAGTAGAAAGACCATGGCTGCATCGGGAATATCTGAATAGCCTGAACATATTTGAAACCAAAGTATGTTCTATAGTCAATTTTTCCCGTCCATACCATACCAGCCATTGGAGGATCATATTTTGAACCTTTAACTTTGTATGTATCTTTTTCGTAATCAAACCAGTAATCACCTGCAGCGGCAATTTCGGTTGTATAGAGGTATTTTCCTAATTTTTTAAGATTTGTATCATTTGTTAATTCACCGAACAAAATAATACCTGCCCATGCATTGATAGCTTCAGATGTTGATTCCTGGTTATTTCCATCTTTTTCATCCTGGAAACCTGACGCATATGAATGACCTTCAAATGGTGCAAAACATCTCAAGTATGGATATGCATTACCACATGCAGATACACAGTCCGAACTTGATCTGTATGGAGATGCAATATCATAAATAAGCTGTTTTATTACACTAGAGTAAGATGCTAACCATTCAGGATCATACATTCCAACAATTGCAGCTGACTCGATGAAATAACCATAATGGAAATGATGATCATTCATCTGATCAATACCGTAGAAATCCATTCTTGAACCAAGTAAAGTTCCCATACCGTCACCTAAATATGTAAAGAACTTCTTGTCATCTTCACCTGAATAAGTGAACCAATCCTCTAATTCTTTTTCAAGACCTTCAATAAGCTTCTCAGCCTTTGCTTCATCACCGATTGCTTTTGCTGCGTTAATAGCCTGAGCACTTCTGTTGTACTGTTTTCCACGCCAGTATGTATCAGGTCTGTCAAAAATATTTACATAATTGTCAACATACTCCTGTAATGCAGCTTTTCCGGCTGTATCGTTATCTGCGATTGCAGGCATTGAAGGAAGAATTCCTTTGTACTTCATTGATGTTGTATATGAAGAACCTGTCAGGAACTTCATGTCTCCTCTGATTGTAAATGCCTGATTTGAAAGATAATTGTATCCTGACATATATCTGTACTGATGAGATAAGATACCCATTACGGTACCATCTGCTGTACTCTCTGCTTTCTTATCAAAAGTATATGAATATGTAGTATCAACAACATTTCCATTACTTACGTTATAAGAAATCTGTGTATCAGTAATAAAGTTGAAAGCGTATGGTCTATACTGCTTTGCAATATTGACAGCGTTTGAATTGTTGCTTGAGCTTTCACTTTCAGTAATCCATGCAAAAGTAGCATATGTTTTACCTGAAGGTAATACAAATCTTCTTGAACCAATCTTATCATTACCTGTTGTATCCGTTGTTCCTTTATATTCTACTGTTGTATTCTGAGGAAGATACAATGCATAGTACTGATTCTGAATCATTGGATAATGAACCTGATTTGTTGTATCTAAAGTTCTAAATACAAGCATTCTACATCCATTATATACTTCATCAAAAATCACTTCACTGCTAAATGTAGTTCTAAGCTTTGTGAGTGTGAATTCGTTTGTATTATTAAATGTTAAATATGTAAACGGACTTCCCTGTGTCATTGTAATCTTCATTGACTGTGAAGTATTGTTTGGATTAGTAGTTACTGCATCGTAAGACCATGCAGTAGATTTATCAATGTTATTGTTTGAAAGTGTCCATGCAGGATTG
>JAILRH010000028.1 GCA_024698345.1 Lachnospiraceae bacterium | reverse complement strand
TAGCCAAGCTAGGATACACATCCATGCTTGACTATTATCTAGTAGTCTATGAAAACTAAGGAACCGCCTTGGTACGGAACCGTATGCCAGGTGGTGTGAGAGGTCGGCTAACCAATTAATGGTTGGCCTCCTACTCGATTAATATTATTTTATTGTTTTAACTTTAGACCACTTGCCGTATTGTTTTCCGCTTGGAGTAAGAACGTAAGCTCTTGCTTTAACGAAATACTTTTTACCGGATTTGAGTTTCTTTATCTTCTTTGATAATTTCTTTGAAGTAGTAGTTTTTGTAACTTTCTTCTTGAATTTTTTAGAAGTAGAATACTTAATCTGGTAACCTGTTGCATAATTAACTTTCTTTAATTTGATTAAAGCTTTGGTCTTTCCCGGCTTTAAGTATTTTGCCTTTGAGATTTTTGCTTTTGAAAGCTTTACTGATTTAATAAGTTCATCAGAGGAAACTACGCCATTGCTGTCAGATGCAGCCTCGCCTGATACTGTAGTAGTTTTGTTGCTTTGGCTGTTAGCAGCGTTTGCAGTAGTAGTGCCGGAATTCTGGTTTGATGCCTGATTATTTTTGTTGCTTCCTGAATTTGTAGGTACTTCTGCAGTTGTTGTTGGTGCAAATTTGTCACCGAAAGGATTTGAGATTACATCTCCGTCTTGTCCGTCTCCAAAAATAACTGCGCTTGGAGCCATCATGCATCCTGTGAGAAGTACTACAGCAGATGTTAATGCTATTTTATTTTTGATGCTCATTTTTGTCATTCTCCTTTTATTAATATTAATGTTGATATAACTGAATAATCTCTTAATGTAAGTGGCTAATTATTTTACCTTGATTTTTTTGACCTTTGACCATGCACTGTATATTTTCTGGCCTGTTGAGTCTAACTTGTAACCTCTTACTTTGAAGTAATATATTTTCTTTGACTTGAGAGATTTGACAGTTATTTTTGTTTTTGTAAGGTTCTTTTTTGTCTTTGCTTTCTTGGTAACTTTCTTATTAAGACCGTACTTTAGTTCATAGCCTGCATACTTGTCTGAAGACTTGAATGTGATTACAGCTGTTTTTTTCTTCTTGCTCTTTAATGACTTGATAGCTGGTTTTGCACATGTTACAGCATCCCATTTTGCATATAAATCAAGAGTGTCTTCTTTTGTGGACTGGGTGAAGTCAAATGGTGTGTTATCTGATTTTACCCAACCGCCAAATGTGTAGCCTGCTTTTGTAACTTCAGGAGCTTTGAGTAAATCACCCTTTTTGACAGTTTCAGAACCTACAACGTTATTGTCACTGTAATATTTTACTTCTGTGTTTGGTTTGTCGATATTATTCCAGATGCTTGATTTGTTCCATGTTCCTGCATAAGTTGCACCAGGCTGTATCTCTTTGTTCTGGTAAACTCTGATGTAGTCAACAAACATTGTAGAACTTGTCCATGTGCTTGTAGGAACAGCTCCCTGAATAAAGCTTCCGCCTATTGCAACGTTGAGAATAAAGTAGAAGTTGTGACCGTTAAATTCGTCATTTGCCGTAGACTGAATTGGTACTTTTACAATCTGCTTGTCATCAATGTAAAATGTCATCTTTTCTCTATCCCATTCAACTGCATATACATGCCAGTCATCAATTGTGCCACCCGGAATAGGGAATCCGCTTCCCTGATTGCCTTCGCTATATGGGTTTGATGCGTTCCTGTTCCAATGGAGTGTGGAAATTACAGAAGTAGCAGTGTTAGCATGTTCCATGATATCTATTTCTCCACAGCTTGGCCATCCAAGTGGCTCGTTGTCGCCTAACATCCAGAATGCAGGCCAAACACCTTTTTGCATTCCGTTTTCAAATTTGATACATGCTTCCATACGACCGTATTTAAATGCCTGTTTGCCGGAAGTCTGAATTCTTCCAGATGTGTATGAATAGCCTTCTTTTTCTTCTCTCTGAGCGCGGATTGCCAGTGCTTTTCCGTCAGTGGATTTGCTTGTAGCATCCTTGGAAATATCAGTGATGAAAACATTGCTTTTGGAATTAGTATAATATTCTTTCTCGTTATTGCCCCATCCGTTACGATTTCCTATCTCATAGTTCCATGTGTTTTGGTCAAGTTCATTACCGTCAAACTCGTCACTCCATACAAGATTCTCATATGTGTATCCATGAGCCTGAGCGTATGCGTTTGTTGGATCCGGTGCAGCTGCAACGCCTGTCAAAGACAGTGGAGATACAGCTAATGATAATGCAAGTAATGATACACCTGCAAACTTAGTGATTTGTTTCTTCATGAAAATTCCTCCTTCGTTATATCTTTTTTTCTGAATGTTAATTAAGTTTCTTTACATAGTCTCTATATATTTTTTTCTTTATTAAGCTTTTTTATTTATTCAGTTTCTTTCTTTTTTGAATTGCTATTTGTTGATTCTTTTTTGAATTGCTATTTGTTGATTCTTTTTTGTTTTTATTTGCTTTAGAAGAATCATCGCTTTTTCTTTTTGTCGCTGTCTGCCTTAGTTGTTGCTTTTTCAGCGGTAGTTTTTGTTCCACCGTGGTAAGTGCAGTATTTTGTAGGTTCATCACCTTTGTGGAAGGTTTCTGTTCTTGTGGAAGGACAGTTGGAATTGGCGATGTTTCCTGAAGAATTACATATCTTAAGTTCCACAACGTCGTCCCCTTTGGCGAACTTTTTGTCTTCGTAACCTTTCTTTTCGTCAATTCTATTCATAATCTTTGCCCACAATTTTTCGTGGTAAACCTGATCTGAACCTAAATCTTTGTTTTCGTCAAAACCTGTCCATATTGAAGCTGCAAGATATGGTGTGTATCCGCAGAACCACAAGTCGTAGGAACTTGAAGTTGTACCTGTCTTACCTGCCGCAGCCATTGAACCTGCCAATTTACATGATCTACCTGTACCTTCAGTTACAACACTCTCCATCGCGGTTGTGAGAAGATCTGCAGTAGACTCTTTTAATACAGTGTGGGTAGTAGGAGTAGTATTGTCCAAAAGAATACGACCATCCTCGTCTACTACCTGTGAATAAAATACAGGTCTTGTATAGACACCCTTGTTGGAAATAGTGGCATAAGCTGCTGTCATTTCAAGATTTGTTACACCGTCTGTGATACCACCAAGGGCAAGAGCCTGCTGAATATCGGAAACAACAGAACCGTCTTCCTCAGTACGCTTTGAAACCAAAGTTGTGAGACCGAAGTTCTCAAGATATTCAAAACCAAGCTTTGGAGTTATATCGGTAAGAACCTTTACGGCACAGACATTCATAGAGTCTGCAATAGCTTTTTTTACTGTTACGGTTCCTCTGTATCCACGGTACCAGTTGTTAACAGGACGTCCGTTCTTGTATTTGAAAGGTTCGTCCACAATCTTAGTGTTGAGGTTGTATCCCATTGTGTCAATGGCCGGAGCATATGTGGATAATACTTTGAATGTAGAACCCGGCTGTCTTGTTGACTGGGTTGCTCTGTCAAGAGAGAGACTGACCTTTTTGTCTCCACGGCCACCGACTATTGCTTTTACATATCCTGTCTTTGGATCCATTACTGTAAATGAAACCTGAGGCTGAGGAGTGTAGTAGAGAGTTTCAAATTCCTGATCTCCCTCTGCAAGTCCGTCCGGATGAAGGTATTTTTTGTACTGTTTAACACATTTCTTTGCTTCTTCTTTAGATGGGAAAATAAGCTTGAAAGCAGATTCACCAAGCAAAGTCTTATGGTAATAATTGATGTAACTCTCTGAATAGTTATCAGAGGTTCCGTCTTTATGAAGAACTGTATAAGCCCAGTTAATTGACCAGTATACATTTGGCGGGTAATTGGAATCGTTTGAAAGCTCTTCATCACAAATCTTTTGGATATCTGAATCCATTGTACTGTATACTTTGAGACCACCGCTGTACAAAGCATTATAGGCCTGAGTGTAGGTGTAGCCTTTCTGTTCCTGCAAATCCGCCAGAACCTGATTAATTACCTCATCAACAAAATATGAGTAGGTACTGTTGTCCTTTTTTGTAATCTTTGCGTCAACAGACTGAATCTTGTCATATACTGAATCGTCCAGAGCCTCTTCATACTGCTCCTGAGTGATATGACCGTTATCTCTCATGTACTCGAGTATCGTGTCACGTCTTTGTTTGTTTTTTTCCGGATGAGTTATAGGGTTGTTGCCACCGGGATTCTGTGTTATAGCGGCGATAATGGCACATTCGGAAACACTCAGCTCACTGACATTTTTGTTAAAATATCTGAGAGACGCAGCTTGTACACCCAAAGTGTTGGCGCCTAAGTTGATGGTGTTGAGATAGGTCTCAAGTATTGTCTCCTTTGAAGTTTCTTTCTCTAACTGAACAGCCAGGTATTGTTCCTGAATCTTTCTTCTGAGGGAGGCTCCAAGTGAACTCTCCTCAGTCCAATCAGTAAATACGTTGTTCTTCAGAACCTGCTGGGTAATGGTACTACCACCCTGTGAAAGACCATGATTTACAACCGCAGTATAGACAGCTCGTCCTATACCTTGAAGGTCAATACCGTTATGCTCGTAGAAACGTTCATCCTCGATATCTATAAATGCCCATTTCAGATATTCAGGTACATCTTTGATGGAAATCTTGATACGGTTAGAACCCGATGTGACGAGTTTTGCCATGGATTTGTTGTCCTTGTCAAAAATGGTTGTTGAATATGAGGAAGGAACAATAGATACTTCGTGAATAGAAGGTGCCGAGTCTATAAGTCCCTTAACCATGCCGATGCAAAAAAATCCGGCTGTAACCGATGCAAGTATGATAGTGTATAAAAGAAGTTTAAAAAGTGAAAACAGAGAACGCGTTGTAAGTTTGTTCTGAGTAGATACTAATTCCTTTTGTTTATCAATTGTTTTTTTGTAACTGAAATTCATTTTGATTTAGCCTCCTAACATCTAATATATTATAACAAAAACAAAAAATTAAATAAAGAGAAATATTATATTATAAATAAGAAGATATTGTAGAGATTTGGTTGCTATTGAAAAATGCTGTAATAAAATGTAAAATGATATCTATTCGGGCGTGGACATAAAAAAGATTATGAAGATTTACAGAGGTGGTTATGAGCGAATCATACAAAATATTATTTGAAGGAAAGACTGCGGAGATAGTCGAAAAAAAATCCAGATTTATATCATACATGCAGCCGGTTGAAAGTGCTGAAGAGGCTATGGAATTCGTCGAAAAAATCAAGAAACAGAACTGGGATGCAAGACATAACTGTTATGCTTTTGTTATCGGGCAGAACAATGAACTTCAAAAGTTCTCAGATGATGGGGAACCGGGAGGAACTGCCGGTAAGCCTATGCTTGATGTTCTTCTTGGAGAGGGCATCCATAATTGCGTTGTTGTTGTTACAAGATATTTTGGTGGTGTACTCCTTGGTACCGGTGGCCTTGTGAGAGCCTACAGCAAGGCGGTGAAGGAAGGTATTAATGCTTCCATAATAAAGGAAAAAGTTTTTGGTGAGGAGATAAATATCACAACCGATTATAACGGAATTGGTAAGATACAGTATATTATTTCCGAAATGGGAATAAAAATACATGAGGAAGAGTATACTGATGTGGTTACTGTTAATCTCAAAATCAGAAAAGAGGACTGCGACAGGTTTATAAACCAGATTACAGAGGCAACTGCAGGGAAGGTAATTGTAAATGACAGAGAAGAATGCTGGTTTTTGGTTGCCAACGGGGAAAAGTAATCAGGCAAGTGTGCTTTTGGGAAAAACAGACTCAGACAGAATATGATAATAACAGAAGAATAGAAAATAGAAATAGATATAGAATTAGGTATAGAAATAGAATTAGGTATAGAAATAGATGTAGATGTAGATGCAGATATGGATATAGATACAGATATAGATTTAGATGATTTAGATTTAGGAAGTGTTATTGAAATATGGAAATATTGGAATATTTACAAACTGTGAGAACACCTTTGGGTGAAAAAATGAATATGTTATTTTCGATATTGGGACAGGAAGCGGTTGTTATTGCTGTTATGTGCCTTGTGTTCTGGTGCATTGACAAGAAGTTTGGATACAGGATTGCATTTTCTTTTTTTCTGTCAGGAGTGACGGTTCAGATATTAAAGATTATTTTTAAGGTGCCAAGACCTTGGATTTTAAGTAAGTCCATTATCCCAAGTGAGAGTGCAAAAGCAGGTGCCACAGGATATTCATTTCCAAGCGCGCATACTCAGAGTGCAACTTCTTTGTATGGGACTTTAGCCTATAATATCAAAAAGAGAGCATTTCAGTTATTGATGCTGATAATCATTCTGCTTGTGGCTTTTTCCAGATTATATCTTGGTGTGCATACTCCACTTGATGTTTCGGTGGCACTTGTTATTACATTTATGATAACGGTGGGGGTCAATTATGCCATTGACAGCGGATTGGTTTACAAATATACGAGAGAGCAGATACTTGCAGTGTTATTGATTATTCCTATGCTGATGGTGGTTGTTGCAGTGATTCAGCTAAAGTTCTTTTTTGCAGATTCCGAAAATCTTATGGATCTGGTAAAGAGTGCGGGAGCAGCACTGGGATTTAGCCTTGGATGGTATTTTGAGAGTAAGTACGTAGAGTTTGATGCGTCAAAAGGAAGCGTAGTCGAAAAAATAATTAGAGTTGTGGCAGGAGTTGTGATACTGTTATTGATTAGAAAATTACTAAAACCGGTAGAGAGTACACTTGTGTACTTTGGTTTTGTGAGATATTTTGTAATGCTGTTTGTGGGAATATATTTATATCCTATGATTTTCGATAAAATTACAAAAGGGAATGAAAAGAACTGACGCGCATTTAGCAGCAAGAACGTTGAGAGTGTTCTTGAACTTATATCTGATAAAGATATCCGAAATGCTTTGTGGATGTAAAACAAAAAAGGGGATTGAAAAAAATAAAAAAAGTGCTTACAATATGACATGGCGCAAATGGTTGAAACCTTTTTACCTGATTCAATCGCGCAAATAGATAACATTGTTACTGAAGTTTTTAAAGAAGGATAGGAAAAATGATAAGAGAAGATGTAAGAAATGTGGCGATCATTGCTCACGTAGATCACGGAAAAACAACACTTGTTGACGAATTATTGAAACAGAGTGGAGTCTTCAGGGAAAACCAGGAAGTTGCTGAGAGAGTTATGGACTCGAATGATATTGAAAGAGAGAGAGGAATCACTATTCTTTCAAAGAACACAGCGGTAGTATACAAAAATACAAAGATTAATATTATTGATACACCGGGACATGCGGATTTTGGTGGAGAAGTTGAGCGTGTACTTAAGATGGTAAACGGAGTTATTCTGGTGGTTGACGCTTTTGAGGGCGCAATGCCACAGACAAAGTTCGTACTTAGAAAGGCTTTGGAACTTGAACTTCCTGTTATCGTGTGTATTAACAAGATTGACAGACCGGAGGCAAGACCTACGGAAGTTATTGATGAGATTTTAGAATTGTTTATTGAACTTGATGCAAATGAAGAGCAGTTAGACTGTCCTTTTGTATATGCTTCAGCAAAGGCAGGACATGCAGTACTTGACCTCAATGACATGCCTGAGGATATGGAGCCTTTATTTGAGACTATTATTAAATATATTCCTGCACCTGAAGGTGATCCGGATGCGGATGTTCAGATGCTTGTAAGTACTATCGACTACAATGAATATGTAGGTAGAATCGGAGTTGGAAAGATTGATAACGGAACTCTCAGAGTTAATCAGGATGCAGTTATTGTCAATGCTCATGAGCCTGATAAATCTCAGAAAGTTAAAATTTCAAAATTATACGAATTTGACGGACTTAACAAAGTTGAAGTAAAAGAAGCTACAGTTGGAGCAATCGTTGCTGTATCAGGAATTTCTGATATCCATATCGGAGATACTATCTGTTCCCCTGAGAATCCTGAGGCGATTCCATTCCAGAAGATATCAGAGCCTACTATTTCTATGCAGTTTATGGTAAATGACAGCCCTCTTGCAGGACAGGAAGGTAAATTTGTTACATCAAGACACTTGAGAGACAGACTTTTCAAAGAATTAAATACGGATGTAAGTCTTAGAGTTGAAGAAACAGAGACTACTGAGAGCTACAAAGTATCAGGAAGAGGAGAACTTCATCTTTCTGTACTAATCGAAAATATGAGAAGAGAAGGCTTCGAATTTGCAGTAAGTAAAGCTGAAGTTATCTACAAAGAAGATGAGAACGGAAAAAAACTTGAGCCAATGGAACAGGTATTTATAGATGTTCCGGAAGAATTCTCGGGATCAGTAATTGAAAAACTCAGCCAGAGAAAAGGTGAGTTGCAGAATATGGCACCGGGACAGGGTGGATATACAAGACTCGAGTTCTCAATTCCTTCAAGAGGTCTTATCGGTTATAGAGGAGAGTTCATGACAGATACAAAGGGTAACGGAATTCTTAACTCTGTGTTTGCCGGATACGGACCTTTCAAGGGTGAAATCCAGTATAGAAAACAGGGCTCTCTTATTGCATTTGAAAACGGTGAAGCAATTACTTACGGTTTGTTTAATGCGCAGGAGAGAGGTACTTTGTTTATCGGACCTGGTGAGAAAGTATATGCAGGAATGGTTATCGGGCAGACAGGTCGTGCAGAAGATATTGAAGTAAATGTATGTAAGAAAAAACAGCTTACAAATACAAGAGCTTCAGGTTCTGATGAGGCGTTAAAACTCACACCTAAGAAAATTCTTAGCCTTGAACAGTCTCTTGAATTTATTGATACAGATGAACTTTTAGAGATTACACCTGAAAACTTAAGAATCAGAAAGAAGATTCTTGATCCTACTCTCAGAAAGAGAGCAGCAATGAGAAAATAATACACCACATTCCGAAGAAAAAAATAAAAAAATCTTATAATTTAAGAAATGGAAAAATAAGGCAGAAAAATCTATCTTGTGAGATAGTTTTTCTGCCTTACTTTGTCTTTTTGTAAGGGGGGACAGTATATAAAATTAAGTGATTATTCAGTCTTCCAGACATACAGTTTTAATGTATAGGGACAAGACGGTTGCTAATGATGAGGTAAAGATGAAAGAAAAGATAGATGATTATAAAGGTTTCGATCTAACTGTATACCGGGAAAATTTAAAGAAACTGCGATTGAAAATGAATAAAACTCAAAAAGAAATGTCTGAGATGATAAATATGTCGGAGGAAGCATGGGGCAAAAATGAGAGAGGGGAATGTGTCCCTTCCACAGAATTCCTGCTAAAACTGAATGTCAGTACAGGGGTTGACATCGGAACACTTTTCTTTAGAGGAAAAGGCAGTAGGGAAAGAATTATTGAGATGCTAAATGATATGTCTGATACAGATCGTTCAATACTTCTTCTTGAAATAACAAAATTATTAGGGGTGGAGGAGAGCATAGAACTGATAGGTAAGTTAAAATAATGTTTTAATACAGTATTGCAGAGGGGTAAAATGAAAGAAATTTTGATAGTTGAAGATAAAGAAACAGCGGCGCTTGCTCTGGAAAAGATTGTCAGGAAAGAATGTGAGAGTGCAAATGTGTACATTGCCAATAATTTGGAAAAAGCGCTGACTATAGCAATGATGAAGGATATTGAACTGATGTTGGTTGACATAGTTTTGAATCCTGAAAAGAAAGAAGATATGTCGGGAATAGAATTTGTATCTAAGATAAGAGGGGTGGATAAATACAGTTTTGTACCGGTAATAATGGTGACTTCGTTGGAGGATCCGCGAATGATTGCATATGAGCAGCTTAGATGTTTTAGTTTTATTGAAAAACCTTATGATGAGGGGGAAATCAGGACAGTAATAAGAGAGGCTTTGAAGTACAAAACTCCATACGCAGACAATAAATATTTTTTTAAAAGTGATGGGGTTATTTATTCAATTAATAAAAACGAGATTCTATATATTCAGACGGTGGGAAAAAAGATGCAGGTGATTCTTGAAAACGACGAAATGGATATTCCATACATTCCGATTAAGAAACTGGCTGTTGAGTTTTTTTCGGATTTTATTCAATGCAGCAGAAACTGCATTGTAAACAAAAAACATATTGAGAATATTGATGTTGTTAACCGTTTTATAAAAGTTAAGGGGTGTGAGGAAAAACTGGTTATTGGGAAGAGTGTAATTAATAATTTCAGGGGTTTGGTTTAGATGATTTTGAGATTGATAAAAATAATAGAGATGATTACGGCATTCTATGTCTTTAAAAAAGTATCCGCAAAAAGATTTGAAATTGATAAATTAACGGCAGCTTTCATGGGTGCTTATATTGTTATTATTACAGTGGCAAAAGAATTTGATGATCTTAATATGATAAGGGGATTAATATATCCTCTTACTTTTTTGTATATGCTGTTGCTGAATGACAAAAAGGTGATTGAGACTGTTTTGAAATGGATTGGAAGTCTGCTTCTGGTAAGTTTTGTCCAACTTGAGGTTGTGGGAATAATAAGTATTGGTTATGGAGATATTGATGACAACTGGAATATTATTCTTTTAGCAAGTGTTATTACATTCATAGTTATTGCTGTTGTTTTCAGACATACGTTCAGAATGGATAAAAAAATAATTGCGGAGATTATTGTTGAAAATATTCTGGCTTGCGCGGTGATTATGTCAGTTCTTGGGGGCACTTTTCTTGTTATAAAAAAAGGTGACACTTTATCTGCCTTTAGCGCGATAAACGTGTGCATGTTTGCAATTCTGACGTTCTGTCTGATTTATTTATTTCAGAAAGAAAAAAGAATAATTGAATATAAAAAGAAGGAAATAAAAATGGAAAAGATGTGTTCGGATGCTTACGAGGAACTGATTAGTGACATGAGAATCAGACAGCACAGCTTTGATAATCATATTAATGCTTTAGCCGGAATTACCATGATTTCCGATAATATTGAAGAAGCGAGAGAAAAGCAGGCTGAATATACAAAGATGATAAAAAAGGAAAATAGATTTAACAAACTGCTAAAAACTAAGAGTTCCCCTGTGATTGTGGGATTTTTGTATAAAAAATTCATGAGGGCAAATGAAAATGGAATCCTGGTAGAGCCTGAAGTTAGTGTGTTGAATCTTCAGTGCAGCCTTGAAATATTTGAATTGGTTGATGTTATGGGAGTGTTGATAGACAACGCTGTTGAGGCTGTGGAAAATCTTGAAAATGTTGAGAAAAAAGTAGCTTTTGTGTTGAGAGAAACGGAGAGCAAAGTCACAATCAAAGTCAAAAATCCATGTATTTATTTTGAGAGAAGTAAAATAAAGGACTTTTTTGATGAAGGATATAGCACAAAAGGAGAGGACAGGGGTCTGGGACTACATTATGTGAAGAAGAAAATAGAGAGCGTAAAGGGGAGCGTTTCTGTTGATACCAAGGCTTCAAAGACAGATAATTTCTTTGAGATTGAATTAAATATACCTAAGTAAGTGTAACTATTTCTCAATTGTTTTTTTTCGCTATATATGTTATGCTATAAGTCGGTGTGAGTGCGGTGAATTTAAACGCGTATATCACCTTTTAAAATAGTGATAAATAATAATCTAAATTACAAAAAGAGGAATTAAGATGAAGAGAGTTTTGCTTAAATTAAGTGGTGAAGCATTAGCGGGAAGCAAGAAGACAGGTTTTGATGAACAGACCTGTGTTCAGGTTGCAAAGCAGGTAAAGAACCTTACTGATAAAGGCATCGAAGTTGCAATTGTTATCGGTGGCGGTAATTTCTGGCGTGGTCGTACCAGTGAGAAGATAGACAGAACAAAAGCTGATGGCATTGGAATGTTAGCAACAATCATGAATTGCATGTATGTCTCAGAGATTTTCAGAACAGAGGGGATGGATACGGAAGTGTTTACTCCTTTCCTTTGTGGAACATGGACAAGACTTTTTTCAAAGGATGACGCCGTGAGAAGTCTTGAGAGCGGAAAGGTTTGTTTCTTTGCGGGAGGGACCGGACATCCATATTTCTCAACAGATATGACAATGGTTCTTAGAGCTATTGAAATCGAAGCGGACTGTATTCTTGGTGCAAAGGCAATTGATGGAGTTTATGACAGTGATCCTGCAATCAATCCGGATGCCAAGAAGTTTGATGAACTTGCGATTCAGGATATCGTTGACAAGAGACTTGGTGTTATTGATCTTGCGGCAAGCGTTCTTGCAATGGAGAATAAGATGCCTATGTTACTCTTTGGATTAAATGAAGAGAACAGTATCATGAGAGCGGCTACAGGCGAGAAGATTGGAACAAAGATTACAGTATAAGAGTTTTGTGGCAGGATGAAAAGATAATTAGCAAAAGAATTATGATTGAAAAACATAATGGCATAGAGGTTAGATAAGATAGAGTTTATAACAGAGAGGATAGTATTATGGAAGAAATTATTATGACTTACGAAGAGAAGATGCAGAAATCTTATGAAAATTTATTGGGAGAGTACACAACAATCAGAGCAGGGCGTGCAAATCCACACATTCTTGACAGAATTCAGATTGACTACTACGGATCACCAACACCTATTCAGCAGGTTGGTAACGTATCGGTTCCTGAAGCAAGAATGATAGTGATTCAGCCTTGGGATGCATCAGTATTAAAGGATATAGAAAAAGCAATCATGGTTTCAGACATCGGTCTTACACCAACAAATGATGGAAAGTGCATCAGATTAGTTTTCCCTGAACTTACAGAAGAGAGAAGAAAAGAACTTGTAAAGGATGTTAAGAAAAAAGGTGAAGCAGCAAAGGTTGCAGTTCGTAACATCAGAAGAGATGCAATGGATGCATTAAAGAAAAAAGGAAAAGATGACGGCGTTTCAGAGGATGAAGTAAAGTCTTACGAAGATGATGTGCAGAAACTTACAGACAAGTTTGTTGAGAAGATAGATGGCGCTATCGAAGACAAATCAAAAGAGATTTTAACAGTATAGAGAAAAATTAATCATAAGAGGAAACAGTTATGTTTCCTCTTATGTTCGTACTAAAGAATGGAGATAAAAATGGCGAGTAAATATGATTTGAGTGGAATGAATATTCCTAATCATGTAGCTGTTATCATGGACGGTAACGGAAGATGGGCAAAGAAGAGAATGCTCCCAAGGAACATGGGGCACAAAGCCGGCGCAAATGCAGTTGAGAAAATCATCGAGGAAGCACATGATATCGGAATCAAATATCTTACGGTATATGCATTTTCCACTGAAAATTGGAACAGGCCTGAACAGGAAGTTTCAGCATTGATGAAACTTCTCAGAAATTATCTGGAGGACTGTATAAAAAAAGCAGACAAGAATAATATCAGAGTAAGAGTTATCGGTGAGAGAAACAGACTTGCAGAAGATATTATTGACAGAATAAATGAACTCGAAGAAGCTTCAAAGCACAACGACGGCATCAATTTTACAATTGCTCTCAATTACGGAAGCAGAGACGAGATAACAAGAGCAATAAAAAAGATTGCCAAGGAATGTGAAGATGGAGTTCTTAAGGCGGAAGATATCAATGAGGAAACTGTTTCAAAGCACCTTGATACATTCGATATGCCGGATCCTGATTTGCTTATAAGAACAAGTGGAGAAGAGAGACTTTCAAATTATCTTCTCTGGCAGCTTGCTTATACGGAGTTTTATTTCACTGATGTATTATGGCCTGATTTTGACAGAGAGGAACTTGAAAAAGCAGTAATAAAATACAATGAGAGAGACAGAAGATTTGGAAAGGTAAGCGAATAATATGGTATTAAAAAAGTTTATGAACAAGTCCTTCGTTGAAAGACTGCTCAGTGGAATAGTGCTTGTACTAATTGCATTGATAACTATCATTGCCGGTGGAGATGTATTGCTGGTTACAGTTGGAATTATATCTCTGATTGGCTTGTTTGAGATGAACAGGGTATTCTCAATAGAGAAGGATATCATAGGAGTGATGGGATATTTATGTGCAGTATTATATTATATTCTTATCAGGCAGCATATGCTTGAATATGAGTTTGTTCTTTTTATTGTATTTGTTGTGCTACTCATGGCATTGTATGTATTCAAATTTCCTAAGGTAAAGACTGAGAGTGTTATGGCGTCTCTCTTTGGAGTAATATATGTTGCGGCAATGCTTTCTTTTATTTACCTCGTGAGAACAGCGGATAACGGATTGTACAATGTATGGCTCATATTTTTGTGCTCATGGGGCAGCGATACCTGCGCGTATGTTTTCGGAGTGGCCTTTGGAAAGCACAAGATGTCTCCGGTACTTAGCCCAAAGAAATCAGTTGAGGGTGCAGTAGGAGGCGTACTTGGAGCAGCACTGCTCGGTTTTATTTATGCGTCAGTATTCAAAAATGAAATCACAGGAGTAGTTGATCCTAGAATTGCATACCCGGTTGTTATTGCAGTGGGTAGTCTTATTGCAATGACAGGAGATTTGGCAGCATCTGCAATTAAGAGAAATCACAATATAAAGGATTACGGTAAGCTTATTCCGGGACATGGTGGAATCATGGACAGATTCGACAGCGTGATTTTTGTGGCGCCGGTAATTTGGTTGCTGCTCAATTTTGTTCAGTAATTATTGCTGACAGAATTAATTACATTTTTCAATAAGAACAGTTTTTGTGTTCTTAAATATCAGATAAATATAGTCTGCAAAAGATTGGAGATAATAATGAAATATATTTCTGTTTTGGGTTCGACAGGTTCGATAGGAACACAGACTCTCGACATTGTAAGAAATAATGATGATTTGAGTGTCGTTGCCATGGCAGCAGGTTCAAATATAGAATTACTTGAAAAACAGATAAGAGAGTTTTGCCCTAAGGTTGTGTGTGTATTTAACGAAGATAAGGCAAAGCAACTTAGAGAGAATATTAAAGATACAGATACAAAAGTAGTTGCAGGGATGGACGGACTGATTGAGACCGCTGTAATTGAAACAGCAGAGATTGTTGTAACTGCATTTGTGGGAATGATTGGAATAAGACCAACTATTGAGGCAATCAAAGCCGGAAAAGATATAGCTCTTGCCAACAAGGAGACACTTGTCACTGCAGGACATATTATTATGCCTCTTGCAAGCAGTATGGGAGTGAAGATTTTGCCTGTTGACAGTGAACACAGTGCTATTTTCCAGTCCCTTAACGGAGAGAACAGAAAGCAGATAGACAAGATTCTGCTCACTGCTTCAGGCGGACCTTTCAGAGGAAAAACCAGAGAAGAGATGAAGAATGTACGGTTAGAGGATGCACTCAAGCATCCTAACTGGTCGATGGGAAGAAAGATTACTATCGACTCTTCAACCATGGTGAATAAAGGACTTGAAGTAATAGAGGCGAAGTGGCTCTTTGATGTGGATTTTGACGACATTCAGGTTGTGGTTCAGCCACAAAGTCTGATTCATTCCATGGTTCAGTTTGATGATGGAGCTATTATTGCTCAACTTGGAACACCGGATATGAGACTTCCAATTCAGTATGCACTGTATTATCCGGACAGAAAGTATCTTGGTGGTGACAGGGTAGATTTTGCAAAGCTTGCAAGTATAAGTTTTGAGGCTCCTGACATGGATAATTTTGTTGGATTGTCTTATGCCTATGAGGCGGGAAGAATCGGCGGCTCAATGCCTACGGTGTTCAATGCTGCAAACGAAAAAGCAGTGGAAAAATTCCTAAACAGAAAGATTAGCTATCTGGATATTACAGATATAATCAGATACTGTATGGATAATCATAAGAAAATTGATAATCCAAGTTTTGAACAGATATTAGAAACCGAACAGACAGTTTATGAGATGATTGAGAATAGGTGGTAGGTATGAGTATTGTAATTGCTTTAATTATATTTAGTGTATTGGTTGTTTTTCATGAGTTTGGACATTTTATTATTGCAAAGAAGAACAAGATAGTTGTAAATGAATTTTCTCTTGGTATGGGGCCAAGAATTATCAGTTGGGGAAAAGGTGAGACGAAGTATTCAATTAAGGCATTACCTTTTGGTGGTTCGTGTGCCATGCTGGGTGAAGATCAGGATACTGTTGTTGAAGGTTCTTTCAACTCTAAGTCTGTGTGGGCAAGAATGGCAGTAGTATTTGCGGGACCGTTCTTCAACTTTATTCTTGCATGGATTTTGGCAATTATCGTAATTGGTTTCCAAGGGGCTGATCTTGCTTATGTAACAGATATGGAAAAAGGTTCTTTGCTCTACGAAAAGGGACTCAGAGACGGAGACAAACTGATTCGTTTCAATGGTAACAGTGCAATCCTTGCAAGAGAGTTATTCAGAGACAGTTATTTTGAAAATTTAGATGGTGGAGAGATAGAACTGGTCTACAAGAGAGAGGGTAAGAAACAGACTATCAAATACAAGCCAGAGGGTGAAGAAAAGTATTTTGTGGGAATGTCTTATTCAGCAACATCGAATCCTGCAAACATAATTGTTATCAAGGGTAGTGCGCTTGAAGAAGCCGGAGTACTTTCTGATGATGAAATCATAAAGATAAATGATGTGGAAATATCAAGTGGCAAGGAACTGTATGAGTATTTAGAGGAGAATCCTTGGCAGAATGAAGAATACCGGATTACAGTAAAGAGAAAAAACAAGACTTTGACTATGAAATTCAGACCAAAGATGACAATGGTTTACGACAAGGGATTCTCATTTACCGGAAAAAGAGTGAAACAATCGCCTGTCGGTGTTATCAGATATAGTTTTACAGAAGTAAAGTACGAGATTGTAACTGTAGTTAAGAGTCTTAAGATGCTTGTTACAGGAAAAGTAAAGAAAAATGAAATGTCAGGGCCTATAGGTATTGTAAATGCCATTGGTGACACTTATAAAGAGACAAGAAAAGAGAGTGTAATGATTACTGTTATGACGATGCTCAACATGGCAATTATGCTGAGCGCAAACCTTGGTGTTATGAACCTTCTCCCACTTCCTGCGTTGGACGGTGGAAGACTTGTTTTCTTTATTATTGAAGCTATCAGAAGAAAGCCAATTGACAGAGAAAAAGAAGGACTTGTTCATCTGATAGGATTTGCGTTGTTGATGGTTCTTATGATGTTCCTTATATTAAATGATATCGGGAAACTCCTGTAAGTACGAAGTAGTCGATGGAATTGATTTTGTTATAAACGAGGTGGAGAATGTACAGAGATAATACAAAAGTTATAAAGATTGGTGATAAGCTTATAGGTGGAGGAAATCCCATACTTATTCAGTCAATGACAAATACAAAAACTGAAGATGTTGAAGCAACAGTAAATCAGATAAAGCAGTTGGAAAAAGCGGGCTGTGATATTATCAGATGTGCAGTTCCAACCATGGAAGCGGCAAAGGCTATATCTGAGATAAAAAAACAGATAAGTATTCCGTTGGTTGCAGATATTCACTTTGATTACAAACTTGCAATTGCCGCAATGGAAAACGGTGCAGACAAAATCAGAATTAATCCGGGAAACATTGGAAGTATCGAGAATGTAAAAGCAGTTGTTGAAGTGGCAAAAGAGAGAAACATCCCAATCAGAGTTGGTGTAAACAGCGGTTCTCTCGAGAAACCGATTCTTGAAAAGTACGGAAAAGTTACAGCTGAGGGAATTGTCGAGAGTGCACTTGATAAGGTAAAGATAATAGAAGATCTTGGATATGACAATCTTGTGATTAGTATCAAGTCTTCAGATGTAATGATGTGTGTAAAGGCTCATGAACTTATTGCGCAAAAGACAAATTATCCGCTTCATGTGGGAATTACAGAATCAGGAACCGTGACTTCAGGTAATATTAAGTCTGCAATAGGACTTGGTCTTATTCTTAATAAGGGCATTGGGGATACAATCAGAGTGTCGCTTACAGATGAGCCTGTTGAAGAAATAAAGAGTGCAAAATTAATACTCAAAACTCTCGGACTGAGAAAAGGCGGAATATCTGTAGTGTCATGTCCTACATGCGGAAGAACTCAGATTGACCTTATAGGACTTGCAAAGAAAGTTGAAGATATGGTTACAAATTATGACCTCGATATAAAGGTTGCCGTGATGGGATGTGTGGTAAACGGTCCCGGAGAAGCAAGAGAGGCTGATATAGGAATAGCCGGAGGAAAAGGTGAAGGCCTTCTCATCAAAAAAGGTGAGGTTGTCAAAAAAGTTCCGGAGAGTGAATTGCTTGATGTGTTGAGAGACGAATTGGAGAATTGGGGAAATTAGCAGTTTTAAAATAATAATGGTTAAAAAATTAACCGGTGAACTTGTGGTTTGAAGAAAACAGTAATTTTAAATAGCAAACCGGTGAATTGGTGGTTTGAAGAAAACAGTATGTTGAACAAAAATGGAGTGATGAGAATTGGAAGAAAAGTTATTTTTGGAAGTGTTCCCGGATCTGAACATTGAAGATGATCTTAGAGAATTGCTTCGCAATGTTACAATAAAAAATATAACAATAAACAGAGACCATACAGCTATGCGTGTATATATTAGAAGCGGCAGACTTATTAATAAGTCTGCTATTTACACCTTAGAGAAAAAACTTACAGAGCATTTTCGTGTCGGAAAGCATATTAATCTTCACATTATTGAAGAGTATAATTTGTCATCCCAGTACACCACAGAGAATCTTTTTGAGATATACAAAGAGAGTTTCTTTATGGAAATAAAGGAGCAGGGGATTCTTGCTGCAAACATGTTCAAGAAAGCAAAAGTATCTTTTGAGGGCGACAATGTTGTGTGTCTTCAGCTTGAGACAAATATTGCATCGGAGGCAAAGCAGGAACTGATTAAGAAGACATTGTCTGATATTTACCTTCACAGATTTGGGATGCCTGTTGAAGTGAGAATAGTTCTTAAGGAAGGACAAAAGGGTAAATATGTTGAAGAAAATAAGAAGAAACTTGAGATAGAGACAGAAAATGTCCTTAAAAAGATTGCCAAACTGCATGGCATTGAAGTATCGGAAATGGAAGGCGGCATCTTAGGAGAAGAGCAGACATCCGGCGCAGAAAATGAAGCTGCAGGAAACTCTCGTGAAAATATGGGAGCACAGAGTGGTGCAGGAAATAATGCAGGCGGCAAAGGCTTGCCTGGAAAAGCTCAGACAGGAAAGAGAGCAGCCGGAAAAGGTTTTGGAAGAAACAGCGGACAGAGATTTGAGGGCGCTTCCCCTGTTTTGACACTTACAAGAAGTGATAATCCGGATGTCCTGTACGGAAGAGATTTTGAATTTGATGAGGAAGTTGCTATTGATGAGATTTACTCTGATATCGGAAGTGTTGTAATTAAAGGACAGATATTGAATATAGATCAAAGAGCAATCAGAGGGGAGAGAACTATTATTACTCTTACCATAACTGACTTTACAGATACTATTACTGCAAAAATCTTTTTGAAGGATGAACTTCTCGAAGAGTTTAATTCAAAGATAAAGAAGAAGATGTTTATAAGACTTAAAGGTGTGGCCATGTTTGACACATACGACAGAGGAATAAACATCCAGTCCGTTGTGGGAGTGAGAAAGGCTACTGACTTTAGAACTTACAGACAGGACAATGCAGTCAGAAAGAGAATAGAACTTCACTGTCACACAAAGATGAGTGATATGGACGGTGTAAGCGATGTTAAAAAGATTGTAAAGCAGGCATATGACTGGGGACACAAAGCCATAGCTATAACCGACCATGGGGTGGTTCAGGGATTCCCGGATGCATGGCATGAATACTGCGACCTCAAAGGTGCTGCAAAGAAGGCGGGAAAAGATTTTGACTTCAAGGTAATCTACGGTGTCGAGGCATATCTTGTTGATGATTTACAGGACGTTATTGTAAATTCCAAGGGTCAGAGTATAGATGATACATATGTTGTGTTTGATTTAGAGACCACAGGACTCAGTCCCGTTGCAGATAAGATTATTGAGTTTGGCGCTGTAAAGGTTCAGGGCGGAAAGATTATTGACAGATTTTCCACCTTTGTAAATCCTGAAAGACCAATTCCTTTTAATATCGAGAAACTGACGGGAATCAATGATAACATGGTTATAGATGCACCACTTATTGATAAAGTGTTGCCTGAATTTCTGGATTTCTGTGAGGGCTGTATTATGGTTGCTCACAATGCCGGTTTCGACATGAGTTTTATCGAAAATAAGAGCAGAGAGATGGGAATCGAGAGAGAATACACAATTATTGATACTGTGGCTATGTCACAATTTCTGGTTGTGGGACTTGGAAAATATACACTTGATTCCATAGCAAAGGCATTGCAGGTTCAGTTGATTAATCATCATAGAGCAGTTGAGGATGCGGAATGTACAGCTCTTGTGTTCCTTAAATTATTAAATATGCTAAGAAATCAGGAACTTACTAACCTTGATGAAATCAATAAACAGGCAAAACTGTCTGACAACAGAATTAAGAAGGCACATGCATACCATGCTATTATTCTCTGCAAGAATGATGTGGGAAGAGTTAATCTGTACAAACTTATTTCGGATGCTCATCTCAATAACTTCTACAGAAAGCCTAGAATATTAAAGAGTAAATACATGGAATTTTGCGAAGGACTTATGATAGGAAGTGCCTGCGAAGCAGGTGAGTTATATCAGGCAATTCTTCACGGAAAGAGTGATGTGGAGATATCGAGATTGTGCGAATTCTATGATTACTATGAGGTACAGCCACTTGGTAATAATCAGTTCATGCTTAGAACCGGGGATCCTGAAATTGACAATAAGAAGAAGTTCCTTCTCGATTCAGAACAGGATTTGATTGATATCAACAAAAAGATAATTGCACTTGGAAAGAAGTTTAACAAATTAGTTGTTGCAACCTGTGATGTTCATTTCTTAAACCCTGAAGATGAAGTGTACAGAAGAATTATTCAGTTTGGAAACGGATTCAAGGATGCCGATGTTCAGCCGCCGCTTTACCTTAGAACTACTGAGGAGATGCTGGCAGAATTCAGTTATTTGGACAGCCAGGAAGCGGAAGATCTTGTTATAAATAATCCTGCAAGGATAAATGACATGATTGAGGATATTTCACCGATTCATCCGGATAAATGTCCGCCTGTCATTGAAAATTCGGACGTTGATCTTAGAACCATGTGTTACAACACAGCTCACGGAATGTACGGTGATCCACTTCCTGAATATGTTCAGAACCGACTGGACAAGGAACTCAACTCAATTATCAGCAATGGTTATGCGGTTATGTACATCATGGCACAGAGACTGGTTAAACACTCTAACGATGACGGGTACCTTGTTGGATCTCGAGGTTCTGTAGGATCTTCCTTCGTTGCAACCATGTCCGGTATTACTGAGGTTAATCCGTTGAAGCCGCATTACTATTGCAAGAAATGTCAGTATTCCGAATTTGATTCGGAGGATATCATAAATTCAGGAGCGGGTGTTGGATTTGACTTGCCTGATAAGGTTTGTCCAAATTGTGGTGAAACTTTAGTGAAGGATGGATTTGACATTCCGTTTGAGACGTTCCTTGGATTCTATGGAGACAAGGAACCTGATATCGATCTTAACTTTTCCGGTGAAAATCAGCCGGAAGCACACAGATACACAGGTGTAATGTTTGGATTTGACCACACTTATCGTGCCGGTACTATTACAGGTGTTGCTGAGAAGACTGCATACGGTTACGTTAAGGGATATTATGAGGATCATGATATTACAAAGAGAAGATGTGAGATTGAAAGAATTGCAGCAGAGTGTACAGGAGTAAGAAAAAGTACCGGTCAGCACCCGGGAGGTATTGTTATTGTTCCAAAGGACAAGGAGATATACGAATTTACTCCTATTCAAAAACCTGCGAATGATATGACGGCAAAATCAATTACGACACATTTTGAGTACCATGCCATTGACGCAAACCTTTTGAAACTTGATATTCTCGGACATGATGACCCGACTATGATTAGAACTTTGGAAAAATATACAGACACAGATGCAAAGAAGATACCTTTTGACGATCAAAAGGTAATGTCACTGTTTGAGAGCCCTGACGCACTTGGTATTACTCCTGAACAGATTGGAGGTGTAAAACTTGGATCTTTGGGACTTCCGGAACTTGGAACAGACTTTGTTCTTCGAATGTTAGAGGAAGCAAAGCCAAAACAATTCAGTGATCTTGTCCGTATTTCCGGTTTGTCACACGGTACAGACGTTTGGACCGGCAATGCCCAGGAACTTATTAAGCAGGGACTTGCGACTATTTCAACTGCCATTTGTACCCGAGACGATATTATGACATATCTTATTTCAAAGAATATTGAGCCGGGTATCAGTTTCAAGATAATGGAGGCAGTTCGAAAAGGTAAGGGACTTACGCCTGAAAATGAAGAAATCATGAGAGAGCACGAAGTACCTGAATGGTATATAGATTCATGTAAGAAGATAAAATACATGTTCCCAAAAGCACATGCGGCAGCATATATTATGATGGCTCTTCGAGTTGCCTGGTACAAAGTTTATTATCCCCTTGCTTATTATGCAGCATTCTTTGGAATCAGGGCAAAGGCTTTCAATTATGAGATGATGTGTCAGGGTCCGGAGAAACTAAACTACTACATTGAAGATCATCTTCGAAGAAAAGAGAGAGGTGAACTCTCAAAGAAAGATGAGGATTCGTTGAAAGATATGAATATTGTAAGGGAAATGTACGCCAGAGGATTTGAATTCCTGCCTATAGATATCTACAGGGCAAAAGCCCATGAGTTCCAGATAATGGATGGAAAGCTTATGCCGGCATTAGACACTATTGAAGGTATGGGAGAGAATGCAGCCGATGGAGTGGAAGAGGCAGCAAAGAACGGCGAGTTTCTTTCAAAAGATGACTTTAGGGAGAGAAGTAAAGTTACAAAGACAGTTGTTGAGACAATGACGGATCTTGGACTCTTAGAAGGACTTCCTGACGGAAACCAGCTGTCATTATTCGACTTTCAGATATAGGTGATTCATAGATGGAAAAACCGATTCTTTAGCCGATATAGAAAAAAGAACCGTTGCATTGAAGTGCAACGGTTCTTCTTATATATTATTTAGTTTCCTGTAGGAATAAAAGGTCTGATTGATGCAGCAACGTTTGCGATAGGCATTGTCTGTACCCATACATGACCGGGACCTGTAACTACAGTGTTGAATATTCCTTCTCCACCGAGGAACATGTTCTTGATACCGGGAACAGTCTGGATATCCATAGTACATCCTTCTGTCATAGCTGCAAGATAACCTGTGTCGAGAATAAGCTGCTGACCTTTTTCTAATTCGTATTCTACGATATGGCCGTCAAACTCAGCAAGAACAGTTCCTGTTCCGCTTACTTTCTGCATTATGAAACCTTCACCACCGAATATGCCGGCGCCCAATTTCTTCTTGAAGTGAACAGATAATTCAACACCCTGTTCACCGGCAAGAAATGCAGATTTCTGTAAAATCATACTGTTGCCGGGAGTGATTTCGAAAGCTTTAATTGCTCCTGGAAAACTTGATGCCAAAGCAATCATTCCTTCTCCGCCCTGAGCAGTGTAGATATTCTGGAAAATGGACTCTCCTGAAACAGCACGACCGAACATCTTTCCGATTCCGCCACCTTTTGTGTCCATCTTCATGTTTGGTGACATCCAAGACATTGCACCTGCTTCTGTGATAATTGACTCTCCGCTATCTAAAGTACAGATAGCAACAGGAAGAGTTTCCCCCTGAATAGAATATTTCATACTAATACCTCCTTGATTGTATAAAATTAATGATATAAAAATAATATTTTTTTCTAAATACGGAACTATTTTTATATCAGTCCTTATGATAAAATTTTATTACATTTTATAAATAAATACAACAAAAACAGACAAAGAAATCTAATAAAGGAAAACAGACAAAGAAAAATAGATGTGAACTAAAAATAAAGTGTTCTGTTTGCATAAAAAGTTGAATTGAGTGAGAGGAAGTTATGTCGGAAACAACAAATAAAACAGCGAATAAAATAGCTAAAACAAATATTAAGAATATGACAGTGGGAGATCCGATGAAACTTATCGTGGCATATTTTCTCCCGGTTCTGGGAAGTACTATATTTCAGCAGTTGTATGGTATTGTTGACAGTATAATAGTGGGAAAGGGTATTGATGATTATGCACTCGCAGCAGTTGGTAATACAGGGTCCATTATGTTTTTTATTTTTGGATTTGTTATGGGACTTGCCAGTGGAATGTCGGTTCTTATGGCACAGGCCTTTGGGGCGAAGGATTATGACAGACTCAAAAAGACAATTACAATGGGCTTTTTGGCGTGTGGAATAGTTACTATAAGTATAATGGTGTTGAGTCTTATATTTATCGGAGATATTCTTTTGTTGCTTAAAACTCCGGAAGAGATAATGGCTCAGTCAAGATTGTACATAGTTATAATCCTTGTAGGGCTTCCGCTTACTTTCCTCTATAACTGTTCAAGTGCAATGCTCAATTCCCTTGGTGACAGCAAAACTCCTCTAGGGGCTGTTATATTGGCGTCTGCAATTAACGTAGTACTGGATATTTTGTTTATATTTGTATGCAAAATGGGAGTTGAAGGTGCGGCAATTGGTACGCTTATTGCGCAGCTGTTCTCATTGATATTTAATTTTGTGCATCTTAGAAAAATATCTTATATCAAGTTAAAAAGAAGTGATTTTGAATTGGATTTTGGACTTATCTTTAACGTTATTAAAATAGGAGTTCCGGTGGCGTTTATGAATTCAATAACGGCAATAGGATGTCTGTTGCTTCAGTATTTTGTAAATGACCTTGGAATCATATGTACGTCAGCCTATTCGGCATGTATGAGAATAAGCCAGTTCCTTGTTCAGCCATCGACAGCTGTTGGCATTACAATAAATACTTACGCAGGACAAAACTATGGTGCAAAGCGAATAGATAGAATAAAAAATGGAATAAACAGTGCTTTGATGTTGTCACTTATAATAACTGCGATAGGTTCTGTTCTGTTAATATTCGCACCAAAAATGCTGGCGTCTATTATGCTCACTGATTCTGAAATAATAGATGTGGCGGCAGGATATCTTGTAATTAGAGGTGTGATGCACTGGTCTATTTGTCTTTTGTTTTTATACAGGGGAACGTTGCAGGGAATGGGATTTACATTTGTTCCAATGATTTCCGGTATTCTGGAATTGTTAGCAAGAGTAGTTGTAAGTGTGTTGCTGGTTAAAAGAATGGGATTTGATGCGATAGCTCTTGCGGAAGTATCAGCATTTTTCTCAGCATTGGCGCTTAATTATATATATTTACAGTTTAGACTGAGAGGACTTGAAAAGGGATGAAAAAACATATGTGCATGACTGAAGTTTAAAAAATATAAATTTTCTGAAAAAAGTGCTTGCAATTTATTTGTTTTTTGTTTATACTATGACAGTACTGTTTATGAGGCCTGTTGGTCAAGCGGTTAAGACGCCGCCCTCTCACGGCGGAAACAGGGGTTCGATTCCCCTACAGGCTGTTATAATAAAGCATCGGTTATCCGGTGCTTTTTTTAATAAAATGAAAAAGTTATGCAAAAAAATAGAATGTTACATTTACGACGAATAAACAAATGTGTTATAATAGTTTGCAGATACTACGAAAATGTTAGGGAGGATTATTAAATGAACAAAGATAATATTATGACGGAGATTGAAAATGTAATTGTTCTTCTTAAAGAAAAAAAGAAACTGAATGACGAATTCAAGAGCGTATACAAGTCTTTTTTATCTATTTACGAAGACGCATACAAAAAACTTAAGAAGAGTTCTGATTATAAGTGCGAAGATTTGTCAGGAAGAACCAGTGAATACGTAACAATAGTTACAGAGGAGAAGGCGGACAAGGAACTGGTTGAGGCTTTTTGGAAAGTTGAGAGTCTGATGAAGGTTTTGTATAGACAAAACTAAATGTTTTTAATTCTAATTATAGAGATAACAGAATAGATTCAATACAGAATTGATTTAATATAGAAGTAATAGGAATTTATTATTTGCAATAAAAGGTTCGAGTAGGTCTTTTGATAAGAATGTGCTTGGACCTTTTTTAGTCTTTAGTGTTGTAGGATATTAACATGAAGCTTGAATAAAAATATGCTATGAACTATAGTTTTACTTAACGAGGAATGCGAAGTATTCCGAGGTTATGAGAAGAAAAGATGATTGTGGAAGAAAGGGGGAAATGAAATGAATGCATTAAAAGAAAATATAAAAAAAGAGTTGACGGGGTGGAAAAAGTGGCAGGTTATATGGATGCTGTTTGTTAATATTGTGATTTTAGGTGTGTCTGTTTATCAGAAAGATTCTGTTATTGGAATAGTAGCAGCTATCACAGGTGTTATCTGTGTTATCCTGTGTGGGATGGGAAAGGTTTCAAATTACTTTTTTGGAACAATCAATGTTATCCTGTATGCAATAATAGCGTGGAGGGCAAAGTATTACGGGGATGTTATGCTGAACCTTTTGTATTATTTCCCGACAAACCTTCTTGGGTGGTTTTTATGGGCAAAAAATGTAGACAAAGAAACAAATGTAGTTTATAAGAGAAGAATGACTTGGAAGCAGGACATTTTGCTTGCAATTATAAGTATGGTAGGTGTATTTGGCTATTCATACGTTCTTAAGTTGTTAGGAGGAAATCTTCCTATTGTTGACAGTATGAGTACAGTATTTTCAGTAATTGCACAGGTACTTATGATTAAGAGATTTATGGAACAATGGGTTATTTGGATTTTTGTTGATGTAGTTTCAGTTATTATGTGGATATACGCATTGTTTACAGATGGAGCAAGTGTGGCGGTTCTTCTTATGTGGACGGTATTTCTTGCAAATGCAATAATCATGTTTGTTCAGTGGTATAAAGGAACAAAGGCACAGGAGGCATAAAATGGCACATGGTAAGAAATATAATATTGGAATGTATGGCGGGTGTTTCAATCCATTGCATCTTGGACATTTAGAGTGCATCATCAAGGCGGCTGGATTGTGTGATGAATTATACATAGTTATTTCCTACAGAGAGGATGATTCAGATATTCCTCTTAAAGTTAAGATTAGATGGATATATCAGCTGACAAAACATCTGGGTAACGTACATATCATTCCATTAAAAGATGAGCTTGATACTAAAGAGCAGTATACAGAAGAATATTGGGTTAAAGATTGTGGGATAGTCAAAACTACGGTAGGGAAAAAGATAGATGTAGTGTTTTGTGGAGATGACTATGATGAGAACAGCTTTTGGAATAAGTGCTATGAGGAATCTGAATTTGTAGTATTTAAAAGAAATCAGTATAACTCAACTGCCATAAGAAATGATATGTATGGGCATTGGGATGAAATGCCACAGATAGTGAGATCGTATTTTACAAAAAAAGTGCTGCTTATTGGGGGAGAGAGTGTTGGTAAATCAACACTTACGATAAATCTTGCAAATTACTATAATACTGTATATCTAGAAGAAGTTGGAAGAGAGTTGTCTGAACTTTCAGGGACAGATGTGTACATGCTCTCAGAGGACTTTACCAGAATTTTGTTAGAGCACAAGGCAAAAGAATACCGATTGATTGAGCAGGCCAACAAAGTTTTGTTTGAAGATACAGATTGTCTGATAACCAGGTTTTATATGGGCTTTTTAGAAGATGAAAACATAGAAAATAATGCTGTTCTTGCAGAGGCGATTGCTGCACTAAACTCATATGATTTGATTCTGTTTTTAGAACCTGATGTTGAGTGGGTGCAGGATGGGGATCGAAGCGAGGTCATTGCAGCAGATAGAAAAAAATACAGCAATATGATAAAAGCCTTGTATGAAAAGCATAACTTTGAGTACAAGATAATATCGGGTGATTACAATAGCAGGTTTGATCAGGCTGTGAGATATGTAAATGAATTATTGGAATAAACTGAATAGTAAATTGCGTCTCGAAATAAGAAAGGCCAGGTTTCAGTATGAAGGATTTGATGGAAACAGATAAAGTTAAAGATGTGGAAATCACATTTAAAAAACTTACAGAAAAAGAATTAGAAACATTTATAAATATGAGAATTGTACAACTTAGAGAAGAGGGTGCAACTGAGGATATAGACTTGGTTCCGCATTTAAAAGATTATTACGACAGGCATATGAAAGATAATACTTTTGTATCCTGGATTGCAATGGATGGGGAAAAAATAGTGGGTACAAGTGGAATGTCTTTTGTGGAAAAACCACCTTATTTTGGATGTCCAAGTGGAAAAATAGGTATTTTGTCTAGTATGTTTACAGACAGTAATTATCGAAGGAGAGGAATTGCAAGAGAACTTCTTCAAAGAGTGGTGGAAGAGGCGAGAGCTTATGGATGTGGTGTGGTGCAGATTACACCATCAGATATGGGGGTGCTATTATACACCGATTTTGGATTTGTTAGACACGACAAATTTATGCAGTACAAGTTATAAGCAGTACTCGTGATTTAAAGGAGAAAAAATAAAAGTCATTTGAAGATATCAAAAATATTGCCGAAAGCGGAAAAGTTGCCTATTTGCACATTATTCCGGGGCAAGGTTATAAATATTACAAAAAGCCAAAATATCATGTAGTGACAAATTTCTCGCCATTCAAAATGGATAGAGAACAGCATCCATGGATGGGCTGGGACAGATATCAGACGGCAACAAAAATGCTTGAAGAAGCAGTATTTGACAATTGATAAAATATAAGTTATATTCCCATCTTTGACACTTTGGGAATAAAAAAACAGTCATAACCTCTGTATTTACAAGGGTTGTGGCTGTTTTTTACATGTTTCGATATGTGCTAAATTTTATCATTCTTGGAAATAAGTTTAGTGTTTTTTATGATTGATC
>JAILRH010000053.1 GCA_024698345.1 Lachnospiraceae bacterium | reverse complement strand
AAGAATGTCTTTACCTCGATAAGGTGGCTCAAGAACAATAAATCCATCCTTATATTTATTGAATCCCTCAAATTGTTTATAACGTTCAATGACTTCATTTACATAGTCTTTGTCTTGAAACGTACCAATAAATTTTTCTTCCTCTCCATGTCTATGTATTATTATGTACATACTGACCTCTCTAAATTGATAATTTCCAAATTCACTTTACAACTATTCGCATTCTAAAGTGTCAAACTTCAACTTTTCACCTTCTGGAATTCCTAAACTATTTGTGCTAATTGACAATACAATAATGTTTTCATCTAATAAAACATTACCATTCATTATAATTGTATCCCCATCAGTAATAGATATTTTATTGTTATCTTCATTGATGATAACATCATATGTAATGATATCATCATCATCTATTATTTTTGCTTTTATGTCTTTTCCTATATATGAAAATGAAATATTTATATTATTGTATGTAAATTCAAGTATATTTGAAAAGAACAGCTCTCCTGCTAATGGATTAACTCTTTCAAATTTAATTTCCTCACAATTTACAGGCCAATCTCCTGAAGTTAAACTTAATGAGAAAATCCTTTTACCTTTAGTTAATCCCCAAAGTGCAGTTGGACGCTTTCTAACAATTTCTTTATCGTATCTCTCTTCAGTATTTTCACCTTCTTCTTTCAAAATGAATGGATTCTTTGATCTTCCTCTAGTTGATAGACTATATGTTTTATCACCTAAGTTGTTAATAAAATGAAGTTTACGATTTTTAACAACACAGCAATAATTATCAACATTTGAATTTACATAGTAATTTTTTTGAAGAACCTCAAAATTAACTTCATATTTTATATATAATGAAAAAATTGCAATTATAGCAACAAAAATAAAGATTGTAACTATTATAAATAGTGTTAACAAAGCTTTTTTTATAATACTCTTCATCACTTATTTCCTTTCTGCACTATAGACGTCTTTTTATTCATACATAAATTTTTATATTTTGCTATTAATAATTATTTGCTTTTTAAAGTAAGCTTTCTTCTCCAAGCACCTTTTTCTTTGTTTATATGTGGACTCATTGCTTACGCACAAAAAAAGCGCCGACCCTTGAGAATTTAATCTCATGAACCGACACTCCGAGGCACTTAATACATTTTATTCTCATAGTCCTGTAGCTCATGAAAAATGCTATCTACAATTACCATATCATCTTTAATGCGGTACAGCATAAAATATCTGTGATTTAAAAAATTAATTCGACGATATTGAAACTTCTTCAGTTTGGGATTATCACATAATTTTAAACTTCCTGCTACATGCCTTAAACTTTCAATTGTTGTATCATAATCATTCAGTAGATTATTTGCTGCCTGAAAACTTTTCTTTTCATATAAAAGATAATTAATAAAGCGTTCGAAGTCTTCTTCGGCATCTCTTGTTACTACAACTTTATAATCCATATTTCGCCCTCATATCACGAGAAACATCATCAGCATCCTTATACATTTCTTGCGCTGCATGTTTACGTGCAGTTTCTAATTTATCAAGCATTTCAACCTCTGATAATGAAGTGAATGGGTTTTCGGCAATTTTTTTTATTTCGAATGGAAATCCGTTTACAGCTAACGACTGTGTCAAAAAAATTCGAATTGCAGTTGTTGTATCTGTACCCAAATCCTTAAAAAGTTTATCAGATCTTGTTTTCAAATCATCATCTACTCTTACTTGAATTGTACTTGACATCGAATCACCTCCTATTTCTTATTTATAAAATATCACTTATACATTACATTTGCAATACAAATGCAATGAATTTGCAATTTGTAATTTTTTTCCGCTATCGAATACTGCTTTTCCTTCTTTCGATAAGCATACCTAATTCTGTTCATTACAATCGGCAGAAAGAATTCTCCAGGCCTCATCTCCATCATTACTCTCTAAATTGATAATTCCCAAATTCACTTTACAACTATTCGTATTCTAAAGTGTCAAACTTCAACTTTTCACCTTTTGGAATTCCTAAACTGTTTTTACCAGTTTCAAGAATAAAATCATAACCGCTTAAATATATTTGCCCGGTTAAAATATCGGTTTCTTGATCTTTAATTACTATTTTAGCAACGCCAGTTTGTTCTTTTACGATGACATCAAAAATATTTACATTATTTCCATCGTTTACTTCTACTTTGTAGTCATTATTGTCATTAGAGAAAAAATTGATAGAAACTACATTATACTTAAATTCAAGTTTATTCTTTAATAACATTTCAACAACAAATTCATTGGCTTTGTTCAAAACTATCGTATCCTCTTCTAGTGGCCATGAGCCCGTGCTTAAATTCACATGTAAACTTTTGTAATCTCTACTCATTTTTGATAATAGAATACTGCCATATTCTTTATGAGCAATTCCTCCAACTGGATCTGCATCCACTAAATATAAATATGTTGATTCTGCATGTAATGGTGTTAATCCATATTTTGAAATCTCATTGTCTATAATGAAATAAATTGTAATATTGTTGTATATGTAATTAGTATCAGATTCTTTTTCACTGGTATGTTTAAGTATACATTTATTATTGTTCTGATTTGAATATATATAATAATTGTCACGCATAACTTTGAAATATCTTTTGCCTTTCTCTCTAGCAGCAAACGAGCTAACAAAAAATGTTATACATATCAGAATTATTAAACCTCCTAGTATTGCAAAAAATATCGGTATTATTTTTTTTATTGTTTGCATAAAACACCCCCATAAATAACAAATTATCCGAATTAATAAACTGTCTTGTGTTAGGATCATAATATCTGTTCAACAGGTAATAGAGACCGGATTTCCTTGGATTCCTGTACTTTCATTATAGCTAAGAATAGTTGGATTCGCAATTCCGTTGGTATAATCATCAACCTCGTATATACAACCCATAGCATCAAATTTAAATAAATATTGAGGGTCTGTATCATTATTATAATAAATGGAGATTTCTTTTCGAGCCTGAACCTGATCTTCTTTGTAATAATTTGTTTTCTTTAATATTGTTTGTCCATTTGCATATTCAACGGTTTCTTCTTCAGATAGAACGAGCGCACCAATAGATAAGGAACTAAAAACAGATTGTAAATCTACAACAGTATCTTTTTCTGTTGAATATCTCTCTGTATTCCCAATATCAACACAGGTTATTTCATCTCCATCATATTCTAATTGATATCGCGTATTTTTATCACACATATAGATTACTTTATTATCAGCATTATATGTATATGTGCAACACAAAGCGTTAGTACTATTGTCGTCATAGGATTCGATAATTGCAGTTACGTTGCCATTTTCGTCATAATAATAACTGTTTTTTACATTTAGCATAATATCTTCATAATTGTGGTATACTTCTTTTCTGTTTCCTCGGTATATATTTTCTACATAAGTAACGGTTTCATTGGCATTATCTTCCTGATATTCTACATCGTATAAACCCATATGAATACTTGAACTATTAATGTTTTGTTGAACGGTTGTTTGGTTTACATTCTCGTTCGTTTTTCTCGGTGCTTGATCAATACTATCAATTACACCATCAAAATCAGAGTCTGCAAGCCATGGATCTGTTCCTTCCTGATACTCTCTTAAGTCAGTCCAATTATCGCCATCGCTATTATAGTTTGCAGTATTTGCAACTGCAGGATCGGTTCCAAGCGTAAAGACTTCATAGCTGTCTGGGAATCCGTCCCCATCAGTATCCAAATTGTAAACTGGTTCTTCAGGGGTACTACCAACAGTTTCTTCGTTCCAATACGTTTTGAAGTCCCATATTTCATAACCGTCTTCAAGTTCATCGCCGTCTGTATCCATAACAACGGATTCATAGGATATATCAGTTTGCTCATTCTCATTTTGGTCATGATATATAAATTCATCTTTCTCAAATGTAAGAATATTACTTAGATGTTGCGTATCATAAGGTCCATAAGGTGCATAACTACCTGATTCTACAGCGACAACCCTAAAATCATAATTTTCAATGTCTGTATCTGTATCATACGAAAATTCATTTGTCGTTGTACAACCAGCATATTTGAAATGTACATCATCATCTTCTCTGACATACAAATCATATCTGTCAACATCTGAATTGTAGATATCCCAAGACAAATCTATTTCTTCATCTTCTGAGTTGTATTCCGCGTTAATTGTGAACGAACCATCATATGAAGCAGATATATTTTCACCATCATCATAATTGATTACAAGTACCGGTGTTCTTACCGTTCCATCTGGTCCGTTTGGAGCTGACAAACCGTAAAAATATAACCAGAAAACATTTGAGTTTTCCTGAGGATAAAAAGCTATGCCATAATCATTATCAATTTCGCCTGATGAAAGTTTTCTAACCCAATCTGTGAGCCATAATGAAAGATATCCGTTGTCAATTGTCATATCAATATCACTAATTGATTCGCTTGATATGTCGGGACGACTATGCCATGTTGTTGTCAAATAATTCCAGTCTTCAATAATTGGATACACAGATAATAAAGGAGTTCCGGATTTAGATTCTTCGTAAAAATTACAATATGCATATGAAATATATTTACCCTTAATAATCTCATTGAGATTTTTATATCTCACATTTGCTTGTGCTGCATATCCATCTGTACCAGTTCCCGATCCGTTATCAAGGTTTGCAATCATAAAATGATTTGAACTATCCATAACACTTCCGCCTGAGCCACCAACATTCAAGGTATATCTTATGTCGATATTTGATGCCGTAGACCAACCTATTGTGGGATCCAATACAACAGGATAACTTGTTGCATCATCTTCAAAATAATTCCTTGGCAATGAATATGTAACTATCCACTTTCCATCAACTTCTTCAACTCTAGTTTCAATATCAAAATTGAAATTCATTTCGCTGCTATCATTAAGAAACGGCGCACTAATATAGGCAACAATATCATCATTACTACTATCCTTAATAAATATCTGTCTGGTGTCAGCTGAATATTTAAGATATCTGTTGTTAAGATCAAATGAATAGGAAATATCATACTCTGTTGGTTCACTATTAAATATGACATTTTCTTTTATCCCTTTGGTATTTGAAATATACTGATAAGTAACATCACCGACTGAATATTCGATATTTCCGTCATCAGTAAGAGTTGCATCCGATAGACTAAGATTATCTGGGCTCGTATCAGCGGCTGCTTCAGTTTCTGTCTCGTATTCCATTTCTTCACTCTCTATTATTGGGAAAAACTTAATATAAGTATTGTCTTTTGTAAGAACTATTGGTGTATCTTCATCCAATGATTCCGGTATGTAATGTTTACAATCACCAGCTTTATTTACATATGCATAATCATTTTTTGAAAGAGTATCTGTTCCTACTGTCACGTTTTTGGTATTAGAAACTAAAGAAGAATCATAGTCAACTAATTCCCCATTCTGGTCAAAGCGAATGTCTTCATAGTAGATTTCCAACTGCTTTGAGCCATCACTCATTAAATATGTATTTGAGTTCTCCGTACGTTTTGATTTAAGTTCCTTAACTGTTTCCAACTCATTGTTAAGTGTTTCTGTTAAAAACAACTGTTCATTTGTCTGCGAATTTGAAGATTCGGCACGCACTTCACATAAAGAACCGATTCCATTACTTGTACCTGTTATAACAATTGTCAGCACAACTGCTATAGCTTTTTTTATTATTATTTTCATTGTAAACCCTCCTAACTCTTAATCAACTTCATAATCAATAAACTTCAACTAAAACTACTTATAATTAATTGGTAATAAATATAATCTTTTTGTCCCCCTCCTTTATTAATATTTTCCGCGCCTTACATACTGTAATGATAACATTAATAATTCAATATTTTAATGCAGCTATAATGCAAAAAGCGTACTTTACAAATACAAAAACGGCCATCTAAATATTAAGAGAAATATGTGTAGTATAAATACTATAAGCGAAAGGAGTGAGAAATAATGGATTTAAAAAGAATTATGGTCAAATGTAGCGGAGTGTTAAATTGCATAGCTTTGCTAGCAGTTATACAAAGCGCCAATAATACATGTGTATGGATTGTTCACCAACCACAATTTCCAGATACAGCTTACAAATATAAAAAGATTAAGTAATATGATTGAAAATATTGTAAAAGCTGTAGTTGACTATCAAGTAAAGAACGAAATATTAAAAGAGCAGGATGAGAGCGTGTATCAATATGGATATACGCTCCTTTTCGAGAGAGCAATTAATATTTTTATTTCTCTGATAATCTGTATTATCACGCATAAATGGATTGAAACTGCATTGTTATTATTTTGCATTATTCCTTTACGTAGTTACGCAGGAGGATGGCATGCAAAGAAATTTATTAGTTGCACAATAATCTCTAATTTAATAATAGTAGTAGGTGTATATTCAAAATGGTTAAACAAAATGTCAGTTGGTATTTATGCATTTCTTGAGTTATTAATATGTGCTATCATTATGTATATAGCACCCGTACAAAATCAAAATAAAATTCTGTCATATGCTGAAAAAATAAAATATAAGAAAAACAGTATATTAATATTTTTATTTGAATTCATAATACTGGTTGTCTTTTTATATAAAAATATCGAATATAAATATATTGTTATATTTTCACAGTTGATTGTCAGCGTGGGATTACTAATTGGAGCAGTAGATGATAGGCACGAATGTTACAAATGATATGAGGGGGCGGTGAAGTGTTTAGAATTGCGATTTGTGATGATGACAACGAATTTATTGATTATGTTAAAGAAATTCTCGACTCATTAGGATTGACTAATAATACTGTTTTTTATGAATATAATAACGGAGAAACATTTCTTTTGGATTTGGAAATAGGATTAAATTTAGATTTGTTAATACTTGATATACAAATGGATGGAATAAACGGAAATGAAGTTGCTATTTGCTTTAGAAAAGCATGTCCCAACACAACGTTAGTTTTTTGTACAGGTATTTATCAACCTTCCCCAGAGATTATTAAAGTCCATCCTTTTCGATTTATTCTAAAACAATATTCTAAGCAAAAGATGCAACAAGAATTTTCGGAGATAGTATCTTACTTAAAAGAAATAAAGGAAGTCCCGATTATAAGTGGCTATAATGCATATGATCATTATCAAGTAAACGTTGATAAAGTGATGTACATATCAATTTCTAAGAGAGGTAGTATCATACATTTATGTGAAGGAGCAGTTGCAGATAAAAATATATCAACTATTAACTGCAAAAGAAAGGTGAAAGAATTATATGAAATTCTAAAAAACTATAATTTTGTGTATGCTCATAATAGTTATATTGTAAATTTGAGATATGTAAAAAGCAGGAGAAAAGATGAATTACAATTAATGAATGGAGAGATTCTTTCAGTGTCAAGAGCCAAAACAAAGGAAGTACGGGAAAAAATGGCCTTATATTTAGAAAAAAAGTATATTTAGAGGAAAACATATATGGAAAAAATGCTTATTTTGTTTAACTGGACAATTTGTTTGTTTGAAATATATATGGTCGTTGATTATTATAGTGCATTATTTGAAACCAGAAAATGGATAGAACATAAGAAATGGGGAGCTATTTTCGCATCTTCTTTGATAGCATTTTCGATTAATAGTTGGGATAGCACTATAATCAATATCATCTGCATTCCGTTATTATATTTAGTATTAAATTTTTTATTATTTAAGGGGGCTGTTTGGAGAAGAATTTTTACTACTCTAATTGCATTAATAATAATGGCCGGGTCGGAATTATTGGTAGTAGCTGCAATGAACATTACTGCAGAAGATGTTATAAAGAGTAGCATGATTAATGAATCATCCGCGATTGTATTGACTATTATAGTAAAGTTAGTTAATTACATATTATTCGTTTTAATAAAGAAAATTAGTATAAAAACTGATGATATGATGAGTTGGAAAATTTTGTTATTATATCTGCTGATTCCTTTTTCATGCTTGGGCGCAATGATTTCAACGGTGTATTGTGGCGTTGATTTTGCACAAGTGAACAATGCTTCGGTAATATTAATTATGTTTTTTATTTTATTAGTGATAGGAAATATAGCTATATTTTACGAGTTTAATAGGTATGGAATGCTAATAAAGGAAAAAGAAGAAGTGAAGGCAGATTTATTAAGAAAACAACTTGATCTTGAAGGATATCAAAAACTTAAAATTGCAAATGATAAGTACTCTACTCTAATCCATGATACGAGCCACTATTTGAACAATATTCAAGAATTGGTTGAAAATGGGAATATCGATAAGGCAATAGTTGTTTTAAAATCAGCAACACAAAAGTATGACACTTCCGAATTGATAGATTACAGTAGCAATGAAATACTAAATACTATTCTTAGCGATTATAAAAGACAGGCTGATGCGAACAACATTGAATATGACGTGTTTGTGGAAAAAGGATTTGATGTTGAATATGTTGATGAAATAGATTTGGTTTCAATGTTAGGAAATATTTTAAAAAATGCATTTGAAGCAACTTTAAAATGTGAATCTAGGATTATCCATGTTCAAATGTTTATGCAAAATGATGGTTGCTTTTCTGTAATTAGAATAATCAATTCATATTTGGAAGAACCAATAACGAATAATCAACAACTTGTTACAACAAAAAAATCTCCGGAACTTCACGGAAAAGGAATAAAAAGTGTAAGTGATGTTGCTGAAAAATATAATGGATATATTCAAAATAGTTGGGAAGAGGGTTTCTTTAAGTCTTTACTAATACTTGAAAGCGGAGATTATTAAGAAATAGTAAAGATTGTTCATAGTAAATACTATTTTTGCCAATTAGAAAAAACGGCACTATAAAAGTGATAACATATTCTTGATTACTATTTGACAAATGTATGAAAGGAGAATGTTATGGGCAAATTTAAAATTAATCTACTATCTAGAATTATTTCTAAAACTTTGATTTTGGTGATGGTACTAACAAGTATTAATTGTGATTTTTACGTTGACGTTTTTGCCATGGAAGAAATTTCTACTGCTACTTTTCAAACTGAAACCGAAACCTTATGGCAGATGGACGGTGAAATTTTTTCTGATAATTTGAATTCATTAAACGACAACGTGGATAATGGGAATCAAGAAAGAATTGATTCATCTCTATGGAGAGATGATCCCTTGGCTGGGGAGACTATAAGAAATAATACTTGTGATGAAGAAGAAACAACGATAGACGATAGGTATACTCAAAAAACGTCAAATAATATATTGGCCGTAGAACAAAATAGTACGTTACAAGTAACGGATAACTATGATGAACAAACTGACTTTGAACCGGGTATAGTAATCGTTGGATTTAAACGTTCATATTCAAAAACGAAAATAAAAAAAGAATTTCCCAAAATAGATATAGAATCTGTAGAAGATCAAGATGAAAAATTGTATAACGCAGTAAACTCTACTAAAAAGTATGATAATAATACTTTGATAAGTCTTGAAGAAAAGATTGGAAGAGATTATGTTATCAGGTTAAATAATACTGATAGAGAAAGTGTAATAAATGCTGTAAATCAGATTAAAAAAAGTGGTGATGTTGAATATGTTTCACCGAATTATTATGTTGAGCCAAATGTTATACCAAATGATACTTCATATTCTCAGTTGTGGGGAATGGATAAAATACAAGCACCTCAGGCCTGGAATTCATTCACTGGAAGTAACACAATCAACGTCGGTGTTCTAGACACAGGAATAGATACAACACATACTGATTTGGCTAGTAATATTAATATGCAATTAGCGTATAATGCTTATACTGAAACACCGGGAAATGTTACTGACAATTTTGGGCATGGCACACATGTTTCTGGCACAATAGGTGCAGTAGGCAACAACCAATATGGAGTTACCGGAATTAATTGGAACGTAAAAATAGTTCCAATCAAAATATGTTCGAGCACCAGTAGTAACTCTTCGTATGTTCATATGACTAATGCCATTTTGTATGCGATTGAAAAAGAAATACCTATTTGTAATTTAAGTTATAGCACACCAGACGCACAAATATTTCGAAATGCCATACAGCAATATAACGGACTGCTAATTATGTCAGCAGGTAATGACGGAAAAGATATAGATACGATTGATAAATACTCAGCAATGAACGCACTTGGCAATGTTATTTATGTTGCGAGTTCAAAATCTGACGATACATTATCTAGTTTTTCTAATTATGGAGTTAAAAACGTTCATATAGCAGCACCAGGGCAAGATATATATAGTACTGTTCCTACAGGAAATGGTTCATTTGGAATAAAAAGCGGAACATCAATGGCTGCTCCGCATGTCACGGGAGCTGTTGCCCTTATAAAAGGAAAATATCCTAATTTATCTATGGCTGAAATTAAAGATATTTTATTATCATCAGTCGATTATCCTATGGGAATAAGAGGGTTTGTTTCTGCAGGAAGACTTAATCTATATAAAGCAATTAATATGACATCTGATTCGACATCGTTGACTGTTCAACCATATGATGATGAAGAATTATCTGATGCCATAACTAGAAGTCTTGGAACAAAGAATGCTGCAGATATAACATATTTGAAGCTTATTGGAAATGCAAATATGAATTCAACGGGAGATGCTCAATCTTCAGCAAATTATATTTTACCAAATTTAGAATATGCAGATTTAAGTCTATTTACTGGTTTCTTGGGTGATAGAGCGTTCGCGAATTGTAGTAATTTACAAACGGTAATATTTCCTACTAATGAATTTGCTCTACGAGCATGTACGTTTTGGTATTGTAGCAGTTTAAATACAATATATAAAGCTAATGATAGAAAACGAATTTATGGTGAAGCAGATCTTAGTGGAGTTATAGCTGCTAGTTCTAGCGGCCAACCGTACTCTATAAGAGTACAATGTTTTCAAGGATGTAGTAGCCTTGCTACTATTAAAATTCCCAATACACACAAACTCAAATTATCCATATATGTGTTTAATAAATGTTCAAATTTGTCTACAATTTATATAGATGGTTATCCAAAAGTAACAGGAGTAGCAGATTTAACTGAATTTGAAGATGTAAGTCAGGGAATGCTCCAAGGAACTAAAATAAATAAAGTGTTGCTTCCAAAAGATGTTGCAGTATCAAGTAATAGTTTTAAAAATTGTTCATATCTAACATATGTGCAGATTCATCCAAACCAAACAATAAGACCTACTATTGGAGAAAATGCGTTTAATAACGTCAATACATCTTGTAAAGTATATGTAAATCAATTTGTTAGAGAATGTGAACCTAGAGTTATAATACCAAGAAACACTTCAGAAAATTTACCTATATTGGTTAATTCGTTAGTGATTCAACCAATTACAAACGAGACCATAGAGGATTCTATTGAATGGTATCTTGATGAAAGAAATCCTGAAGATATCAATCATATAGTAATAAAAGGAAGCGCAATATTAGCATATGGAGGAAGTGCAAATATATTACCAAATTTAGAAACAGTAGATTTATCCGAATTCACTGGCGATACAGAAAAAGGAGCTTTTGGAGGATGTGATAATTTGGTGAGAGTTGTTTTTTCAGCAAGTAATACGTCTATACCAGCGTGGACCTTTTTGAATTGTTCAAGTTTACAAGCGGTGCAAATTGCAAGTAAATATCCTAAATTGTGGAGTATTGATTTATCAAATTTAACGGGAAGTCTTGCTTTAAATACACAGGCATTCTATCATTGTAGTAGTATTGAATCAGTTATATTACCATATGCCAATAGTATTGGACTTGGACAATATACTTTTACTGGATGCACTAATTTGTTAACTGTATATAAAGACGGGAATGAAAAAATTGATGGAAGAGCTGACCTAAGTGGTATATCTAATTTTTGGAGTGGACGAAACTTTAAAAATACAAGTATAATTGAACTAAGCCTTCCATTAGGTATTGATATTTCAACAGAAACATTTATGGATTGTACAGAGTTAAGAAAAATTCTATTTAATCCATACCAAACAAACACAGTTAATATTGGAACACAGGCTTTTTATAATGTTAATTCAACTTGTAGTGCATATATGAACATCGTTTTGGTTAACGACTCGACGTTTGTATTACCTAGAACAGTAACTCAATATATTCCTAAATTTGCTTACTAGTAACATGTGTTTTATATAGAACTGTAGGTTTTTCCATACATAAAAAAGGAGGAATAATATGATGAGAATTAATAAAATTGTATCATTATTGTTAGTATTCACTTTTGTAGTAGTTGGAATTAATAGCACAATAATCCATGATACAACAGAGATTCAAGCAGAAACATTTGATTGTTTTACTTATGAAGTTCAAGAAGATGATACTATAAAAATTACCAGTTGCCAGATAATACGTGACACAGATATGTCTTATATCGAAGATTTGGTAATTCCTGCTCAAATCAATGGAAAAAAAGTTACTCGTATAGGAAGTTACGCATTTTCAAATTTACCATCTGACATTTTAAATATTACTATTCAGAGTGGAATAACAACTATTGATAGCTATGCATTTGCAAATTGTGATAGCATTTATTCTTTAGCGATTCCCGATACAGTAACTGATATTGGAGAAAAAGCGTTCTTAAACTGTAAAGAATTAGGATATATTAATATCCCAAGAGATGCAAAAGTTGCAGCAGATGCGTTTGAAGGCTGTGACAAGTTGAAAATTGATGATGATATTGAAACTGCAGTACCACAGACTGAAACAACAGCTATAATAGAAAATAGTACAACAATCAAATCTAATGAAACTAGTTCTTCTGTACCAATTACTGAGAAATCAACAACGAGGGTAACAGTTGGAAAAACAAAAATAACTAAGTTTACTAAGAAGTTTATTTCAGCTAAGGCAACTGTAAAACTTAAGACTATAAGCGGTTCAAAATATGAAATAAAAGTTTCGACAACTCGTAGTTTTAAGAAAAATAATACAATAACTAAGAAATTTTCAAAGGCAACTTTTACAATTAAGGATAAGAAACTAAAAAATAAAAAAACATTATATATTAAGGTAAGAGCTTATAAGGTTATTGATGGGAAAAATTATCCGGGAGAGTGGTCGAAAATCAAAATAATAAGAGTTAAAAAATAATATTGAGATATCACAAAGCCCATACATCAATTTTTTCGATGTATGGGCTTTGTTTTTTATGCCTAAATCACCTCATGGCTTTAATAACTCCAAACATACCGACAACCATTATCAGCACAAACAATAATACCGGATACACATTGTTCCATATCTCAACAAACTCGCGCCTTTTCTTCAAATTGCTTATATACTTAACCAACAAAACTATACCAAATTCACACATCATCGATAAGATGTAAATGGCAAGTACTTTTCCATAAATTTTGGCAATTATTTTTCCATAATTACCGGCATTTTATTTTCCATATTTTTTTATTCCAGCGGATTGCTCCGTGGGAATAGTTTTTTATTGAAATGGCAGTTCTTGATTTTCAGTTATCTGAAAATCAAATCCTATATCTGTTTCACTACCTAACACAGGAAGTTCTTCTTCGTCTAGCCAACCATAGTATTCTAACGCAAACCTTCTTGCATCTTCAGAATTCATCCCTTTTGTATGCTGTCTGATGTATTCTTCATCTCGGTAAACTGACAGGAACTCCACCGGCACCTGCCCTTCATGCCATGCTTCACTGGGATTTTCATAAACACTGTGACCGTCTTTCACCCATTCACGAACTGCACGTTGCTCTTTTTTGGTCATAGGAGTGACCTTTATATATTCTTTATATTGCTTTTCCAATAGTTCGCGTGTTTCTTTTGGTAGATATTTATTAAATTTCATCAGTAAGATCCTCTTTTTTCAAAAATGATTTTCGATTTTCCAAACGGTAGCTTTTTCCACACATTTGAATTCTGTCACAACGATATGACAAACGATCTAGGATTGCTGTCGCCAGTGCAGCATCATCCAAAAATTCCGCCCACTCCTCAAATCCTTTATTCGTTGTTATTATAATGGATGTCTGTTCCTGTAACTCTGATATCAACTGAAAGAACAGATTTCCTTCTGTTGATGTGATTGGCAGATAACCGACTTCATCCACCACCAACAGATTTGATTTGTGTATCCGGTTCATCTTAGCTTTGCTGCGACGGTCTATTTCACAGGTTCTAAGCACTTGCATAAGCGACTGCATGGTTGTATAGCTGACGCGATATCCATTTTCACATGCATGATATCCAAGTGCTATTGCAAGATGTGTTTTTCCGACTCCCGGCGGGCCGGACAGTATTAAGTTGTATATACCATCAATCCAGTTAAGCTCCGATAACTGATTTAACTGCTTCCTTGTTAATGAATGACAGAAATTCAAATCGAAATCTTTCAGATATTTCGGATAGGGAAAACCGGCTTCCTTGATTCTCCTTTCTCTTGCCTTATCCTGACGATGTTTTATTTCGCTGCCAAGAATTTCGAGCAAAAACTCTGTATAACTTATCTCTTTACTTTCAGCTTCATGAATCAGATGTTCCAATTCATTTTTTGTATGTATAAGGCTTAACGTTGAAGCGTATGCCTTTATTTCCTGCAGATTATCCATTCACAACACTCCTTCTCATTGCCTCTTCATATATGCTTAAATCCCTGATTTCTACACGATTCCCCTGATATTTCTCGGGAAGAGATGGTTTTGTATTCTTTTTATCTTTTTCATTTTCTAAAAAGAGTTGTTCCAGATAAATAATACTGGATTTTAAATCACCGGCTGAATATAGTTCATTCTCAGTGCAATATCTGAGTCCTCTTTTAACGGACTCCACGCTTCTGTTCTCAAACAACCTGCGAATAGCTCCCAACTGATCACGGTAGTATCGAGGTCTTGTTTCATGGATATGTTTAAGAAACGGTCTTATCAGTTCATCATTTTCAAACAGTTCTTCAACCATACGTTCCTGTTCCAAAAGGCTTTTGCTTTTATCTCTGTAATTGCGTTTGTGCCCAATCAGCATTCCTTTTTCATGACACAGAGGATGGGTAGCATATATTTCTCCTGTAAGACAATCAGTAATCGATATCATATCATCTGCAACAATCATTGTTGATTTACAATTAAAACTGACCAGGGTTTTACGGTTAAAACTGACCCACCCTGACATACGACAAAATATATTTTTATACTGTGTACCTTGAAAATTTAACACTTAAAATTGACCCACCTCTTGATGGTATATAAAAT
>JAILRH010000172.1 GCA_024698345.1 Lachnospiraceae bacterium | reverse complement strand
ACCCTGACTTTCGATGTATTGTCTGATTACTTCGATTGGCATTCCTCCTGCAGTCACCAGGCAGAAGCTCTGACTCCAGAATGCTTCCACTCTTCAATCGCTATTCCATATTTGGGCGCAATGTATCCAAATATTTCTTTTGCTCTTTCTGATATATCATCATCAATAACCTTTCTGCGGTATTTTATCACCATTATCAGATGGTAACAAAGCAGATATACTGAATGTGCATTATTATCCATATAATCAGCCTCCTATCATCCTATCATCCTATCATCCTATCATCCTATCATCCTATCATCCTATCATCCTATCATCCTATCATCTTTTCGACTGATTATATTATACCACCATTTTCGCTGTCGAACAAGTGTTCTTTTTCTGTTTTTTCATCTTTTTGCAATTCATCTCACCACCTGTAGAGGAGGGAAAATTCTAGCTATAATTTGTTAAATAATCATCTCCTGAAGCGTTACTTACATATTCCATGCAGAAATTCTTTGCATAATAATCGATTCCTGTCTTTTCAATATTTTTATTTTTTTAAAAAATTATTAGTTTTCTCCAGACAAAACACGTTGGACCTTAGTTGAATTGATTCTCCCAATACACAATAACATTGAAAAAGACTACTGCGCAAAATATCTCATCAGGCACAATAGTCTTTTCTTATTTGTATTAATTATTAGAATTTATTCTTTATATTAATTTTTATCTACATTAACTCTTCGTTATATACTGCTCTCTCACCGCCGATGAACTTTGCCCTGGTTCTGGCAGCAAGTACATTGGCCTCACCGATTTTGTGGTTTGTAAGTTTTACAGGAACGGCAACTTTCTTAAGATGCATTCCGATAAGAGTTCCGCCAATGTCAATTCCGGCATCAGCCTTAATCTCCTCAACCATAACCGGCTGTGCGAAAGTCTTGTATGCAGTGGTTCCAAATGATCCGCCTGCCTTTGGCTGCGGAACAACATTGACATACTCAGCAAAAGGTACTGCTGCTTTTTCCACAACTATCGCTCTGTTGAGATGTTCACAACACTGCGCTGCAAGGTAAATGCCTCTCTTTGACGTCTCTTCGTAAATTCCCGCAAATAACTGTTTTGCAACTTCCAGGTTGGAATTTGTTCCAATCACATCACCGCAAACTTCACTGGAAGAACAACCGACTACCAATATCTGTCCCTCAGTAAGTCCTGCCTTTTCAATTATCTCAACTGCAACTTCTTTTGCCTGACTTTTTATTTCCTCATACATAATGAAACTCTCCTAAAAATATCCTAATATATAGTACAAACATAATATGTAATACAATCATAATATGTAATACAATCATAATATGTTTGTTCATAATAACAAATAAACATGCTGTTACACATGTTTATTTTATCACGAAATATATTATTGTAAATATTACTTTCCTTATTATTTACCAATTATGTAACTATTCATCCATGCACATAAAAAGAATAAATATTATGAAAGACTGAATAGCTACCCTATTATGTCTTCCCTGCCCAAATTCAGCCCTGCTTAGTTATATAACATTCAATCTCTTGAGTGCCTTGTTGGACTCTAAAATTCTGACTAACACAACTCCGATTACAAGACAGGTGCCTCCCTGTACGATATTACTTGGTATTGATGCCGCAGCGGCGATTCCGTATCCAAGCAAAACAGCCTCGTAAAGAAAATATCCAACCACCATAACAGCCTCTGCAACTATAGCACTAAATATGAATGCAATAGTCCTATTTATATTTTTATCAATTGCGGCTTTGATTATTAAATATGCCACAAGTGCCATTAATGCTTTAATGAAAAATGTCCCCGGTACATACTGAGCGTATCCTGCTAACAAATCTGCAAGGCCTGCTCCGATTCCCGCTGCCATCATTCCGTATGCACCACCGATTAACCATCCACAGAGAAGCACGATAACATCTCCAATATTCACATACCCGTTAGTTCCTATTGTCGGAATTCTTATTACCATTGTCGCCACACAGCAAAGGGCTGCAAACATGGCAGATACTGCAATCTTATTTGTTCTGTTTTTTAATACTAGCATATGCATACCTCCTAATTGTAAAATATTGCAAATCAACGGGATACTCTTTAGTTATTTATCCCTATCAATTTTGCAATTATCATTCTACACCCACGGAAAACAATACGCAATAACTAATATCTTATCACCCAATATAAGTTTTATTAATAAATCTCCATCACTCAGTATAAGTTTTATTAATAAATCTTCATCACTCAGTATCGGTTATCTTTTTTCAACTAAGACTGTCATTATTCGGCATCATACTCTGCATAAACCAACGCACACTTGACCGCCCTATGCCATCCCTTGATTTTTTCTTCCACAACTTTTGCGTCCATAGTATTGCTAAATGTTCTGCTTATCTTCAAGTTGTTCTTAAGTTCCTGCTTGTCTTTCCAGTATCCGGATGCCAGGCCTGCAAGGTATGCAGCGCCAAGACCGGTAGTTTCAATAACAATCGGCCTGCTCACTTTCTTTTTAAGAATGTTGGACTGGAACTGAAGAAGGAAATCATTTGCACTGGCTCCACCGTCTACTTTTATATTTTTTATTTTTGTTCCAAGATCCTGCTCCATTGCCTTAAGAACATCATATGTCTGATATGCCAGTGACTCAAGTGTTGCACGAATCAGTTGAGCTTTGCCGCTGCCTCTTGTCAGACCGACAATAATACCTCTTGCATCCTGCTGCCAATATGGAGCACCAAGTCCCGTGAATGCCGGAACCACATACACACCATCCGTGTCTTCAACTCTAAGTGCATAATCCTCAGACTGTGGCGCATAGTCTATAATCTTCAGTTCATCTCTGAGCCACTGAATAGCTGCTCCTGCAATAAATACACTTCCCTCTAGTGCGTAATCTACATCATCACTGTCAGAGGCTGCAATTGTGGTGAGAAGTCCGTTGGTAGAATCCACCGGTTCCTTTCCCGTATTCATAAGAAGAAAGCACCCTGTACCGTATGTGTTTTTCACATCACCTTTCTCAAAACAACACTGTCCAAAAAGTGCTGCCTGCTGGTCTCCGGCCACTCCGCAAATTGGAATCTTTGCTCCAAAAACAGTCTCATCCGTATAACCAAACAACCCACTTGAAGGCTTTGTCTGTGGAAGCATCTCCATTGGAATATCAAGCAGTTCTGTCAGTTCACCATCCCACTTCAAATCGTGAATATTGAAAATCATTGTTCTGGAAGCATTGGTATAATCCGTGGCATGAATTGTTCCACCACTCAATTTCCACATGAGCCACGTATCCACAGTTCCAAAAAGCAAATCACCGTTCTTTGCACGCTCCCTGCTGCCTTTCACATTATCAAGAATCCACTTTATCTTGCTTCCTGAAAAATATGCATCGGCAGGCAGCCCGGTCTTTTCTTTTATCATGTTGGACATTCCTCTTTCAATCAGTCCGTCAATAATATCTGCCGTTCTTCTACACTGCCACACTATTGCATTGTAAATAGGTTTTCCGGAATATTTGTCCCACACAATTGTAGTTTCTCTCTGATTAGTAATTCCTATTGAATCAATCTGCTTTGGTGAAACATTCGCCTTATCCATAATCAGCTTCATCGCTTCATACTGTGAGAGCCAAATCTTCTCCGGATTGTGTTCAACCCAGCCAGGCTTTGGATAAATCTGCTCAAACTCAACATTCTCCTGACAGATTATCTCTCCCTTCTTATTAAATAAAATACATCTTGAACTTGTAGTCCCCTGGTCTAATGCCATTACATATTTTTCCATTATATTGCCTCTCTTATATTTGTGTTTTATTTTTGTGTTTTATTATTTTATGTTTTATTATTTTGCATTTTATTATTTTATGTTTTATTATTTTGCGTTTTATTATTTTATGTTTTATCTTTTCGCTTTATTTCTTCTGTTTTTGCATTTTCTGCAATTCCATAATGAACCGCCCATCTCATATTTATTGATCCGGGCGGCACATTATAAATATTTCTCTATCAATTGTACAATCCATAATTTGCATTTGTATAACTTACAGCACTGTAACTGTTTTTTACTCTCTTCAATATCTCATTGTACAAATACTCATGTCCCTCCTGGGTAGCCATCATCTTGTATTTGTATAATCTGTCTGCAATATTATATATTGTCAATTCATACACGTCACTGTACTTGACTGAATTATCGCTAAGAACTGCATATGCCCTGACTTTATACTTTGTAGTGAAAAGTGTTGAGTTTGCATTTCCAAACTTCATCGTCATTGCATAACTTTGTTTGGTTCCTATAGTAGAGTAATTAGTCTGAAGTTTACCGGATGTAGTACTCTTTATGCTCTTTACATCCTGATTTGTGCTGTTGTATAGAATCTGTGAATCATCAACTCCGTTAATTGAATAAATAACTCCGGAACTCTTTACTGCCTTTCCATCTATGCTGCTGTCTATTGAATAAACAGTTCTAAATCCTTTATTAACATTGCTTATCTGGAATCCGTTCAGTTCAATACCCGGTCCTGTCACAACAAACTTTTTGTTAACCTTAATTCCCGGATTATATGTCGGATACACTGCAAGATAATAGGTTCCTGCCTTTAGCATGGTAATCTTTGCCTTGTTATCGGAAAGGTACTCTATGCGCATTGCCGACTTATCGCTTGGCTCAAAAGAAATATCTGTATTTACTCCCGAATCGGGTTCTAATGTCACCCAACACTGAACATAATTTCCAACCTTTTGGGATTCACTTACCCAACTTGAGTAGCTCCATGAATTGACATCTGTGTTCCACCACACCGACTGATTTGTAGGGACAGCCATGTGCTCATCATGTCCGCAAACGGTACAGTGAAGGTCTGCATAACCGTTAGTTACCCCAAGGCTCTCATAATGGTGTCCGTTTTCAATAGGTGTGACCGTTGTATTTGCCAGATTAGAAACACTAATCTCATAGAAAGTATTAACATTATTGCGCCACGTATACCAAACAATCTTCTTGTTGTAAATAACCGGTGCACAGTCTGACAACTCGCCTTCAAAAGATCTTATCGTCGTCAGTTTCTTACCTGTTGAATCAACTGTTGTGTAATACACCATAGAATCTCTGGACCAGATAACTATGTACTTGTTATCTGCCATCTTAATCATATGAGGGGTTCTCGTAGTTGTCTCCCCTTCTTTAAATGATGTGAGCCAGGTTGTATTAATCTGCATTGTAGACTTATCTACCGAAGCAACAAATATGTTTCGTGTCTTATGGGACGTGTTAGATTCATCCTGCACTACAGAATTACCTGCTATAAGGAAACTTGAGTCAGTCACCTCGAAGGCTCCAACAGATGCTCCCGTAACATTGTCACCTGTATTTCCGGGAAATGTCATAACATCAGTCAGTGAACATCTCTGTGAATATCCAAGAGTAACCGTTCCGGAAGATGCAGCAACATTGTATCTAGTAAGCAAAATAGATCTCGGATACGCATCTCCATGATCCACACATACAAATTTGTTATCGGAAATTCCTGCAAACTGATTGAATGAATGACTAACATATCCGTATGAAGTATTCATAACATCAGTGTAGGAATCAACAATCTTATTGTTATCCAGATTGAATACTATGGATACATTGGCCTGATGTCCGCTGTACATCTCATGGCATGTCCTAATATAGAGTAGGTTATTATACACAACTCCTCTTGCAGAACCTGCATCGAAAGGTACTGTTGTGTTTGCTCCCTTTATACAGTCTGTTCCAAGCTTATTCCAGTTCTTGTCATACTTGGTAACTTCATACACCTTTGTATCCGCATTCTGATTTCTGTTCTCCTGTCCGGTGAGCAGAACGTAATAATCATTTGCAACAAAAAATCCACCAAATATCGGCAATTCCATTGTAATAATCTTCTTACTCTTAAAGTTATAATACTTGTCGTAATACTCAACCAACACTCCGCCAATCTTATCTCCGTACTGAACTCTCATGAGCTTTCCGTCAGACATAGGAACAAGATATGACTTGATTGTGGCAGACCATCTGTCATAATTCTGAGCGTTGATATTCATCCCACTGTATGTATCACAGATTGGTGTTGCTGCCCGAACAATACTTTGTCGCGGCATTCCAAATTGGAGCACCATGCAGACAATCAATGTAAATACAACTAAACTTTTAGTAAACCTATTTTCCAACACATTATGCACCTCCCCTAACATGCATTTATCATATTCTTAGTTACAAACGTCCCTTTCTGAAATCCTTAAGATATATTTATCATATTCTTAGTTACAAACGTCCCTTTCTGAAATCCTTAAGATATGTAGGATATAATAACTTCAATTCTTTCTTATTCTCATACATTATCTCGTCCGCTCTTTTTACCGTGTGCTTGATCTCATTCTCAGTCAGTTGGTCGCACCATGAAAATCCGTGAGCAACAACTATAGGAAGTTCTTCTTCGTTCTTCTTGTACAATTCTTCCATCTGCTCCTTAAAATCCTCAACATAAATATTGTAATTTTCCTGTGGATTTGCATTAAAAATAATAACTGCAAATTCATCGCCACCAATTCTGTATACCTTTCCAATCTTGCCAAATGTATCTTTGATAAGATCAGAAGCATAACGTATGAGTTTATCCCCCATTTCATGTCCGAAATTGTCGTTTACAATCTTTAAGTTATTTACATCAAGCATTACGATTCCAAACTTGCCCTCTTTTCTGTTCTCTATGGATTTGAGTTTTTCTTCGTAAGCTGTTCTGTTACCCACTTCAGTGAGTCCGTCTGAATACGCAAGTTGTCCGACAAACTCCGTCTTCATTCCGTACTGAATAACGTTGATAATCCTATAAACATTGCCTATGCAGATTAGCATCAAAAACACCACAATGCCGCCTCTTGCAATCACAGCCTTGTCGGTAGTATATCCAAAAATAATTCTTGCCATATCAGCAATAAGTGAAATTGCAAGGAAAAAAAATCCTAACTGTTGCAACAAAAAATACACCTTATAATCTCTTTGTTTGCTATCAACCTTGACATTTCCGATTATTACAAAGAAAATAAGCAGTACTATTATTCCGTAAAATCCATAATCAATAAATATAATCTGCTCCAAATCATATATTTTAAAACTCTGAAAAATAATGGCAACAGATATGTATATCAAATCTAATACGATAATAACCTTTACCACAAGCCATTTGAGAATGCCATAACAACTGTCCATAAAGAACAACAGCGGAACCGGTGCAATGAGCACAAGCATCTTGGATACTATCTCAATCAGATTCAAATCCTTTGCAAAAAGCTGAAGAGTATTGGTCTCAATCAAACACCAAACGGACGCAATAAACGCAAAAAATGCCAGATATCCAAGTCCGTAGTCCTTTTCAGCTGTAATACTTTTTGAAAAAATAGTAGTCAGAGACGAATAAACAAACAACAAAATGCTTATTATGAACATGATAAAACAAATCAAAACATTGATGATGTTGTTATTTATAATATCAAGAACAAGTTTGGCTCTGTCTCCAACATAGGTGCTGTCAATATAAACCGGCCTATCACTGTATGCAGGCTTGATTCTAATTTCAATCTTCTTATTCATATTCTCATTATCAATACGAATCAGGTTCCACCTTACACCAATCGGTTTGTCATAAAGCAGCGATTCAACTCTATTAGTTTCATACAACAGCTCTGTTCCTGCATACAACTGTGTGCTGCAATCATCGCTTCGATAAATAAGATTAATTCCTTCCGTTCCTTTTGTTGAAAGTTCGGTAAAAATAGAAAGCGTTCCGTCTCCGTTTTTAGGAACAGCTTTCAAATCAGTCAGGTCAACCTCCTTACCATTCTTATCTTTCCACTGATTGTCAACAGAGTATGAGTACTCCAATTTGAATTCCGAATCCTTATAACTTTTTTCAACAATACTGATTATTACCATAACGCCCATGGCAACAACAATCAACGAAGAAAAAATAATAAGAAACAACTTAAGTTTTCTGCTCTTTTCCATATTCCGTCCCCTTTCTACCGTCCCTAAAGAAGACTGTTTTTCCCCAGTTTTCCATACTGAATTATCCGCAACATGATATTATAATTATAAAACAATCAGGTAATAACTACAAGACTGAAGGTGGAAATAATTGTCAATATATGGCTGATGGTTGACTGATTTTTGGCTGGTAATTACCTAATGTCTGGCTGATGGTTGCCTGGTGACTGTCTGATAATTACCTAATGTCTGGCTGATGGTTGCCTGGTGACTTGCTGATGGTTGCCTGGTAACTGGCTGATAATTGCCTAATGTCTGGCTGATGGTTGCCTGGTGACTGTCTGGTAATTACCTAATGTCTGGCTGATGGTTGCCTGGTGACTGTCTGATAATTACCTAATGTCTTGCTGATGGTTGCCTGGTGACTTGAAATATCTGCAATTAACATTATTACAATAGCCCGATGCAACTATCATTTTCGAATAGTACTCCAAATAAAACAGCTACCTCGGGCTATATCTATATAAAGCAGTTGACAATAAAATGTTATTGAACGATTGCTCGTCGCAGAAAAGTCACTCTGCAATTTTTCTACGTTCTATTTTATAGTATATTATCGATTTTTAGTTTTGTTACTTCATTTAGTCATTTAATCAATTATTATCATTCTGTTGCTCAGTTTTTTATTTTTTTGCTTCTTGCTATTCATTTACGGTCAGATATTTCATAGGATCGACAGCCTTTCCTTTTTTCGTAACGGCAAAATTGAGATTGTAACCTTCCTTCTCATAAAATTTTGTAGGCTTGTTCACGCATGCAATCACATCCCCGGCATCCACAACCTGCCCTTCCTCAACTGTAGGATTTATAATCTGTCCGTAGGTTACCTCGTAATCATTTCCAATGGCAGTCTTTATATACACGCCAATCTCGTCGTTTTCTCCAATTTCTGTAACAACACCTTTTGCCGATGCTATCACCGGCGCGAACTCTTCACTTTGAATGACAATGGAAGGATTCGTTTTGTACTCATTCAATGTGGGAAAATAAATAGTGTTGTCCATGTTGTATTCAAGAATAATATTTCCCTCCACAGGCCATAATAAATTGGATTTCTTGTTGAAAGACAATGCATTAATTGCCGCATTGACTTCTGTTGACAATCCTTTAAGATTTCCCTCACCCTCGATTGGATTCTCTTCTGTCTTCTCTCTGAATGGTTGAGTTTCTTCATAGTCCTGATAAACTTCTCTGTCCCCGGATGCTCTGTCACCACCGGCAATATTTCCCGGGATAATATCACCTGCCACTGCAACATCATTATCACTTCCATCATTATTATTATCTTTTGCATCGCTTCTCGCTCCTGCGGCATTGGCAACATTGCTAAATTCTGTATCAGTTCCCGCTCCTGCGGCATTGGCAACGTCTTCTTTTGCAAAATCTTCTTGCGCAGCACTGTTCTCAACAGTTACCTTCTCAACCTTTTTAAGTTCAATCTTATTTCCGCCATCATCCTTTGTATAATAAGTTGCAAAAACAATGCCTAAAAAACCTACAACACATAAACTTGTAGATGCAATAAATTTGTTCCGCATATTACTTTTCATATTATTTCTCATATTATTTCTCATATCATCCTAACCTTTCTTTTTTATTCAAGAACACTCTCGACGCTATTGCTGTATCAGTAGCTTCTGCTACACAGCTGATGTGAAATTGCTATATTACTGTTAGCTGTGCAATCGCTATATTACTGTTAGCTGTGCAATCGCTATATTACTATTAGCTGTGCAATCGCTATATTACTACTTGCTACCCAGTCACTGTGTTACAAGTAACAAGGTTAGTAGCTTCTGCTTCATAACCGATGCATATTCTTTGTGAAAACTATCAACTACAAATCGCAACAAAACACCGGAGGTTTTATTTATATTTTATATTTCCCTCTTAACTAAAAATTATTCATAAGTCATAGGTCATATTTCGTCTCTTTTTAACAGAAATTATTCAGAAATCATATTCCGATTCTTTTTCAACACAATATTATTCAGAAATCATATTCCGCTTCTTTTCTAATACAAATTATTCATAAATTATATTTCATTTCTTTTCTAATACAAATTATTCATAAATTATATTTCACTTCTTTTCTAATACAAATTATTCATAAATTATATTTCGTCATTTTAGTGCAACATACTGTTTGTGTTTGTTTTATATTGTTTTTGTGATATAATAATTTTTAACTCAGCTAAACATTTTTAAATCTATTCATATGAAAAGGAGACAAAGAATGAAATTACAAAAAGAATTAATGAAAGAAAAAAGAAAATTAGAAGAATTAATTACCCTAACTGCAAGAAAAACCCGTAAAGTACCTTCCGAACAATATAGTGTAAAAGTCCTTGTCCACCACAACTCGCTTCAATTTTACAAGAAAAATTCTTCCCACAGCGGTGGGTATCATTATTTACACGCATCAGAAAAAGAAAAAGCCAAGAACATAGTCAAATACAACTATTTTTCAAAAGCAAATAAATACGCTATGGACGAGTTGAAACTGATAAACAGATTACTCAATAAAATGAACAATAACAGTTATGAGTTGTTGTACAAGAGAATAGGTCAAGGTAAACGCCGTATTATTGATTCTTATCTTTTTGAAGATACGAATCCAAGCGACCCTGACAGTTATAATTCAGCAATTATCACTGACGAACAATACAAAAAACTTTGGACGAGCGAAGTGTATACAAGAAAAGAAATTGATGATGATACTCCGGAAATATTCACTGAAAACGGTGAAAGAGTGCGCTCAAAATCTGAAAAGATTATAGCAGACAAGCTTTTCAAAGAAGGCATTCCATATCGATATGAATATCCTTTGTATATTCCGGATATTGGTATCTTCTATCCTGATTTTACTTTGTTAGATATAGCAAATAGAAGAAATATTATATTAGAACATTTCGGACTTATGAATAATGAAAAATATGCTGATAATGCCGTCAGCAAAATTCAAATTCTGTCTAGTATGGGATACAAACTTGGCGATAATCTTTTTATAACAATGGAAACATCACAGCACCCATTCGACAGTCGTATGCTCGACGGACTGATAAACACTCTGAAGTAATATAAAATCAGATTATTGAAGAAACTTCTGACATCCCTTTTTGAAATTTCTTCATTTGGGATGCCGCAGGTTACTTTTTCACAAGAAACTCCTGACATCCCTTTTTGATATTTCTTCATTTGGGATGCCGCAGGTATCTTTTTCACAAGAAACTTCTGGCATCCCTTTTTGATATTTCTTCATCTGGGATGCCGTAGGTTACTTTTTCACAAGAAACTTCTGGCATCCCTTTTTGATATTTCTTAACTTGGGATGCCGCAGGTTACTTTTTCACAAGAAACTTCTGACATCCCTTTTTGATATTTCTTCATTTGGGATGCCGCAGGTTACTTTTTCACAAGAAACTCCTGACATCCCTTTTTGAAATTTCTTCACTTGGGATGCCAGGACTTACTTTTTTCCTCACAAATTCTCAGAACTTCTCATTACTTCTCAGAACTCCTCACAAATTCTCAGAACTCCCTACATCCCCTTTTGATATTTCTTCATTTGGGATGCCGTAGGTATCTTTTTCACAAGAAACTCCTGACATCCCTTTCGCCTTTTTACGCTTGTGGGGTGTCACGCCCTACTTTTCTCCCGTAAATTGTGCAAAAAAGAGCGTTGCGTTCGTGATTCAATCACTAACGCAACGCTTTATACAATCGAGTAGGCTGATTCCTACTCGATACCCACTCTGTGTAATCACTTCGAATCCACTTCGCTACTTCTCAGTGATTACACGGTCGCCAAGTGAAAATCTCTGTGCAAGCACAGATTTTCGCTTGGCTCGTCGTGGATAACAAAA
>JAILRH010000167.1 GCA_024698345.1 Lachnospiraceae bacterium | reverse complement strand
TTTTTACCTTTAACATTCATTTTAGATACCTCTTGTATTTATTAGATTTTACCAACTTCCCGGTCAGTAATAATCTAAATTTACTTGAGGTATTTTTTATAGTCAAGTTCCTTAACTATTTATAGTATACAGGAAGCTTTCATCTTCTATATTTCCTCTCCACACATTAATTGCCGATTCAGACATATATGATTCTTGACCAAGTGTAAGCGCCAAATATAAATGTGCAACATTATTTGCAATGTTATGGTCTTCACTCAAAACATAAGCAGCAAAGTCCCACATCCCCAGCGCCGAACTTTCTTCATATCTCTTCATCTGATTTTCTAATAATTCCAATGCATGTTTAATATTAAAGTTTTCAAAAGTTTGTGTGATTCCTTCATTCTTTCCAATGACAGCCGTAATCGTTGATGATCTTGCAAAATTTGCTCCAACGTTTGCGCCTAAAGATGTTCCTTTAGTAATACCCTTTGTTGCTGCCATTGATTTAGTAACAGCTTTTCCAACTGTGTTAGCCACTGCTCTACCAGTTGCTTTAGATACACTTTCTGATACGGATTTACTTACCCCTCTTGACAATGCTTTTGATGCTATTTCACCTATCGCTTTAGAAGTTCCTCTATTCCAACCATGCCCATAACTTACTTCCGCACTAACTGGTCCCGCATTACCTCCGACATTTATGCCAGCCATATCCATTGTCTCTTCGCTTTCTATATCAGTCTCTGATATAGACTCTTCTGTTGTAACATTTTCATTTTTAGTATCTGTAATTTCTTGTGATTCTTCATTTATTATTGAATCAGATTCTTCAGTGCCTTTAGAAACTGTCTTTCCTTTAGAAACTGTATCGGAGTAATTCTGGCTATTCTGAATACCTGCACTAGCCCCAACATTAACTCCTATTGTAGCCGTTGCTGCTGTAGAATTACTTTCAGTTAGCTGAAATGAAGTCTGCCATGACGCATAAGGCGTTAATCCTGAATGAAATTCACTTAACTTATTTTTTCTATCTTCAACATCTCTAATAGGTGTTGCAAGAAGAATAATAGTGTATTCTTTTTCTGGTAAATCAGGAATCACACCATCCAATAACTTCTCAATTGTTTGACTTGCAAACTTTTCAGATTTCTCCGTTGGTATATTTGAAGCTGTTGCAACAGAGTAAGTCTTATGATTATCAAGACACGGTAAAACTCCAAATTGTTCATCCTCCCATTCTGCTCCCGGGAAGTTTCCTCTAATAGCCTCAATCAATCTGCTCATGTAAATATCTCCATCTACACGATTATTTGAATTCTTATCATTAACAACCGCCAAATACACATTTGTTCCAATTTTAGTTCTGTTAAAAACTAATGCAATGTTACAATCTTCATTTGATAATACAGCATAAACATTTACCAATTTTTCCAAGTTATTTTCTTTCTTGTCCGTAACCCACTTGGTAATGTTAATGTATCTAATATTTTGGTTTGATTTAAACTCTTCACCATATTCCGCATCATTTTGTATTGGAACATACAATTCTTTTAATTGTGGCAAAAATGAATTAAATATTTCTACACCACTTGCAGCAATCATTCTTTCTGTTCGCACCTTTGCCACTTCATCATCAGACTTTGGTTCTTCCAGCAAATAGTTTTCTCTTTGAATCTGAATATCTTCAACTTGCGAAGGACTCAATGTTGCTAATTTTGAAACGGTATCGCCAGCTTTATTAGCTGCCTTTGTAACCATATTCTTAACGCCCATATTATCCCTCCTATTCTACACTTTTCCACTTCATCATAGATGTAATGGTTTCAAATGAATCTTTGATATCCTGCTTATTGTTAACCAATTTATTAATTATTTCTGTTTCTTCTTTTATAGACTCCTTTAATTCTTTTAGTTCCGGATTATACTCTGTAATATTTAATTCAATTACAGACATAAGATTACTCAGCCAGATATTGAAATTATCTTTGCTTTTCTTATTTATTACTCCCGCCATTTCTAAAACATTTTTTTCTAATGTTTTGTTGTAATATGTGGTAATTTTTCTGATATTTAATTCCTCTGTTTTAATGAACTTGAATCCGAGAAGATTACCTCTAAGGAAGCGTTGTTTTATAAATAATGAATCTGCATTGTCTTTAAAAGTAAGTGGCTCATAATCCATAATTATTTCTGTAATTTCTTTTCTCTTTACTATCGATAAGTTTTCAGATTCCGTAATCAAATCTATTAGGTGCTCCTTTTCTTTTTCGGCCTCTGCACTCCAATATCTTTGTGTTTTCTGATCAATTAATTCATTTGCATTCTCAATGTCTTTTTTATACTCATCAATAACATATTTAATCATGGCATCAGTAGATATTACATTTATTTTTTTAAATTCTTCATTCCTGCTATCATCTAATTCTGCCATCTCCTCATAATTTTCTTTTAATTCTGTTCCAAGTTTTTTAATATTTTTCACAAAATCTTTGTTAAACAAGTTCTTACCATTCGATATAAAATTAGCTATCATATCTTCTTTTGCATCTTTAAGAACACTGTCATGAATACCCATCAAAGACTTTTCTTCATTTTCTTGCCTAATAGAACTATCTTTTTCTGCGAATTCATCAGCGCCTCTCTTGCTCATTGCATGCTCTTTTGCATATGATTCTATTTTTTCTTTTGAATCTTTTTCCAATAAACTTTTCGTATTTCTAACATCTTCATTTATTTCTAATATCAGTTCCTGCTCCACTTTATTAAAGTCTTCTTCAAGAGAACTTTTCATTTTTTCTCTGCGAACTATTTTTTCTTGAAGTCTCTTATCTGTTTCGTCAATAATTCCGCTTAAAAAATCATATACCATCTGACATTTATTGTATGCTGAATATCTGCTTGCAAACTTCTCCATTTCCATTTCAATACAGAGAAGTCCACTATTGGCATATATTATATTTGTTGAATTTTCAGAATACCCTACTACTTCTTCTTTCACCTGCGCAGGCATAATGTTGTACTCATACAGTGAAATATAGTCTTCATCCTCTGGATCCTCATACATTTCCTTTTGCGAACGATATATTTTCCTATAATGTTTATCAGTGAAATTACCTTTTTTCTTAGATCCAAGTCCCATAATTGAAGAGACAAAATATATCCCACCAGTATACATCTTCTTTATAGCACTGTAATTCAATATTTCCTTTATCTTTTCATCTGTAAACTTTTCTTCATCAAGATCAGAGCCATCAGCCTTATTAGACACAATCATTGTAAATCTATTATCTAAAGCCTTTATTGATAATATTTCATCACACAATTCAGCATTGTCTTCACTATCAATACTTTCATAAACAGAAATCCAAACCGGTATTCCATTAGAAAAGTTCTCCATAGCCTGCTTCAACACTACTGAATGATTCGCGTTTGATTTAGAATTAGACCCAGGTGTATCAAAAATAACAAACTTATTCAACGATTGTCCTAACACACCATCTTTTGAAAATGGTACTGAAATCTTTATAACTTCACCAACCATCATTTCTTCTGCGTCTTTCTTGTCAAAGCCATTAAGCACTTTCAATGCTGCATTAATCTTTGCAAACATTCCTTCCGAAGACACTTCATCAATACACTCTTTTACCTGAGACATTATTTTGCAATTTTTATCTCCCTTTTCTAAACGGTATGTATTTTCTTCGAACGTTATAAGATAATCTATTTCCTTAAAAGTGAATGTAATTCTAGCTTCATCAGCGGAAGACTCTCTATGAATTTCATATATCTTTGAAGTTATAGGATCTCCGCCGCTAGGCAATATTTCTTCTCCTATTAACGCATTTATAAACGTAGATTTCCCCGAACTATAATTACCAAATACGCAAATAGGTATTATATCATCCAACGCATCCGATACCTTATACAAATCTTTTTTTATTTCTTCATCATCTTTAATAATATCCTCGATAGTAGGCTTCACCTTGAGAAATACTTTTTTCGCATCCTCCAAAATGTGCCTTGCATTTTCAAGCATGATTGAAGCCCTAGACAACTGAATCTTATTCTTCAATCCATCTTTTTTACACACTTCTTCAACTTGTCTGTATTCTTCAAGTGTTCCTGAAAACATAACAGAAATCTTGTCTTTTCCTATACAGTATTCATCTGCTATCGTATCCATTATTTCCTTGATTTTGAAAGGCAAAAAGAAATTCTCCGATTCAACTTCTCTTAATTTGCTATTAGGATTTGTTTCCCTAATATCTCTCCACTCTTGAGACGATGTTTCAAGCGTTTTGAACTCAATCTTTTTCTCGTAAGGATTACTAACAATATTCATTATTTCCATAGTTTTGTACCTCTAAGATTTTTCTTATTTCATTCCCATATTAAATTGTTATCCGATCAGTAAGTATAAAAATATTATACCATACTTCTGTCTGATTACGGTAAATAATCTGTTATTATTTCTACTTATAATCAGCATTCAACAAGCACAAAAGCCCAGACATTTCTGCCTGGGCCTATTGAAATAATAAGCAAATCGATGTGACATGCCTACTCATTAAAAATCTTTCTTAATCTGTTGTTTTGGGAATAACTTGTAGCATCTCACAATGCCCTTCTCTGCAGCAACTGATATAATCATCACGACACCATGATATACTTGAAAACAATCCTTTTTTGCTCATATGAAATACCCGTTCTAAACACATCGTATTCACATAGAATCATTTCTATCCCTTTGTTCCATGCTTAGCAATTTTTTATCTCTCTCCCGTGTTTTTCAATCGTTTTTCTATTCTGTATAACAATCCCTATTTCAGAATTATCAATAAAAATCTGATTAAACTTTTTTACGTCTTCTTCGTATATCTTTCGCGATGCTATTTTTATTGTTTTGCTTTCTCGATTATATTTCGGTTTCTGAAAAAATTTCCTATCAAATCCAGAGACACTCATTCTTGCTGCTTCCACTCCATTATAAACAAACAGAATTGCTTTCATTTGTGATATAGGATATATCATATACATTTGCATTTTAAACCCATTATCAGCTTCTCCCTCCATGACTAAAGGATAACAATCACTGACGATAAATTCCTCCGCTCCTCTTCTTTCAAGCACCATAAAATACATCCCCTCATAACCAAATGTATCACGAAACATAAACATTTTCATGGGATCATCAATATTAGGATTATCTAACACTTCCTTTATTGACCTACATTTAACTATCTGTCCCAAATTCCTAGTCCAAAAATCTGTTAGGTTTCCGTCTTCTTGATATATTCCATAAAATGTTTTATTTCTTTCACTTGCATTTTTGCCAAATTTTTCTTTTACTCTTTGTGATCTAAATGCCATAATAGCAAGAAATAGTTTTAATTTTTCATTTTCTTCTATTGTAAGTGTTACATCTGCATCATCTCTAAATTTTCTTATTATTGGGGCTACCTCACCTTCATAACGAGCCAATTCTTTCTCAATTATTACAGGATCATATGGAGAATTTATTTCATCTCTGTAAAGATGAGAAACAACAAATATTTCTTCCGGAAGCTTCTTAACTATCTTCTGCGTATTTATGTCATAATACTGTAAATAACCTTCTTCATCAGCAAAAGGTCTCAACATAAACTTTGGAATATAATGATGTCTTATAGGAATATTCTTCGGCATATTTAATCCCTCTCTTTCACTAAATTATATTTCAATTTTACACTGATTTTCCTCTATTCGATAGCTTTTTTCGCTACTATAAAAGAGCCAATCACTCGCCTGACTATCCAATTCTCTATATTATCCTATTCGCCTCTCATACCCCACAATCGTCATCTTCTCATTAATCACAGTTTCCTCCCCCGTTCTCTCAAATCCGCATTTCTCATACAGATGACAATTCGCCGGCTCCTGAAGGATCATTGCAAGCCTCCATACTGTTGCTTCGGGATGCATTTCAAATGCTTTACCGATTGCGGCAAATCCTATCCTAAGTTTTGAAATTCAGGAAGAATAAACAGTGCCAAAATTACAACTGTCCCCGCAGGATTCGAACCTGAATCAACCGGTTCGTAGCCGATTATTTTACCCTTTAAACTATATGAGTGTGGTGGCACCGGAAACATCTCCGGTTCCTATTCTGTTTTTTCATGCACCAAGTTGCATGTTAATCTTATTATCAACGACAATTATGTCATCAATCGGCACATCAAATATCGCGGTCAATACTATCAGATTGTCACTTTCTTCCTTTGAACTAAATTCTCCTTATAATTCGCCAATAAACTTATTTATCAAATCTCTATTTTCGACATAAAAAAAGCACTCTTGACATCACAAATGGTTTGTGTATAATATTTTTATACAAACTGTTTGTGACTATATCGTCGTATTATTGAAAGGGGTTCTATGATTCAGAAGAAACATAAAGATAAGTTATTTAATTACATATTTGGCAGGGAAGAACGCAAAGATTATCTTCTCTCATTGTACAATGCTCTTAACGACAAAGATTATACCAATCCTGATGATTTGACCATCACCACAATTGAAGATGCCATTTACTTAGGATATAAAAATGACGTTTCCTGTCTTGTCACTTCCGACGAGATTATGTCTCTGTATGAGCAGCAGAGTACCTTTAACCCTAACATGCCTATTCGTGGTATTTTTTACTTTTCTAAACTTTATGAAAAGTATGTTACTGTAAATAAACTCAACATTTACGGCACTTCACAGTTAACTCTGCCTACACCTCAATACTATGTTTTCTACGTTGGAGATGTCAGCTATCCGGAGAGAATGGAACTTAAA
>JAILRH010000165.1 GCA_024698345.1 Lachnospiraceae bacterium | reverse complement strand
ATTAAGTCCGTTTGGTGCATAGATTCCTTCTTCACTGTAGTTTTCAAGTACAAGATTATGAAAATGACATGATGTGTTTTCAAACAATACCGTCTGCTTCTTGTCTCCGCTTAATACTACCTTATGACTTCCACTTGCCTGAACATTACTGTATGATCCCTTTTGGGTAAAGTCCCCTTTTAGCTCTAATGTTCCCGCACTCATTGTCGAACAAACGCTTGATGTGAATGAACAGTTACCACCTACATATATGTAGTCATTGGCATTATTCATTATTATATACGAGTACGACGGATTGACTGTCAGGTTTCCTTCACATATCAGTTTTCCACCTTGCAAAACTAAATTTGTCGGGTGATAATATCCGTTTGATGATATCGTCACATTTCCTTCAACATGCATCTCATGTCCACTTAAATATCCATAACCGTTTGATAATGAGTATCCTCCTTTTATCGTCACATCTGCATTATATGTTATGGACGTGTCCTGACTCACAGTTCCTTCTACAACAAGTGGAAATCCTATAGTTCTTGACACGTGTAAATAAAGATTTCCATGGTATGTATTGTCTGTGATTGTTGCTGATGCTCCCGGAATTACATATCCTTTTACGTAATGACCGTTATCAGTGATTGTCCCTGTTACTGTTACATGATTTCCACCAATTGTAACGCCGTCTTCACTGTCATTTTGTATCTCAAGGTTTGCTATGCGGGATGCACTAGGTTCGTTTTGTGCAAAATCAATCTTCTGCGCTCCCTTACCGTTCATGATAAGTTTGAATGATTCTGTAGACGCAAAGTTACCATTATTTACATAAGTGGTCTGTTTAAAGTCTCCTCCCACTTCCATTGTTCCGGCTTTAATAACAGATTCATGTTTCCAAAGAGAACCCATTCTAAAATTTCCTTTTACAACTACCCTGTCCTCAGAGTCCAACATCTTCAAAATACCTGAACCTCTGCTGAACTTATCTGCGCCGTCTGTATTCTTTTTATTTTCTATATAATAGTTTCCATCAACAATCAGTGTACCTTTATTGATTTTAACCATTCCACCGGGCTGAATAAAGTCACCCTTTATTCTCAGCGTGTGGCCATCCAAATCCAATTCATCAGACTGAAGGATAAGGTCTCCGTCTACAGTCTCATCATCGCTCAATGTCCATCCTGACTTTCCACCTTCAATTCCCTGGTCCAACTTGCATCCATTTGTATGCAATTCATATGCATTCAATACTCCTGAAGATACAACACCGTCTTCGCTGTGATTATCCAATTCAACTATAGAAAAATATGAACTCTCATCACTGAATTTGATTGTCTGCTTCTTTTTTCCACTAAAGATTGTCTTATGCTTTCCTATACATGAAAAACACCCTTTGCCTGTCGAATCATACGTAAAATCACCCTTTATTTCTAAAGTTCCGGCACTAATGGAACTACTAGAATACGATGAATACGTCATGTTATTTTTTACGAGTATATAACCGTTAACATCAGTCATTGTTATATAAGTATAATTTCTGCTGACATTTAAATTATTACACTCCAAATATCCTTTATTTACGTTTAATTTTCCCTCTCCACTTAAGGTTACTGTTCCTTCAACCTGAAGTTCGTAAGAAGACAGATTTAAGGTTCCCTTTGTGATAGTAAGATTCTTAACTTTCTTATTCTGTGACAAAGTCGTATCACCGGTAATATTCCAGTCTTCCAATACCTCTACATAAAGTTCAGCACTTTCTGCGACCTTTGTCTCCTCAGAATTTACAGCCTCTATCCTGTAAGAATATGTTTTATTTGCCTCAACATTCTTATCTGAGTAACCGTATTCTGCCTCATCGGTTTTGTCTAAGACATCGATTTTTTTACCGTCTCTGTAAATAAAAAAGGCAGAACATTCAAAATCATCTTCAACATTCCACCTCAACTCAACTAAAGAGGATGAATAATTTGCACACTCCAGAGAAATCTCTTTGATTTCACCGGTGCTATCATTCTCCCCTATTCCTTGATTTTCTTCAATTGTGTTTTTGTCAGAGATCGTATCATCCGTCTGGATAACGGCTTCTGACTTGTTTGCAGCAAAAACTGCAACGCCGTTTGTAGACATAGTCTGACCAAGCACTGTAGCACAAAGTACCAGCGCAATACCCCTCCCCAATAGGTTTTGTTTTTTCATTTTTTACCTCGCTCCGTAAAACGTTTATAGTAACATCTTTGAGTATATCCTTATTGTGGATATATTGTCAATTATCTGATAATTGTTCTATAAAATTCCATACCTCTGCGAACATCTCGCCCTCACTCAGAGACTGCATGCTAACTACCATATCTTTTTGGGGAAGTATGATAATATACTGACCGTACTTTCCATCTGATCTGTAAGATACACCATCCGGATTTATCCAAAACTGGAATCCATATTTTAAATCCCATTCTGTTGGTAACTGATTCTTTGTAGCCATATCAAGATATTCCTTTGACACAATTCTCTTACCCTCAAATATGCCTCCGTCTAACACCATCTGTCCGAACCTTCCAAATTCATCTATAGTAAGATACAGACCGTTTGCCGCATGTATATGCTTCTTTGGGCAGCGTGTCCAGTCCGGGCTGTAGATTTTAAGTGGTGTGAATAATCTAGGTATCAGATACTCCATAATGTCCATATTACTTTTCTTTTCAATCAGGCATCCCAAAATGTATGTATTAAAATTACAGTACAAAAATCTTTCCCCAGGTTTGTAAGGAAACTCCTGTGAGAAGAAATATGCAATCCAGTCCTCTGTAACATAACGTTCAGGATGATTATCAAAAAACAGCGAATGTGACACCCCCGTAGTCATAGTAAGCATATGTCTCACCGTAAGATTCAGAAGATTCTCAGAAGGATTGGATGGCAAATACTCTAAGAAACTGTCACAAATCTTCTCGTCCAATGTTATAAGTCCTTCATCCATGGCAATCCCTACTGCAACCGAAATAAAACTCTTGCTGACAGACCAGGTGTTTAGTCTGCTCTTTTGGGACAATCTTCCCCAGTCAAAAATCACCTCTCCGTGCTGTCTTATCTGAAGATAATTAACTACTTTTTCCTGTTTTTTCATATTTTCTATAAATTCATCAAAACTTGCATTGATAGTCATTGTATTAACATCCATTGCACACTTATTTATTACATTCTCATTTATTACATTCTTATTCATTGTCCCACTCTCCTCATTTATTAACCTCGCCCCAATGCTTTAGTTCAAGCAAAATAGGAATCAGGCTCTTTGCCTTATCTGTCAGCGAATACTCAACTCTCACCGGCATTTCGTCATACTGTTCACGAACAACCAATCCATCCTCCACCATCTCTTTTAGCGAATTGGATAGCATAGTATTGGTAATTCCGTATATGGCACGCTTCAAATCGCCGTAACGTACCACTTCATTATTGTTAATAACACAGAGAATCATAATCTTCCACTTGCCGCCAACAATATCTATAACTCTCTTTAGTCCACAGCCTTCGCCACCAATGCTGTCACACAGCGATTCTTTTTTTGGCATATGTGCCTCCTTAATTATCTGTTTTGATTAACCATAATAGGGAACGCTCTCGGCGTTCATTCACCACTATGGTACGTTTTTCAATACCAGGTCAATAATTATTGCGTACTTGATATACTTTTTATACTAGTTTATACTCTCCAATGAATTAATTCAATTATATAAAATCAAAATTATTGTTACTATTTAGAACTTCATCAACAAAAAGATACTTTTGAGCGTCAGAAAGGAATTTTATGATTAAAAACATTTATAAAAAATACGGATTTTTTATTTTAATAGTTTATCTTATTTTAGCTTATTTTTATATGCCACTTGGACTTATTGCCATTGTTTGCATGGCTGCACCCATCATATTTGCCCTCATGGGAAAAGGAAGATACTGGTGCGGAAATTTCTGTCCACGTGGCATTTTCTTTCAGAATGTAACCGGAAGATTTTCAAAGAAAAAGCCTATACCTAAGTTTTTAAAAAGTACAGGCTTTAGAATTTTTATGATAGCCTTTATTATGGCTAATTTTGGTATCGGTGTGTACATGAATCTTGGCAACCCTGCCGGCATCGGTTCGGTGTTTTACCGAATTATTGTTATCACAACTATTTTTGGTGTCATCATCAATACAGTTTACATGCCAAGAACCTGGTGTTCTTTCTGCCCTATGGGATCAATTGCTCAGTTTATTACTTTTTGTAAGAAGAAATGATATCACCAAGAAAATAACTTGTCCTTTCTGTGTTATGGTCTGCCACAGCATTTCTTATACTTCTTTCCTGAGCCGCATGGGCATGGATCATTTGGATATACTTTTTTAGTTCCAATCTTTTGGGTATTTCCCTTTGAATCCAGTTGTAATATATCAGTTGCACCTGCATTCGAATCTAAATCCAATCTGATTCCCATAGCTTCAATTTGCGCTCTGTCTTTTTCCAACATTTCTGCCATGGCAGAACTTCCGGCGGTCAACGTAGGTATTGTTCCTTTGTTAAAAAGCGGTTGACTCTCCATTATTTCCAATGGTGTATGACCTTTATTTATCATCATTCGTGTATTATTATGCATATCATTATAGAGTTCAATAAATTCACCTATTTCTGCATTATTCCCAAAGGCAATATCATAGTCAGAAAGACTATTTAGGACTTCCTCGAGACCTACCTCTAAATATATTTTTTTCTGAATCATTTCTGTTGCAATTTCCGCATTTGCCGAATTTGCGATATCCGCCAGAAACTCCATCATTGCCCAGTCGTACTGATTTGGAGGATATACATTGTTCCTATCAAAATAATCGATTTCTTCAAATGACGGAATATAATAATCTTTTTTCTCTCCCTGCCATTTTAGCAACGTCTCGTAAGCTCCGTCTTTAAGTTCCACGGACATTACAAGCTTATCCAAAACAACAACTTTGTCACTAAACGACTCCAACATCTCCTTCAATTCTTTTGACTTTATTTTTACTTTTTTGTTTTTCCTTAATAGCTTCTCAAATTTGTTTATAGGAATCGCTCCATAATAATAAATGAGATAATGAATGCATTGGCTTAACCACTTTATCTTTGCTCGTCTTTCATCAAAATCTTTATTGCGTATCTTTCCTAACAGTTCTCTTATTTCTTTTGTAAGAACCACGCTATTTTCGTCAAGTACCTGACAATATCCAATATCGTACAATTCAAACACGATGTCGATTTGCTTCTCATCAAATATATACACTTTCTCATCATGCATTTTGCAGATTACATCATACATTTCCGGTGTCATATCTTTCAGTTTCTGCTCAAAAAAAGTCTCATCAGTCAGTTTTTCAGCAAGAACATCCAGCATTTTATCCTTTTTCCAACTTTTTCTAATATCTGCATCTATGTAATCTCCCAATTCAAGTAACTCATCTTTTGTATATCCGCATATTGCACTTCTAACTGTAAAATTATCAGCTGCTTTTCTATATTTGATTACTTTGATTTCATTTAAGACTTCCACTATATTGCTTTTTTCCAGTACGCCTTCAATCTCTTTTTCGTCAAAGCCCTGATCTTTTGCCACCTCCGAAAATCCTTTTTTCACACTTTCCACAAAATATTTTTCCAATTCAGGTAAGAATTCTTCACCTGGAATTCCTTCACTCTCACCCATTGGCATGTCTAAATCAGCGTAAATCACTTTGCCATCCATTTTTATTTTTTCACTGTCTGTCGTCCCGCTTAAGCCATCGCCCGACCATACTTCTTCAAACATTTCATACGCCGATCTGTTCTCTCCCGCTCCATATCTGATATAATAATTTTCCTTCAATTCACTATTAACTATATCAACATCATATTTATTATTGTCAAACAGTTCCTGTAAACGCGCTTTTTCTTTCTTATCGTTGAGTGACATTCCATACATATCCATCAGCCCCTCAACTCCGCTTTCCTGATATAATGAATATCCCCACATTCCACCTATATCTTCTGGTGGGCAATCACCTTTATACTTTATTACCTTTGCATAATTCTCCGGATAGTCATCAATAACTTTTTCTATCACTACCTTATGTTGCCAATCATCACCGAAATCATATATAAATGTAAAACATTCTTCACTTTCCATCAATTCATTAATATAAGTCGTGGCTGCTTCCGCAAACAACTTGTCTGAATAGAAATCATCATCCCATCCTTCATTTTCATATATTTCCAATTCGTGATTGTAAAAATCGAAACTAAATAGATGAGCTCCGCTCCATCCCATTATTTCAATTAGAAGCATGCCCAACTGGCTAAATGTAATCCCCTCAGGTATAATGCATCTTCTCCAAATTGGTGGATGCGAATTCTTTATTGATATTTTTAATTGATATGCTTTCATGTTGGTTAGTCTCCTTTGTCGTCTTCCATATAGGAATCTTTTTTTGTTTATCCGCTGATAATAATAATAATAATAATAATGATAGCATTAAAGTCATAAAATTAATATAAAAAAAGCGATAAATATGAAAACAAAAAAACAATTCTCATAATCAAAAAATCAGGGAAGTGATATGCATCATCTTACCGGCTAATCCTATTAAGAGATTACATATCAATTTGCCCTGATTTTTCTGATATACTGTTTCAACAAGTAACTTTTATTTGACTTTTACCTTCACCACCTTACTTGCAAGCAGATATCTATCTGTTTCCTTTGCAATTATCATAATTCTGTATGTTCCTTTTGGTGCTCCTTTTTTAAGTGTTACCTTTCCACTCTTTGTCACCTTTATGTATTTTGTAATCTTTGATGGTGTTCCCGCAATAACCGTGTACTGAAGCTTGCCATCACCTGTAGTCTTCGCTTTTAGTGCAAATACAACTTTCTTCTTTTTAAGTTTTTTTACTTTGTACGTTTTAATCTTTGCATGGGTAATCTTCTGTTTCTTTTGAGTTGTTATCGGCTCATTTTTCGTTGCATTATCTTCATTCTTCTTTACAGTTGTTGTCTGTTGCTGATTGCTATTATCTGTGAATGTTGTCTGCTGTTGTCCACTATTATCTGTAGTTGGATTTATAATTTCCTGATTTTCAACAACGTAAGTTATCTCTGAGATTTCAGATATTTCATTTTTGGCAACTGCCTGAACACCAATAGTATATGTTCCTGGCTTTGTAAATAATGACGCCGGCAACTGGCATGAATTATTTGCTGTATGTGACATGCTCCCACTACTTAAATCAATATGATTTTGAAGTAGGGGCTTCCTGCTCAATGACTCTTCTGAGCCAAGTATCAACAGGCTATCCTCGCGTGCCCCGCGATTCTTTTCTTATTTATCTCATTTAGGATTTTTTTCAGTCCGGTTACGGACATTTTTATGCATATGCCATCAGCATTCTTTTTGCTTCTTCCCTGATATTTATTGCAACATTTTTGTCCCTGTCCATTTCATTTCCACACTCGCATCTGTACACTCGTTCTGATAGTTTCAGTTCTTTCTTAACGTGTCCACATTTGCAGCACTTTTTACTTGACGGATAAAACCTGTCAATCTTCACAAACTTTTTCCCTTTTTCCTCAAGCTTATACTCGAGTATTGTTCTAAACATTCCAAAGCTGTTATCCATGACACTCTTTCCAAATTTCAGGCACTGACTCATCGCTTTCATGTCAATGTCCCCTATCATCTTTTCGACTGATTATATTATACCACTATTTCCACCATCGAACAAGTGTTCTTTTTCTGTTTTTTCATCTTTTTGCAATTCATCTCACCACCTATAGAGAGAGGGAGAATTCTTGCTATAATTTGTTAAAACTGCAGTTATTGCATATCTGAATAGTAAATTGGCGGTTCACTTTGAATAAAGAATAGATTTTTACCAAATGTCCATCCCTGATTACTATCTATAATCCTTTGGTATCTGTGCAAATTTTTTCAAAAAGCTTTCTCTTGTATTGTCATTTCCAAACAATTCTCTCAGTTCTTTCTCATTTTCTTCCCCCATGGACACATATTGTTGCAAGAATATTTTGGTTAAATATAGATAATTTCCCTGTATTAAACGATAGTAAGAACTTTCTAACAGGGTATTTATCATCTTTATGCTTTGCTCATAGGTTTTGGTCTCTTCATAAAAGGAGCGAATAAGTGGCAGAGTGCTATAAAAAGCAGCCTCATACTCTTTTACCTTTTGCCTCATAGAATTTTCAAAATCTGCACTGTCTATATTACAGCGATTAAACGTCATACCTGCTTTTTGATAGTTCCCTTCAACTACCTTATTGTGATTTTCCCCAATGTTTTCGAAAAAATGTGTAAATATACTTTTATCCGTTCTAACATAAACTGCTTTTTTCGCTGACATTTTCGGAATAAAATCATAGTTCCATCCCCACTTAAAGCTTCCACCTAAATTAGTTTGCTGGAATAAACTTAATACCCTGCGACGGTGAGCACAATAATCATCAGCCCAGATACGATTCCCCAGATACCGCATGCCAAGTTCTTTATCAATCAAAGGTGAAAAGACTTCGTCTAATAACATATTCCACCCTTCCACCATCAAGTCTCTCTCCGTATGTTCTGCCTCATACTCCGGTAACCAAGTACTGATTAAATGTTTTTTATATTTTTCAAACTCCATACTACATATACCTCCATAACTCCTTGTTACTTACCTGAAATCCCTGTCTAATTCATTAAATAGAATTTTACCATCCCTACAAATCATATCGTCATGATAGTTTTCCAATTAGATTTTTCCTTCCACAGCTTCAATCACAGAATTTGTATCATCGGAATCCTTTAACATTCCTTTTGTTGATGTTAATATATGCAAATACTGTGGTTTCACAAGGGTTGCTATTTTCGATGCTGTCTCATCATTGTCAATACATTCCACAACTTCATCTTGATTCCTGCGCATTTCCTGTAGTTCTAATTGCATGATTTCATCATGGCTTACGTTTTGTTAATGAAATGCCAAACTTAGAATGGCTAGATTTAGTTGATTGCAAAATCAACTCACATTCTTCAAATCAGACGGAGAGAATATAATGATTCATATCGAGGATTTAATTAACAATAGAATATCTGGAATCTGACGTTGCAGCGATATGGTATGGATTGCCATTGGATCAGAAATGGATACTCCGATTGGAACACACAACGCAATAACTATTTTGATATATGGTGTAATACAAAAGAGGAATTTTTATCTCTCAAAAATTGAAATAAGGATACCCCTCATATCCTGCTGGTAGCTTATTACCCAAGTCTGTCCATCCCAGATTTTCAATCATCTTTGACTCGCAATTTGGAAAAATATACGTATTCAGGTAATCAATAAAATCTCTCTCATTATAGCAAAGGAAACCATTTCTTCGGTATTTTTTAGCATTGGGACTATTGTAAAGCCATTTTGTACAAAATTCTAAACAATATTCCTCCAAATTGTCTGCGACAACATCTGGAACTAAATATACGATACTAGCAGAATCCGCACTAAGAATAATTTTTTTCATGTTTAATCCTCCGTTCTTTCACTTAAACTCCTATGCTAATAGTCTATTCTATTAATTTTCTTTTCCTACTTACACCAATTCAGTTTCACTTATATCATTCCACTGTCTGTTCTCACACCAGTATACTTTCATTTCCGCAACATCAAGAACCATTGATACCACTGTCGGACACACTTCCTGCGATACTGCTTTAAGGACTTCAAAGCAGTCTTTCATGTCAAAATCATCATCTGCTTTTTCTAGCATCTTAGTTGCAGTCTGATATCTGTCCCACCCCATCCAAGGATGTTTTTCTGTATCCATCTTAAATGGCGAAAAATTAGTTACGACCTTATACTTTGGCTTTTCATAGTACTTATAGCCCTGTCCCGGAATGATGTGTAAATAGTTTCCTTCCCTGTCAGACAATGTAGACATGAAAGTCACTCCCGGCATACTTGAAATCTTGCCTTCTTCTGCAATTCTCTTTATATCTTCAAATGTATTTTTCTGCAATAACAATTCTATATCCAGCATGAGAACATTTGGTTCATCCGCAATAGGGTTACTTCTCTCATCAAAAGGATGGCAGGTAGGCATTCCCACAAACTCCCCTCTGGAATTTGCACCAAATAATGGAAGCCACCCCTGCGCTTCATCATTTATCTCAATAAATACACCCAGTTCATCTTTCCTTACACGATATTCCATATCGAGAATGTCCAGGTTCCATCCGACTATTGTTTTGTTTCTGTTTGAAATAATGCTTGTACACATAATATTCTCCTGTTTACTAATGTTATAGTATATACTGCATGAGTTTCTTATATGGTATATCCATAAAAATCTCTTATAAATCTTCCGGTAAATTGTGCAGATACATGTCCAATGCATCATTACTATTTTTCAGCACTTCCATCAGTTTCTCACTTGGTCTTGCGTTATTATCATGATAATCAACCTCCCCCAAATGAGGTCTCACTTCAAAAGCCAAAATTTCTTTATCTAAGGAAAACTCTGCAACAACGCCTTCTTTATTTCCTCTCGCATCAAGTCGTATCCACTTATCCATTGAGGAAATATAAACCGTGTTAAGTGCATGAATGCAATAACCCTGCTTTGGTGTATCAAACAAAGTAAGTTTTTGATAACTGAATCCTGATGGAATACCGTTAGCCCTAAGAAGTGCTGCAAGAAGATTTGCTTTCGACCAGCATATCCCAACACCTTCTCTTAATACATCAGCTGCTGTAACAGTGACTCTTCTGTCCTGTGCATCCCAACTATGTTTTATATTGTCCCTTACAAATAAATATGCATTTCTTATCAGGTCTGTTTCCAAGTCAGATGACGCTTTCAATTCATCGGCCTTTGCTTTAACTGACGCATTGTTAAAATTTACATATGGAGTACACTCTAAATATTCCGAAAAATCAAATTCTTTTTTATTCATACTTTTCTCCAGGTATCATCATAAAATTTAATTACTGTATTCAACTCTTTTATCTATCTAACATATCACATTTAATAAAATATGCCCACTGTAACAGGAGAAAACGGATGCAAAGTATAAAATAAATAACTGCAAAAGAAAACGCTCCTTATCGGAGCGTCAAAGCTCATTATACAACCAATCTCTTATTGGAGAGTTCGCAAAGCGAACTCTCTATTCTTTTTCAAAATCAAAATGATAAGAAAGCCCTAATTCATCCCGAACGTCCAAAATATCTTTTTGCACTGCTTCTCCTACCGGAACCCCCTTATCTTTTCTAAACAGCCAGGTATCATATTCTTTTTCCCCTGCTGTGTAAATCCTGCTTTCTCCCGGAGCTTTTGTGGAGTTTCGAAGTGCACGGCAAATATCTCCGGCAGTCTTTCGAAATGTCTCCAAACCCATATATGCTTCCGGATCCACCACAAAGAAGAAGTGTCCCAAATGGTACATTTGTGGTTTTCCGTCATCAGATACCCCTGTTAACGCCTTCATAAACTGACCACCGGATAGTGCTGCAGACAAAATTTCTACGACAGCAGCATACCCATACCCTTTATAACCTGCCAGTTCCTCTCCAATTCCTCCAAGAGGTGCCAGTGCAGCCGTTTCATCTACTAACGCCTTTAATATATCTTCACTATCCGTCATAGTAGTACCGTCTCTGGCAATAACCATTCCCTTTGGAGTATCCTTTCCTTCCCTGGCGTAATACTCAATTTTTCCGCGCTGTACAATGGATGTTGCACAATCCAGGCAGAACGGAAATTCTTCATCTGTCGGAAGCGAAAATGTTAAAGGATTCGTTCCCATCATATTATCCACACCAAAAGTCGGTGCAATCGACGGTCTGGCATTCGTTCCAGTAATACCAATCAACCCTTCGTTACTTGCCATGGAAGACCAATAACCTGCGATTCCGTAATGGGTTGAATTTCTGATAGCCCCTCCGGCCATGCCGTAGGTTTTTGCCTTCTCAATCAGCATCTTCATCATTTTATGGCTGGCAACCATTCCCATACCGTCATGAGCGTCCATTACAACAGTCGTTGGTGTTTCCTTTAGTATTTCAATCTCAGTCACAGGAAGTAAAGTTCCTTTTTTAATTCTATCGATATAAATCGGTTTAAATCGATTACATCCATGACTTTCAATACCTCTTCGATCCGATTCCAATAATACATCCGCACAAATCTCCGCATCTTCTCTTGGTACACCGTAGCCACAAAAAGCATCTACCATAAAATGATTCATTAGTTCCCAATCAACAAAGGGTCTGTTTTCTTTCATATTATAACCTCCCAATTTCTTTATAGTTTCATTATCGTTTCATCAATGAAATTCTATACATCTTCATTACAAAAACCATCAACTAAGTTATTCAAAAAAAGCTGTATTCTATCTATTAGTTTTTCATAGCGAATCCATTTTTTTATTTGCTCAATCACTATGGAAAAGGCTAATGAAATTACC
>JAILRH010000158.1 GCA_024698345.1 Lachnospiraceae bacterium | reverse complement strand
GGATGTTTTATCTGTTCCAAGATTGTCCCACATTTTCCCCAAAAAATCAACAGGTATTTTGGAATAAAAATCACACATTTAAATTAAACGCTGATAAGAAATTAGCATTCGCTGCCTAATTACGGCAGCTGTCAGTCTTAGGACTCCTACACCCTAGGATTTGGCATCGACTTTTTGTAGGGAACCCTGGTTGCAAAGCTTTGCGCAGTTAGGAGATTTATGAAGCTACTAAAGGATAAAGGATGTTCGTTTCCGTTATCCCGAGGGAATGTTAAATGACGAACTATGATAGTAGAAGAACGGTGGAAGGACTTTTGGACATGGGTTCGATTCCCATCTAGTCCACTCGAGAATCCCTTTATTTAAAGGGGTTCTTTTTTTGCGTGTGATATTTCGTGTGATATATTTTCAAAATATTCATTTGTTTGAGCAGTATAGACTTTATCATAATCTTCAAGTTTGTTTCTGTATATCTGTTTTAAGACTTTATCAGAGCTCCATCCACCTCGTTGCATAATGTAGACATCTGGGACGCCAATTGCATGCATAATACTGGCAGAATAATGGCGCAGATCGTGGAAAGTGAAATGCTGTAAACCTAATTTATCTCTAGTAACTCCAAAATTATATGTGATACTATCAGGATACATATTGACAAGCCTTCCATAGGCAGGAAGTTCCTTAATAACAAAATCAGCATATTCAATGTGTCGGTTAGATGTTTGGGTTTTAGGAACCGGTTTAATAATCCATTCTTTATCCTTGCGAATCATAACTTTGTTAATTGATATAATGTTCCCATGTACATCATCAGAACTCAGTGCACAGATTTCTCCACGACGGAGAGTACCGAAAGCAGAGAGAAGGCAGGCAATGTACATATTCGCATTATGTTCCTTATAGAACGAAATTATTTTTTTTACATCCTCATCTACAGGAATATAACTATCTCGCATAATTAACTGTGGTAATTTTACCCTTAATCGAATGTTCACATCAAAAAAATTAAGTGCAGCTGTTAATAGTCCATATGTATTATGAACGGATTTAGGAGATAAAGTTTTGTTAAGGTTTCCTATCCACTTCTGAATAACAGCAGAATCTATACATTTTACTTTAATGTTTGAAATATCTGAAAAACCATTTTTGAGAACTATTCGGTAACCAGAGATAGTAGTCGGAGATAAACTATCCTCTTTAAGTTGAATATATAATTGCAGTAGTTCATAGATAGTGAAAGAATCATAATTGCTAATTGTTTTATTAAGCGAAAATTGCGCAGCAAGATATTCGCTTTCTTTTTTGGTTGCAGCAGTAAAAGACCGGTAATGCTTTTTACCTTCGCTATCCGTATGAGAATATACCTGGGTTCTCCAATTCCCTGATTTTAGTTTCTTTGCCTTAGCCATAAGTCATCATCCTTTCTATTTTTAGGTATAAAAATAACACCCAGCCTTGACCGGATGCCAGAAAGAATGATATAATTTTAGGTGTTTGTAGGTTGATTATATCAATCTTTGAGGCTGGTCCTTCGGGGCTGGTCTCTTTTTTATTAAATAATCTTAGTAGAAGACCATTTTCCATAAAATGTTCTGCCATAAAGCTTTTTTATTGCACGAACCTTGATGTAATACTTCTTATTCTTTTTGCATTTAATTGAATAAGTTGATTTTTTAGTTGTGATTGTTTTCGTATATTTTTTCTTGAATTTCTTATTTGTTGAATATTTAATCTCGTATTTTACTGCATCAGTTTGTTTATAAGATAATTTGATTTTCTTCTTAGTTCTGGTACACTTCTTAACTTTGGCAGTTTTTGGTGCCTTGATTTCAGAACCGAAATACAAATTTGAACATTTGATAGTGGTGGAATCATATTCAGAGTTGTCTGATAGCTTAAAGGATTCAGTAGAGTTAATTACATATTCATATATACTTTGGTCGGCTTCGCGTTTGTTAAATTCTCCTCCAGCACCAAAGTATAGAGTAACTTTTTTTGTAGCCTTGGTTGAAAAATTAACAATTCTATTGTAATGATATGTTTTTCCTTTTTTTAATTTGATCCAATCGCCCCATACAAATATATTGAAATCTTTGTCTTTAAAACCAATAAATATGATTTTATCACATCCGGTTGATATCATATCAAAAGAAATTTCATACTTTCTTTTTGTGGGTGATACATCAATATCTTCATAATAAACAGTACCTCCCCATATACCACCAGAACCGATTTCTTTCATTTTTGCTGTCCAGCTGTCCTGTGAATATGAAACTAGTGTTCCGTCAGCATCTAATTCAAATATTGCATGACCAACATTTTGTTCCCTTCCAAAAAAAAATTTACAAGTTTCTTTATTCAATAAATTCACATCTTTTGCAGACACAGTAGTGGAGCAAATGAATGCAGATAGAATGAATAATAATACTTTAAATGAAATTCTCATAAAGATTCCCCCTCTTACATATACCGGGTTGCAGACTCAATCAATAAATCTTTGTATTTATAGATGTCATCTAATGATTCGATGTTGTATCGGGTAAAATTCTTATTTTCATCTGGTATCATAATATGTTTTTTCTTTGCATCCAAATTAAGTCTGCAAATTGGCTTACGGTTATTATTTTGAAATAATATACCGAAGTAACTTTCTGTATCACGATAAACAACATCTTCTAAATTTACTGAACCAGCAAGAATACCCTTAACAATCATATATGATTGTATCTCCTCTTCGGTCGTGACAATTTTTGAAGTAGGCTTTTCAATTTCATCTTCCTCTGGTTCATCATCTTTGGTGATTGCTGCAGTAAGTCGGTTATTAACAGTTTCATTAAAAATCTGATTAAAAGACTTTTTGACAATAGGTGTGAACTTTTCAATGACTGTTTGAGTTTTATGTCCATCATAAATTCCAGAAATAATAGCTTTTACAAAATCAATTGATGGACTTTCAATTTCTTTTAGAATATATTCCTTGATG
>JAILRH010000021.1 GCA_024698345.1 Lachnospiraceae bacterium | reverse complement strand
TAACTTCTCTTCACGATTTAGACCGAGAACTACTGGAAGAGTATTTAATTCACACAAATACAGAAGCCACAGGCAGAAAATCTTATGCGAAAGAATTACATCATCTGAAAACCGTGTTAAATACAGCTGCAAATGTTTTGGAGGATGATGACTTAGATTCATTATTTTACATAGATGATATTGGTAATGAACCAGTGAGAATTTATAAGGTGTATTCGGATGCAGAACTCCTAAGACTGAATAAAGCCATTGTAGAAATGGATGTGCAGGTCGCAAGAGCTTTGACAATTCACCAGCTTTTAGGAACACGAATATCTGAAACCTTGTCATTAAGGCAAGATGCAATCAGGCAAGGAGAAACAGGTAAATGGCTTATAAGAATAGACCAAGTAAAATCGAGAAGGTCATACGAAAAGGTTATAAATGATGATGTCAGAGCTTTGTTTGATAAAGCTTGCTCTTATACAAATGATAAGTTCGGAAAGAAAGAGTTTGTATTTGTTAATGAAAAGAATCCTGCAGATGCTATGCAATACGGAAGAGTCCAGTATCAGATAATGGCAATGATAACCAAAAATAATCTTACAGATGATAATGGTGAGCGATTCGGTGTCGGCACACATATCTTTAGGCATTGCTATGGTAAGAAACTCACTGAGATGCATGTGGATGATGTAACAATTGCAAAGCTGTTGGGACATGCAAATACCAGCAGTGTAAGACATTATCGCAAAATCGGAAATGAGATGTTTAGTCAAGAAACAAGGCAGATGCGAGATGCGATGGATGATGTTCTAAAGGATATTATGGGTGACTGGGATGATTAAAAATAAAAAACTCAGAAAACATGAAATACATGTGGGGACTTTTTAGTAAAAGGACACATATTTAACAGTAAGGAGGCAAATATGGGTAAAACAGAGACTATGTTATTAAAAAACAAAGAAGCAAATGCTGCAAAAGTCGAAACTGCAGTTAGTTGTATTAAGGACATGCTTAAGAACGATGAGCAGGTTGTTGTGTGCGAACTTGTGAAGAGGACAGGGCTCTCACGAGCATTCTTCTACAACAATGAAGCTGTTAGAGCAGAACTTGATAAGGCTCAGGAATTACAGGACGGAAAATCGTTTGTGGCTCCTCAAAAGGTTGCGATAGATAAGGCATTGGAGCGTAAGGTGGAATTATTAGAAAAGAAGCTTCAGGAGAAGGACAAAATGATTGTTGAGCTTCAGAAGGAAATCGCAAAATTAAAAAAGGCTGCAGATGCAAAAGCAGTATCAATAATAAAAGGATTATAGGAGGCTGGTTATAATGAGTGAGATTATTATGGGTGTTGATATTGGATATGGCAATACCAAAGGAAGACAGACATTGATTCAATCAGGTGTAAAAAAGTTAGCGAGTAAACCACCAATTGATACAAAAACTGTTGAATACAACGGTGAGTATTATGCGGTCGGTGGCTCAAAACTTGATATTCAAAAATCTAAAACTGAAAATGAAAATACCCTGATACTTACAATGGCAACCATTGCAGAAGAACTTAAGAAGATAGGTAAAACCTCAGCAGATATCAGATTAGGAGTAGGGCTTCCACTTACAAGGATGGGAGCTGAGAAGCAGGATTATCTTGATTACATGCTGAGAAGTAGAAGACTTAATTTCAAATACGAGGGTAAGGGCTACAGCGTATATTTATTAAGTGTTGATGTTTTTCCACAAGGTTATGCTGGTGTAGTAAGTAAATTAAATACTTTCGGTACATCGGCGGTTGTCGTTGACATCGGAAGCTGGACTATTGATATTCTTCCATTAACAGAAGGACAGCCTGACCTGGCAAGATGCAAGTCTTTAGCTATGGGAACAATTACAGCAATGGGTGATATTAACGAATCTCTTCGTCAGAAATTCGGAGAGGAAGCAGACGAGGCATTTATTAAAGAAGTGATGATAAATGGTGAGAGCAATATAAATAGAGATTATCTTAGAGTGATTCAGGAAGGTCTTTATAATTATGTTGAAGATATCATGAATAATCTCAGAAGCCTTAAGTTCAATTCCACACTGACACAATTCGTATTCATTGGTGGTGGAGCTTCTATAATTAAGAACTTTCTAAAGGAACAGGAAGCAAACATAACCATTATGGATGATGTTTTTATCAATGCTAAGGGCTACGAGGAGATTCTGCGACATAAATATAAGGTTGGGTGATGCTTATGAAGCAGAAGACAGTCCGATTTTATGAAGAATCAAAAGCAGATATGGAAGCCTATGAAAAGCTGGAATGTTTTAGAAAATATGGCTTCAGCAATGCAAGAGAGTTGATAATAGCAGCTGTTAATGCATACTCCCAGAGGGAGAATGATTCCTCTGGGATAAATATAGATGTAGATAGACTTGCGAGTTTAATAGCAGACAAACTCAATTGCGGTGAAATACATATTGAAAAAGAAAGCCAAATTGTCTTAGAAAATGAAGATGAATCAAATAGTGAGGTGTTTGAAAAAGCACTCAGTTTTATTGAGGGTTTATAGCCCTCAATAAAAATTACATATAAAATACCGAGTAAATACATAAATTATATTGACTTTGTATTGTATGATGCTATAATACAATTAAGGAGGTGTTTAAGATGGCAAAAAAGGAGGAGAAAAAACGTACATCTGTAGACCTGACAACCGATAATTATGAAGCACTGAATGAGTTTTCCAAAATGTACGGGAGTACATACGGAAGAGTCATGAATCAGATGATAGAAATCTTTATACGATTACCGTTAGATGTAAAAAAAGAGTTAGCTAACCATTGTGATAGTGAAGTGATTAAA
>JAILRH010000256.1 GCA_024698345.1 Lachnospiraceae bacterium | reverse complement strand
TTTAATCCATTTCAGAATGACGTTAGCCATTCTTCCATCAATTACTGTTTTGGAAAATCATCTTTCGATGATGTTCGCTGAAAATTTATTCTTGAAATTTTCAGGGATGGTTGCTGTTTAATTATCAATGTTCCTGTGTTGAAGTTCTTTGTTTTGAACTTCGAACGGAGAAGGTGGGATTCGAACCCACGGTCCCTTTCGGGATCACTGGTTTTCAAGACCAGCTCCTTAAACCACTCGGACACCTCTCCATATTCTGTTGTGCCGTCTTGCAACGTGCTTTATTATATTATCAAAAGCCTTTGTTGTTGTCAAGCACTTTTTTTACTTTTTTTATTTTCTTGAGCAGTTGCTTTTCTGTCACTTTCCCACTCAGTTGTTGTCGTTTTTTTCAGCGGCAACGAAGTATATATTAGCATGAGTTTATATACATGTCAACAGTTTTTTCAAACTTTTTTTATTTTTTATTTTCCGTCTATTTTTCCCCATTTCTGCAGCAACATTATCACTATTCCTACGTCTGCATAATTCCTATTCCTGCAGCCATATCATTGCAGTTTTCATATTTCATTTAAAAACACAGCTGCAATCTGTATATCAGAAGGTGTTGTAATCTTTATATTTCTATAATCGCCCATGATAATCTTTACTTTTTTATCCTGATACTTTTCAACCACCATTGCGTCGTCTGTCACTTTTACGCCTCCTTCATTATACATTTTGTCGAAGGCCCCCTTTACCAAACTGTATTCAAAGCACTGTGGTGTCTGGATACTCCACAATGTACTTCTGTCGGGTGTACTTTTTATATTTTCGTTTTCATCGGCAATCTTTATTGTATCAGTAACAGGTACTCCCACAACACACGCCTTATATTCTTTCATTTTTTCTATACATGTTCCAATTAATTCTTTTGTTACAATCGGTCTTGCGCCGTCATGTATCAAGACATAGTCAGAGTCAGTGCAGGTTTTAAGTCCTTCATACACAGAATCCGAGCGTTCTTTCCCACCCGAAACAATAGCTTCAACTTTTGTTATTTTTTCTTTTTCAACTATCTCTTTACACGAATCAATTTCATCTTTTCCAGTAACTAATATTATTGAATCAACTTCACTCAGTTCAAATGCAGTCAAAGTATGTGCAATAACCGGTTTCCCATTTATCTCCATGTACTGCTTTTTTGTTTTGCTTTTCATTCTGCTACCGTTTCCGGCAGCTAATATTATTGCAGTTATTTTCTCCATTTTGCTCACTGTTATCTTTCACCTAATTTTAGATTTGGTATTGCATTGAGATGATAATCACTTCTAACGCCTTTTTTGTACTCAAAGTACGCAGCCGATCCAATCATAGCTGCATTATCCGTACATAATATTTTTGATGGGCAGTAAAATGAAATACCTCTCTTTTTACATTCTTTCTCAAACTCACTTCGCACTGCAGTGTTAGATGCAACTCCTCCTGCAATAGCAAACTTTTTAAATCCCGTTTCTTCAAGTGCCGTCATGGCTCTTGTCACTAACGAATCCACCACTGCCTTTTGGAATGACGCTGCAATATCAGGAACATTTATTTCTTCCCCTTTCATTCCTGCCGCATTAATTTGATTAAGAACGGCAGACTTTAATCCACTGAAACTAAAATCATAGACTGAATCTGTTATTTTTGCACGTGGAAATACAAAAGCCTCCGGATTACCATCCACTGATACTTTATCTATCTTTGGTCCTCCGGGATATCCAAGACCAATTGCCCTTGCAACCTTATCGAATGCTTCACCTGCCGCATCATCTCTTGTCTTACCCAGTATTTCGTATTCTCCGTAATCTTTTACAACTACAAGATGCGTGTGTCCGCCTGACACCACCAGACATATAAACGGGGGCTCAAGTTCTTTGTTATCTATATAGTTTGCACATATATGCCCCTCGATATGGTGCACACCTATAAGCGGAATATCTTTTGCAAAGCTGATTGCTTTGGCTTCCGCAACTCCGACTAAAAGTGCGCCTACCAATCCCGGACCATATGTCACTCCTATAGCATCAATATCATCCAATGTCATTTTCGCATCACTAAGTGCTTTTTCGATAACCGGATTTATATTTTCAATATGTTTTCTTGATGCAATCTCAGGGACAACACCTCCATACAAAGTGTGTATATCTATCTGCGACGATATTACATTAGACAAAACATCTCTTCCATTTACAACTACTGCTGCTGCTGTTTCATCACATGAACTTTCAATTGCTAATATTTTTATATCCTGCATCTTAATCCTCTCATTTTCTCTATTCGGGTACACTCCCGACAGTTCATTGTTTTCAAATCCGCTGAAGTCTTTACCACTGTTGTAAATCAGGCTTCTCCCGATACATTTTTGTCAGTCACCACTTAGCAAATATGCATTCGAAAATAGAGTCTTCTATAATCTGATACATATTTATTCATCTATTATTCACCTAACAATCTTCATCAAATAATAGATCTACAGACATTCCATCTGTACCAGGTTTTGCATTTTCAAAAAGTTTTGTAACCTGATCCATAAAGTATTCCGGTCTTGTCAGTGACGGGCTGAAATGGGTAAGCCACATTTCCTTTGGACACGCCTGAGCCGCTATCTGCGCCGCCTCTAAGAATGTCATGTGCTTGTATTCTCTTGCTTTTGCCTGTTTATCAGGTTCTCCATACATTCCCTCGCAAATAAACAAATCCGCATCTTTTGCCGCCTCTGTAATAGCGGGAACCGGTCTTGTATCTGTTGTATATGTAACTTTCAGACCCTTTCTGGCCTTTCCCATAACCATATCAGGTGTATATACTTTTCCTTCATATTCTACTTTCTCTCCATTTTGGAGAACTCTCCAAAATTTGACAGGAAGGTCTAATTTCTGTGCTGCAAGCACATCAAATTTACCCTTTCTATCCACTTCAATAGAATATCCATAGCATACCACATTGTGGTTTACTTTGAATGCTTTGATTCTATATTCATCAAATTCTATTGTTTCCTCGGAATCTGATAATTCAATGTACTTTATCGAAAAAGGTAGTTCCGGTGCCACAACTCTCAGGCTCTCCACTATCCTTTTTAATCCTTTTGGTCCAATCATCACTACAGGTTCCGTCCGCATTGCATTTCCCATTGTAAGTAGCAACCCTGGGAGCCCGCTTATATGATCGGCATGATAATGTGTAAAACATATTACATCTATTGGTTTGAAATTCCATCCCTTACTTTTGATTGCGACCTGAGTTCCCTCTCCGCAATCTATAAGTATATTACTTCCATTATATCTGGCCATAAGTGAAGTAAGAAACCTCCTTGGCAGTGGCATCATCCCACCTGTACCAAGCAAACAAACATCTAACATTATCTCAACTGCCTCTTCTTTCTTTTATTTTCACAACTAATTCTCTTTTTTTCAAAACTCCCGCCCACATCTTATTGTAATATTCTCATGCTCATTTTGTTTAGAGGAGGGGGACATCTCGCATCTGATACTATTTTGTTACTCACCACTTAGCACATATGTGCTTGAAGTGGGAGTCATCTCGCATCTGATATATAGACTGTGAATATGACACATGTTATCACATATCATATTTCCACATTATTATCGCATCTTCCGGAGGCGCAGAATAAAAATTCTTTCTTATTCCTGATGCCTCAAACCCTACTTGCTTATATAAATGAAACGCTGCAAGATTGCTTTTTCTGACTTCCAAAGTCATCTTGGTTATTCCTATTTTCTTTGCCTCATCTATTATATTTTGAAGAAGCATATATCCAATTCCTTTATTTCTAAATTCTTCCCTCACTGCCATATTGGTGATAGTCCCCTCATCCAGCACACAATACAATCCGCAGTAACCCAATATTTCCTCTTTGCTCGCACAAACAAGATATACCGCATTCGACAAATCTAATGCATCTTTAAATGCCTTGTATGACCATGGTTTGGAAAATATTTCCTTTTCAATCTCATATACCTGAGGAAGATCATCAAATGTCATTCTTCTTATTTCCATATTTTACCTTTTTCATTTCATTTCAATTTCAAGAGCAATCCACACTCTGCAACGTTCCACTGACACAATTTCATGCCTGAGACTTTATTTTCTCGTTACGCTCTCTTTCCGCCTGGGAAACCCTGAGATAATCAGGAACCAGTTCTGCCGCGCTTATCACTTTGTTCTTTTCTATGTATTTTACAGCAAGGGCAGCCAATGCAGCTGCTCTGTTTCTGTTTGTATGTGTTGGTGCAAAAACGTAGTCTGTTGTAACAGCCTCTTTAATTATACTTTCGTACACTTCAATTCCATCACCGGCAAATGTTACTTTTTCGCCCATTGCATTTAATTGTTCAATAAGTTCTCTCACTTCAACGGGCTTTTGTTCCATAATTGTCTGCATCTCATTGTCCACAAATCTGTATAAGCCTGCATACACCTGTTCTCTTCTTGCATCCATCATCGAACACACCACACCCTCAACTCCAAAGACACCATACGCAATTGCATCCATTGTAGGTATTTTTACCAATGGCTTATCCCACGCAAGTCCTAATCCTTTTGCAGTTGCGCATCCTATTCTTAGTCCCGTAAATGATCCCGGGCCTCCGGCGACCGCAATATAATCTATCTCACTTTTTGGTATTTCTGATTTTTCAAACATATCCTCTATCATTGGAAGGAGAGTCTGAGAATGAGTTTTCTTGCTGTTTATTGTGTATTCCGCTATAGTTATTTTTTCATCAGCAATAGCTACTGAAGCAACCATCGATGAACTGTCAATCGCCAATATCTTCATTTCTTCCCTCCACTGTAATCTTTCTGTAATCCATTCCTTTTGAAATATCCTTTTCAATAAGCACTTTTATCCTGCCTGAAGGAATCAGTTCTTCAATTAATTTAGACCATTCAATCAGACAAACACCTTCACCAAAGAAATAATCCTCATATCCTATCTCATACATTTCTTCCGGATCACCAATTCTGTATACGTCGAAATGATAAAGAGGAAGTCTCCCCTCGTCATATATCTGTACTATGGTAAATGTAGGACTGTTAACGTTGTCTATTATACCAAGTCCCTTCGCAAAACCTTGAGTAAATACTGTCTTTCCGACCCCAAGATCACCATCAAGGCATACTATTTCTCCCGGCTTCGTTTTCTTTGCCAGTTTCTTTCCTATTTCGAATGTTTCTTCCGGTGAATTTGTCTCAAATATCATCTTATTCTCTCTATTCTTTCCATTCTATAAATTGCTTATCTTTTTACTACAAAATCCGCTTGCAAGCCCTTCTGTCAAATTCCTGTCTGCCACAAAATGTTTTATTATGCATTTTATCACTGTAACAGTAACTACACAGAACCATAAAAGCATCACGAAACGAATATCAGACTTCTATCATTATAACATTATTTTATAGTTAATCAAGAAAAGATGATATAGCACTAAAAACATACTATATCATCTTTCACAATCTAATCTATATTCACATTTCAGACTCTATAGTGAGTCTGTTTCACAACTTCTATCTCTCGATTTCTACAAATCCTTTGTATATTGCACGGATTGCAACTTCGAAATCTTCTTCCTCAACACCAACAATGATATTAAGCTCTGATGAACCCTGATCAATCATCTTGATATTTACACGGGCATCCGCAAGGGCTTTGAATAAGATTGCCGCGGTACCTCTTGTGCTCTTCATACCTCTACCTACAACTGCAATAAGTGCAAGGTTGTTCTCGATATCAATATGGTCAGGATTTACTCTTGTCTTAATTTCATCAAGGATGTTCTGTTCTTTTCCTCTGAGCGCATCTGTTGCAATTACAACGCTCATTGTGTCAATTCCTGATGGCATATGTTCAAAACTAACATTGTTCTTCTCAAGAGCTCTTAACACATTACGACCAAATCCAACTTCACCATTCATCTTATCTTTTTCGATGTTAATAACAGAAAGACCTTTCTTTCCTGCAACACCTGTGATGATATGCTTACATGGTTCTGCTGACTCTGAAACAATCATTGTTCCAGGATCTTCAGGAATGTTTGTATTCTTGATATTAATTGGAATACCAGCTGCTCTTACAGGGAAGATAGCATCTTCGTGAAGAACTCCTGCACCCATATATGATAATTCTCTAAGTTCTCTGTATGTGATTGTAGTAATTGGTTCAGGATTGTTTACGATACGTGGGTCTGTAAGAAGGAATCCACTTACGTCTGTCCAGTTCTCATATATCTTAGCATTAACTGTTCTGGCAACAATCGAACCTGTAACATCAGAACCACCTCTTGAGAAAGTCTTGATAGTTCCGTTAGGCATTGAGCCATAAAATCCTGGAATAACAGCTTTCTTAACCGCTTTGAGCTTTGGCTCTAATTTCTTCTGTGTTGTCTCCCAGTCAAATGAACCCTGTTCGTCAAAATAAATACATCCGGCAGGATCAATAAAATCAAATCCCAAATATTTTGCAAGCACCTTGCTGTTAAGATATTCACCACGGCTGGCAGCATAGTCTCTACCTGCCATATGCGCAAATGCAGCTTTGATTGTTTCAAAATCTTCATCAAGATTAAAATCCTTAATTTCAAGTTCCTTGATGATTCCATTGTATCTGTCCTTGATCATCTGGAACTCTTTTTCATAATTCTCGCCTGCTGCAGCCTTTTCATAACAACCGTAAAGCATATCTGTAACTTTTATATCTTCTATATATCTTTTTCCCGGCGCTGATGCTACAACAAATCTTCTTGATTCATCAGAAAGAATGATATCTGCAACTTTCTTAAACTGCTTTGCATCTGCAAGGGAACTTCCACCAAATTTAACTACTTTTGTTTCTTCCATGATTAACGCCTCTCGTTCTTTTAATTTATTATATGATGAGTCTTTGTTACTCACCACTTAGCACTTATGTGCCTGATGCGAGAGTCCTCCCACATCTGACATACGCATATCACTATGCTTCAATTCTTATTCTTGTAATAACGCCTTCTACTTTTGATGCGGCATCTTCGTAAGAATTCTCACTCATGCTTCTTGTAATAAATCCAAGTTCATCCTGAATTCCGGCATCAACATAAGTAACTTCTCCAAATGCATTTTCAATCTGCTCTTTATTCTGTCCTGCAACACGAACAAAGAACTGTTTCTTTGATTTTGAGAAATCAAGAACTTCAAGTTTCTCTGCCTCCCACTGAATTGTTGTAGGTACGTTGAGATGTCTTACAGCATCTACAACATCAGATACTACCGCACTTGCAGTTGGAAGTTTTCCTGCTCCGCTTCCGATAAATACTAAATCACCAACAACATTTCCTCTAATGAGTACTCCGTTAACAACATCTGATACGTGGAAAAGTGGATGACTTGGTGCAAGGAGTCTTGGTGAAACTGATACAACAATTCCATCATCCTCAAGTTTGCATTTTCCAAGTAACTTGATTGAACGTCCCATCTTCTCTGCGTACTTAAAATCTGTATCTGAGATTTTTGAAATTCCTTCTGTATATATATCTTCAAAGTCTACTGATTTGCCATTTGCAAGAGAAGCAAGAATAGCTATCTTTCTGCAGGCATCGAATCCCTCAACATCTGCTGTAGGATCTTTTTCCGCATAGCCTAACGCCTGTGCCTCTTTTAATACTGTGTCAAAATCAAGACCTTCTTTATCCATCTTTGTAAGGATATAATTAGTTGTTCCGTTAAGGATACCTGTTATCTCGCAAATCCTGTCAGCTGTAATATGCTGATTAAGAGGTCTGATGATAGGAATACCACCACCAACGCTTGCCTCAAACAGGAAATTTCTGTTGTGATCCTTTGCAATCTTTATAAGTTCTGCACCATGCTTTGCAACGAGTTCCTTGTTAGATGTACATACTGACTTTCCTGCAAGCAACGCGCTCTTTACATATGTATATGCAGGTTCAACTCCACCCATAGCTTCAACTACCACTTCAACTTCCGGGTCATTAACTATTGTATCCATGTCACGAACCAAAAGATTTTCAACCGGAGTTCCCGGAAAATCTCTCAAATCCAAAACATATTTTATTTTCAACTCTTTTCCCGCTTTGAAATTGACAATCTCCTGGTTTGTGTTAATAATCTCAAAAACACCTGAACCAACTGTGCCATAACCAAGTATTGCTATGTTTACCATATTATCTCCTCACTTTTTCCATTTTGTGTTTAAACCTTTTTATCAACAAAAATATTAGCATATCTGCTTATATATGGCAACTGTTTTGATAAACAATTGTTTTCAACAATAAAGATTACACATAATCTGACTATGCAAATATCTTTCGTAAATGTATAATTAATTACTCTTCTTCTGTGTTTGTATTGATATATTTGAGATATGCATTTATAAATCTATCTATATCTCCGTCAAGAACTGCGTTAACATTTCCTGTTTCTTCGTTTGTTCTGTGATCTTTAACCATTGTATAAGGCTGAAGTACATATGATCTAATCTGACTTCCCCAGCCATTCTCCATTACTTCTCCACGAATTCCAAGTCGTTTCTGCTCTTCTTCCTGTTTTTTCATCATGTATAACTTTGCTTTCAACATCTGCATCGCTTTGTCCTTGTTTTGGAACTGAGAACGCTCATTCTGACATTGAACAACAATTCCTGTAGGAAGATGTGTAATTCTGATGGCAGAAGATGTCTTGTTGATATGCTGTCCACCTGCACCGCTGGATCTGTAAGTATCAATTCTGAGATCTTCTTCATTAATTTCAACATCCAAATCTTCCTCAATCTCAGGCATGACATCGCAGGAAGCAAATGAAGTCATTCTCTTTCCTGCAGCATTGAACGGAGATATTCTTACCAATCTGTGAACTCCATGTTCAGACTTCAGATATCCATATGCATTTATTCCGTCAACCTGTATTGTAACTGACTTGATTCCCGCCTCATCGCCATCAAGGAAATCCAGGACTTTAATAGTAAATCCTTTTCTCTCTGCCCACCTGGTATACATTCTATATAATATGCTAACCCAGTCGCATGATTCGGTACCACCTGCGCCGGCGTTTAATTTTACTATTGCACTGTGACTGTCATACTCTCCTGACAGCAATGTCTGTATTCTTAATTCTTCAAACTGTTCAACGAATTTTTCAACAGACTCTTTTACTTCCGGAATAATATCCGGGTCATTCTCTTCATATCCCATTTCAATCAGAACAATTGCATCATCATAAAGATTTTTGACACCGTCTATTTTTTCTTTTTCAGACTTTAAGGCATTTATTTCTTTGACATATTTGTTTGCCTTTTCCATATCGTCCCAAAAATCCGGAGCTTCCATTACCGCCTCCAAATCTTTTATTCGACTGCATTTTTCATCATAGTTAACTGAATCTTCAAGTTCTTTTATCTTTTCATCGTATCCCGACAATTCAAATTTAAACTGATCTAACTCTACCATATTAATCCTTCTAATCTAACATTCATTGTAGCAAAAGGCAGGTTATTATACCTGCCTTATTTTTGCTAATAATTAACAATACTTATGCTCTGTTATTTTCTTCCGCAACACTGTTTGTATTTCTTTCCACTGCCACATGGACAAGGATCATTCGGATATACCTTAATATCCTGTCTCTTCTTAGGTTGCTTAACTGCACTTTCATCCTGCTTATTTGTTCCTGTAACCTGTGCAACTTCTTCTCTTTCAACCTTCTGTTCAACCTGAATGTGAAGAAGCATTCTGACTGCCTCTTCTTTTATCCCTGCAATCATGTCTCCAAACATTGTGTAGGCTTCATTCTTATATTCAACAACAGGATCTTTCTGGCCATATGCCATAAGACCGATTCCCTGACGAAGCTGATCCATATCATCTATGTGATCCATCCACTTTCTGTCAATTACCTTGAGAAGTATAATTCTCTCGATTTCTCTAATCTGCTCTTCCTCTGGGAACTCTGACTCTTTTGCCTCGTAAAGTTTGATTGCATTCTCTTTAAGAAGTTGCATAAACTCACTTCTGTTTAATTTTTCAAGTTCTTCTCTTGTTTCTTTTAACTTGATTGGCATTATTGGAAGAATTGTCTCTGAAAGTCCTTCCATGTCCCACTCGCCTGAGTTGTGCTCTCCAACTATAAATGAGTTAACTGCATCTTCAACGATGTCATTTATCATGTTGACGATTGATTCTCTCATGTTCTCGCCATTAAGAACTCTTGCTCTCTCAGCGTATATAATCTCTCTCTGCTCATTGTTAACCTTATCGTACTCGAGAAGGTTCTTTCTGATTCCGTAGTTGTTTCCTTCAATCTTCTTCTGTGCTTTCTCGATTGTCTTTGTCAATGATTTGTGCTGAATTTCTTCATTTTCAGGTACTCCCATTGCGTTGAATACTTTCATGAGTGTTTCGGAAGCAAAAAGTCTCATAATATCATCTTCCAATGAAATGTAGAACTTAGATGCACCTACATCTCCCTGACGACCTGAACGTCCTCTAAGCTGATTATCAATACGTCTTGATTCATGTCGCTCTGTTCCTAAGATGAGAAGACCGCCTGCTGCTCTTGCTTCTTCATCTAACTTAATATCAGTACCACGACCAGCCATGTTTGTTGCGATTGTTACGGCACCGTGAACACCTGCCTGTGCAACAATCTCAGCTTCCTGCTCATGATATTTTGCATTCAAGACATTGTGAGGAATGCCTTCTTTTTTCAATAATTTGCTTATTTCTTCAGAGGCATCAATATTGATAGTACCAACAAGTACAGGCTGTCCTTTTGCATGAGCCTTGATGATTTCCTGTATTACTACGTAGTATTTTTCTTTTCTTGTCTTTAATACGGCATCATCATGATCTATTCTCTGGATTGGTCTGTTTGTAGGAACCTCTACAACGTCCATACTGTAGATATCTCTGAATTCTTTTTCTTCTGTAAGAGCTGTACCTGTCATACCTGCTTTCTTCGTATATTTGTTGAAGAAGTTCTGGAATGTGATAGTTGCAAGAGTCTTGCTCTCTCTCTTAACCTTAACATGCTCTTTTGCTTCTATTGCCTGATGAAGTCCATCGGAATATCTTCTACCCGGCATGATACGTCCTGTAAATTCATCTACTATGAGAACTTCATCATCCTTCACTACATAATCCTGATCCTTGAACATAAGGTTATGAGCTCTAAGTGCAAGAATCATATTGTGCTGTAATTCTAAATTCTCCGCGTCGGCATAGTTGTCAATATGGAAGAATTTTTCAATCTTCTTAATACCGTCTGCTGTAAGATTGATAATCTTGTCTTTCTCATTTACAAGGAAATCTCCATCCTCTTCTATGTCAACACCCATAATGGCATCCATCTTACTAAGTTCTGCGCTGGCAGTACCTCTCTGCATCTGTCTTGCAAGTATATCACATGCTTCATAAAGCTTTGTTGACTTGCCACTCTGACCTGAAATAATAAGAGGTGTTCTTGCCTCATCAATAAGAACCGAGTCAACCTCATCGATGATACAGTAGTTAAGACCTCTCTGTACAAGCTGTTCTTTGTAAACAACCATGTTGTCTCTAAGGTAATCAAAACCAAGTTCGTTATTTGTAATATATGTGATATCACAGTTGTATGCTTCCTGTTTTGCATCATGATCCATATCATTAAGTACGCATCCGACTGTAAGCCCCAAGAATTCGTGAACCTGTCCCATCCAGGTAGCATCTCTGTGTGCAAGGTATTCATTAACTGTTACGATATGTACACCTTTTCCTGTCAATGCGTTAAGGTATGCCGGCAACAAACAAGTCTGTGTCTTACCTTCACCAGTCTTCATTTCTGCTATACGTCCCTGATGAAGAATAATACCACCCATAAGCTGAACTCTGTAATGTTCTGTATTTAATACTCTTCTTGCAGCATCTCTGACAACAGCATATGCTTCAGGAAGGATATCATCCAATGTCTCTCCCTTTTCAAGTCTATCCTTGAATTCTGTTGTTTTTGCTCTTAACTGTTCATCTGAAAGAGCCATCATTGAATCTCTGTACGATTCAATCTTATCAACAATTGGTGTGATTCTCTTTATTTCTCTCTCACTGTGTGTTCCAATTACTTTACTTAAAACGCTCATTATATACTCCTATTTTTTCAATATTCCCATAAAAAGTAATCGTATATGCATTCATCTCTGTTTTATATTACAGTATGTAAAACACATACATAAAAGGTATTGTAACACTTAAATCATTTTCATTCAATAACTATCACGTTCATTTTTATAAAAAAGACAATACGCAACACATTTTCTGTATTGCGTATTGTGTATTTTTACATATTAGGTTTTACAAGTATATTTCTATAATCAAATGGAATCTCTATGTAATTTCTGTCAACAACTTTTAAAATATCGTTGTACAAATAATCATGGCCATTCTTATTGTTCATAAGATAATTGTCATAGAGAAATTTTGCCACCCGGTATATTGTATACTCACAAGATTCTCCGTAAACAACCTCTCCGTCTTCTAAAATCACATAAGGTCTAACTATATATTCACAGTTATATGCTGCTGCCGTTGTCCCGTTATCAAGCATTGTCATAGCATAGTAATTAGCGGTCGCCGATTCTTTTTGATAGTTTTGGAGCAACCCGATATTAGTATTTTTAAACGAAGCCACATTATTATCAGATGAATTCAATACAAGGTCATCTTCTTTTACTCCCTCTGAACCGAGACCGTAAATATTGCCTGATTCAACGACTTTCTTATTATTTATTGTTTGCTCAATTGACGATATAGCTCTTAATCCCTTCAGCGTGTAACTTATTTGAATTCCTTCTATCTTCAGATTGTCATTTACAACCGTTTCATCCTCAATTATTTCCTGATTTGCAACATAATTTGTACTATTGAGGACATAAATTTCAAAAATTGCCCAGTACTTTCCTGCACTGCTGCTTTGTTCAATTCTTATGTACCTTGCCCTCTTTTTGTCAAAAGTATATACGCTCTGGTTTTCACCTTCATCAACTGTCTCCCAGTTATTTCCGTCTTTTGACAAGAGAACTTTATAAATTCCCGGAGAATCATTGGTGTGTCCCAGCGTAGTTATTATAGTATCAAATTCCATCTCTCTTCCCATGTCTAGCTGATACCATTGTCCCGGTGCCTGCCAAAGCGAATTCCACTGACTTTCTAAATTTCCGTCAATTGAGAGATTTGCCATGTGATTATTTACATTTGAAGATGCACTCCATCCACTTCTGTCAAGCTGACTCATAGCACCACTGTTTCCATTCACCGAAACTCCCGTTGAAAGATTGTTGATATTTTGTTTAAAATTATTTCCTTCTGATGCAGTATAATCCATCACCGAATTAATAACTGTCAAATTGTTGCTGTTCGTTGAGAACTGTCCATTATTATTTGCACTTGAATTAATGAGTTTTAAATCACTTCCATTCTTAACATCAAATGCAACATTGTATCCTCTCATCTGGAAATTTGCAATGTACAGGTTTAAGTCACCACTGTTCTCTCCCATAACTACTGATTTTTCAGGATATCCCCAAAGATCTGTGTTATAAAAATCAGCCTTAAAATTCGAATTACTCTCTGCCTCAAAATATCTTGTTATTGGCTGATCATTATTCAATGATACAATCTGATTATTTATGAAAGAGAGTTTTCCAGTAAGTCCTTTTTCGAAATAAACGGATTTTCTGGAACCGTCAATTCCAAGTCCCATTGAAAGGAAGTCATCCGCACCGCCGTTTCCCTCATTTATAAATTTAATTCCAATAAATGCTCCGTACGGGAAACAATTGTATAATGTTTCATTCTTTGTATCTCCCACAACAAGAAATTCCAAATCTCTTAACTGCTGGTCATATACTGCAGAATTACTCTGACCGTTTGGCGTGTCAGGGCTGTTTGGGAAACCTCCGAATTTCGGATACTCTCTACCGCATGCGTAAATAATTGTATTGAACATCAGATTGTTTATTATACCGTTTTTGGAATTATTTCCTACTTTCACACAACATTTATTTATATGCCCTGCAAGGAAATCAACATAATGGTTATCACATCTGTATGTGTCAAAATCAATTCCCCATGTTGCCGCTCTTATACCAACATTGATAACGTATACATTTTCTCCAAGACCCTGCATTGTCGCAGGATAATCCACAGGCCTGAATTCTCCATTATCATTCAAATTGAATGTCTGCTCCGGATAGTTAAATATCACACCTCTGATTCCGGCATTTGCCGCTATTTTTATAAGTGGTGCTCCGGACGGATTATTCCTATTGCCATAAGCTTCAATGATTGCACCGGAACCATGTGGCACTGTACTAAGATCTGTTGCCCCTCTAAGTTCTACTCCTTCCGGAATTATGATACTTCCATTTACTCTGTAATGGCCTGCCGGCATAAACACAATTCCGCCGCCATTATTTTTTGCGTCATTTAATGCATTTTGAATAGCCTGAGTGCAGTCATTTCCGCCACCATGATTCTTGCTGTTGTCAGCATTATATGGAGCCTTTGTAACTATAAACAAATCTGTTTTCTTTGGCATATGGCTCTTGAATTTTGCTTTGTCATCATCAAAAACCGGTACTTTTTCAGATTCAAAATCTGCATTGGAGTCATTAGAATTGTATATTGAATTGTTTATCACCTGTTTTTCATTTTTAAATGAATTACCGCTAAGTGACATTCTTCCAAGATTCCCCACAACTATCTGCGGCTGCTTGTTATTGAATGCATTAGAACTTGCAGCAAGTGTTCCTCCTTCTGCATATACAACTCCGGCATTAATCTGTGAATCATACAGCATAAATTTTGTTGAAGAAGTCTTGTCTATATTAATTGCATACTTAGTGCAGGTAAATTTACTGTTTGCAAACTGGATTGTATCAGTTGTATTCCCCTCAACTCTAACTCCGGTCTCGCACTTGTAACAGTTAATATCATCAAACAAAATTCCAACATAATTTGATGTTTCAAATTTGATTCCTGTCTTACAATCCGTAAGTTTGAATTTGTAATGATGTCCATTCGGAGTTGCCCCGTTACCTTCACTTGAAAGTCTGGTACAGTATCCGACATTATATCCTTCCACATCAACATAGCATGTGTAAGACCAATCATTTCTCCTCATCACAATACCAATTGCATTTTCGTACAACCAGTTTTTAATATTTTCTTTCTTATTTGAAACCTGGTTGTAATCAGAATCTGCCCAATAGCTCGGTGAAAAATGAGCATTCTCAATTCTTCCCACATCAGCTATACAGTCTATCTCGATTCCTTTATAAAGAGGTGTTCCGTACACTCCGTTAATAACCGGTGAAGCACCTCCGTTATGTCGGTTCCACCATATTCCAATATATGAGTTTACTAAGGTTACATTTTTTACATTTGCGTATTCATTTCCAAAATACCAGTCACATCCCAATCTGATTGTTGGAGAATACTGAACAATATTGTCCGGCTGCTGTTCAGGATACCAGATTGTCAGATTTGTTATCCCAACCTCAACTTCTGTTTCCATAAAAGGTGTTCCCTCTTCATCCCGGTTTCTTCCCACATAAGCCATCAACACTGTTCCTTCCGGAAGATTCTGTCCCTTTTTAGGTTCTTTCCAGTCACCATACAAAGTTACACCTTTCTTAATCCTCAATGAGCCGGTCACTTTGTACATTCCCGAAGGAATATAGATTATTCCCCCTCCCATATCAGATGTTTTGTCGATAAGTTTTTGGAAAATCTGTGTGTTGTCATTATTTCCCGTATTGTCCGCTCCAAAATCCATTACATTGTACGCATAAACAAACACGTCATTTCCCTCTGCATTTTTTTGAACCTTATAAACAGGTTCTGTGATGTTGTTGATATCAGCTGCGAAACTTTCCACCTGTCCGCCACTTTGAAATGCCAGCAAAAGTGCCATCACGCAACTAACTCTCTTTACAATACCTTTTTTTGATTTCATAAAACCAAACCTCCATTATTCATTTTTCCCTCTCAATTAATACTGCAATAAATTATAAAATCTTCTATTTGTTTTTTCTATAGAAGAAAAGTATTTTTATCCGGATTTGGAAAGTTTGGTAATATATTAGTAAAACGTTCAACGTAACTTGTTACATTCATACAATTTTTGTCAAAATTTCAGTAATTAAGTACTTGATTTTTTATTGAACAATTTTTATTTTCTCGTTATGTAATCAAATCAAGCGCCACACTATAAAAGTGTGGCGCTTGTATTAATCGCGATTATTATTAATCTAATTCAGGTTCTATAAGCCCGAATGCTCCTCCTTTACGCTTATAGACTACATTAACTTCATCTGTCTCAGAGTTAAGGAAAACGAAGAAATTGTGACCTAACAGCTCCATCTCAACGCAAGCCTCTTCAGGATCCATAGGTTTGATTCCGAATCTCTTACTCTTAACGATCTTTACTGTATCTTCATCGTCGTAATCTTCCTCGATGTACTCTTCAGTAAAACTATCTCTGGCTGCTGCCTGCTGTCTGTCGATAAGTTTCTTTCTGTATCTTCTGAGCGAACGTTCAATTGTTTCCTCAACTAAATCAATTGAAGCATACATATCTGTACTTACTTCTTCCGCTCTGATGATACTTCCCTTAACCGGAATGGTTACTTCTATCTTATGTCTGTCTTTTTCGACGCTGAGAGTAACCGTTATCTCCGTGTCTCTCGTGAAGTACTTGTCGAGTTTTCCGAGCTTTGCCTCGACTGCCGATCTGATACCCTCTGTAACGTCAATGTTGTGTCCTGAAATGATATATTTCATAGTACCACTTCCTTTCTGTTTGTTATAAAGAAATTATACCACAGTGACCATTTTTTATCTACAAAAATAAAATCTTTTATTCTATTTTTTTACCGGAAATTATGACAATCTTTTTTTCAAAAACTGTCCATAGCTTCAAAACAGTTTTTTGTATATTGTGCACAAAAAAACAACACAATTATAGTTTCATTGTTTTTCCACAAAAAAACGTTTATATCGAGTTATCCACTATTTTTTCAATATATTTTTGCTTTTAAATACTAGTTATAACCCGACTTATCCACATTGTCCACATATTTTCTTGTCGTTTTATGTCATGTCAAGCACAAACGTACGTTTTGTCTCACTTCAATAAAAATAAGGAAAAATTGGATATTTTCACTATATTTTCACTCCTAAAAAAATGTACATGCAGCACAAAAATTGTCATTTTTTCAAGTGGGTGCGATTTTCACTTGGCTCGTCGTGGATAACCTATCCACTTGCCGCATAATCACTTCGAATCCGCTTCGCTACTTCTCAGTGATTACACGGTCGCCAAATGTAAATCTCTGTGCAAGCACAGATTTTCACTTGGCTCGTCGTGGATAACAAAAAAAGATTTGCTGCCCAAAGGTAACAAATCTTTTTCTGAATTTATATATTAGTTTATAATTCTTCTTGCCGCGCATGGAGTCTGATGATACATGCTTCCGATTATAATTCCTGTCTTTTCTGTTGAAGCATGAATAATCTGTCCACCACCAATGTACATTGCAACGTGACTGATTCTGCTTCCGCCATTCTTATAGAAGATAAGATCTCCAGGCTTAACACTTCCTAAATCTACAGCTGTACCATTATATACCTGAGTATATGATGATCTGTTAAGTGAATATCCAAAGTGAGCATATACTGACATTGTAAATCCTGAACAGTCTGTACCATGTGTCAAACTTGATCCACCAAATACATATGGATTTCCAAGGAACTGCTTAGCATACGCAACAACATCTGCTGCCTTTCCTGCACCCGCACTACTCTGTGGTGCTGTATTAACAACTTCTTTTTTAGGTGCACTCTGCGTTGAACTGCTTGAACTTGATGATGTACTGTTACTTGGTGCACTGTATGAATGATTTGTAATGTTACTGTTTGTGTTACTGTTTGACTGGCTAGCTGCCGCTGCAGCTGCTGCAGCCTCTGCTGCTGCCGCTTCGTCAGCAAGTCTCTGCTGCTCAGCGAGTCTTTCCTGCTCTTCTCTCTCTGCCTTAGCTTTGAGCATTGCTTTTTCTTCTTTTAATGTGAGTGCCTCATCCATGTTAACTGACATGCTTACATACTGAGCTGAAACCCAGCCGTTCTCGCCTTCATCAATTGCTAACTTACACCACTCACCGTTCTTTTTATATTTCTTTACTGCGTAATATTCATTCTCATAAACATTTACAATGATAGGAGCCTCAGTACTTGCTTTTTCTCTAACTCTAAGTCCTGCCTCCTTAATCTGCGCCAACACATAGCCATTATCAATGGCATATTCTTCTGCATCAAGTCCTGTAAGGAAATACTCTGACTTGATATATCCCTTAACATTTCCTGATTCTATCTTGTACCATCCATCCGATGTCTCCTCGAGGATTGTAGCTGCACAGTTACTGTAAATCTTTCCTACAATCTTACTCTCTGTAGATGGTTTCTTTCTGATATTAACATAATTATCAACAAAGGCAATCGCCATATTGTTGAATATCTCCTGTCTTGCAGGATTCTCCGCTGCAACCTTAGTTGGCAAAAGCTCAACTATCTGTGTTTCCGGATTTTCAACTGTATCTATATAATTATTAAGTGCGACTGAAATTCCCGCACAAGGTATCTCTGTGTCAAGTGTCTCTGCCTTAATCTGTCCACCACATACAAGAGCAATTGCTCCAACTGCTAATCCAAGAGTAAGTACTTTTAAAGAACTCTGTTTCATATGTACCTCCATTTTTATTAAATTCTCTATATATTATGTCTGAGGATAAAATGCATCATGAAATGTACTGATTTTATGCTCAAACCTCCTAAAATCGTGGGGTTGTATAATTATTACAAAATTATTACAAACGTATTATAGCAAGTTGAGTTTGCTTTGTCAATTGCAAGAAGACCTTTTTATGTAAATCAATTGTGTTTTTTCTGTTAACATAATTATGATAATGGTGGCAACAAAAGATTTACTATGGTATTCTATTGTTAGCATTTGCTTATTAACTAATGTTTTTTATTCGGTAACAGATACTTAGTATCCATTGTTTGTTTATTAGTTAATAATTATATACTTGCTAATATTTTTTTACTAGGGAAAGGTATTATTATAATGAAGAAAACTGTTCTTGTAACCGGTGCTTCCCGCGGGATAGGACGCGCAACAGCCTTATATTTTGCAAAAAATAATTATCATGTCATCGCTACATGTCACAATAGAGAAGATTTGATGATTGATTTGGCAAAGGATATCTCATCCTTTGGCGGTTCATTCAAATACTATATATGCGATCACGCTGATTTTGATTCAGCCAAAAATCTTATTGATAATATTCTTTCTGATACAGGAAATTCAATAGATGTACTTGTTAATAATGCCGGAATATCTGTTACGGGATTACATCAGGATATTTCAAAAGAGGACTGGGACAGACTTTGGAACAGCAATGTAACCTCAGTAATATCTCTTTGTAAGGAAATCATTCCAGTTATGTTAACTAAGCATTCCGGAAAGATTATCAATATTTCATCTGTTTGGGGAAACATCGGGGCATCCTATGAATGCGCATACTCAGCAACAAAGGGTGCGATTAATTCCTTTACCAAAGCACTTGCAAGAGAACTTGCTCCTTCTAATATTCAGGTAAATGCCATTTCATGTGGAATCATTAACACAGATATGAACTCTCATCTCTCTGATGAAGACTTGTCTGAAATATGTGATGAGATTCCTGCAGGTCGTATTGGTACACCTGATGAAATTGCAGAAGCTGTATTCTCCCTGGCAAATGCCAATTCTTATATGACCGGTCAGATAATCACAGTTGACGGTGGTTGGACATAAGCCCTTTGTTTACATAACTAAATTTTATGGTAACCGCAAAACTGCTGTAGTTTACGTTTCATAAATCGTATATTTTGTGAAATGTGGATTACAGATGCTTTCAAAAATAACAAGGTGAGCAATTATATGAATGGATTTCGAAATAACAATTGAGACATGCTTAGAAGGATTCTGATAAAAGAAGAATGATTCGAAGTTAAAAATCGAGGATTTCAGTTCCTCGATTTTTAGCACAAGCTGAGGGAGTTTTCATCAA
>JAILRH010000255.1 GCA_024698345.1 Lachnospiraceae bacterium | reverse complement strand
TTTAATCCATTTCAGAATGACGTTAGCCATTCTTCCATCAATTACTGTTTTGGAAAATCATCTTTCGATGATGTTCGCTGAAAATTTATTCTTGAAATTTTCAGGGATGGTTGCTGTTTAATTATCAATGTTCCTGTGTTGTTCTGCTGTCTTGTTCAGCAGCAACTCTGATATATTAACACCTCAAACAACATCTGTCAACACTTTTTTTTGATTTTTTTATTTTTTATTTTTTATTTTATTTTTCTATTTTGGGCGTTTTTTGTTATTTAAATGTAACTATTCTTTTATGTATTTGGGGAACCCAAATCAGCGAGATACGCGACAAAACTTTTTTTTGTCGCGAGCGAAAGTGATTTGATATCCGAAGGATGAAAATCACGAAAGCTAAGCAGATCTGCGGATTCGAGCTGGCATTGCTGAAAAGCTGAATAGTTACACAAAAAGAATAGTTCAATACAAAAAGAAAAGCCGCCGCACTAACCTTTTGTTAATGCAACAGCCCTCATATCATTTTATCATCCAATTGTGTCGGCGAAAAAAATTATATTCACTCGACTTCTTATATAGTTTCTCAACTGACAATAAACTGTTTATACCCAGTTTTCAATTGCTTTTTTTGCTGTTCCGATAGCGTCTCCTTTTATAGCAAGCCCTCTCTCAACAACAGCTCCCGGACAGATTCTCTTAATATCGTCTACACTCTGTCCAAACCCGTCACCCTCATGGGTACAAAACGGTTTGATATTCTTTCCTGAAAAATTGTAATGCTCCAAGAAAGTAAATACATGCATCGGCATTGTTCCGCAGTAATTTGGATATCCGATATAAACAGTATTATAATCTTCTATATTATCCAAATATCCTTTGATATCCGGACGTGCATCGTTCTGCAAATCAGCCTTAGCTTCCTCTACACATTCATAATAATTCTGTGAATAAGGATTGCTTGGCTCAATTTTGAAACTGTCTGCACCAGTTACTTCCTCAATCATTGATGCGATTTTTTCTGTATTACCCACACCTACGCTACGTATGTCTCCCCCAAAATAGTTTTCGTCAGCTCTTGAAAAATACACAACTAACTCTGCCATCTATACTCCTTTCTGACATATTCAAGCTTTGATTACAAGTGTTTCGTCATGTTCAATTGTAAATAAATTATTAACAAAAGATTAACAAAATGTGATTGTTTTCTCTTTAGTATGTAATAATACAGATTAATTATGAAAAAAGTGTGTTTTTTCGAATATTTTTGGTATTTTTATAATTATAAAGATTTCTCACCATTTTTCGTTGTTTTTCGCCACTTTTTTTCTACTTTTCGCCAATAATTAAGTTGATTTGATTCACTTTTTATCTTTTCACTGTTAATTCAGCTAATTGTAATTATTCAGTCTTTCAGCAATGCCAGTTCAAATCCGTTAATAAGATATAATCTCATATCCGTCTTCTGTTACAAGCACCTGAACTTCCCACTGTGCAGAAGGAGAGCCATCCTCAGTATATATAGTCCAACCGTTATCAGCATCCTGATAAATTTCAGGTCTTCCCATATTAATCATTGGCTCTATTGTAAACATCATTCCCGGTACCATAAGCATTCCGGTATCACGCTTTGTAACATAGCCAACCCATGGATCCTCATGAAACTCAAGTCCGACACCGTGTCCGCCGATTTCTCGGACAACTGAATATCCCTGTTCTGTTGCAAAATCATTGATTGCCTGACCAATATTACCAATTGTGGTCCAAGGTTTTACCTGCTCCAATCCAAGTTCAATACTCTTCTTTACATCTTCAACAAGTTTCTTTTTCTCATCAGATACATTTCCTATGCAAAACATTCTTGAAGAATCGGAAAAATAACCGTTATATATAGTCGAGCAGTCTACATTTATGATATCTCCATCTTTTAATATTATATTCTCATCTGGAATTCCGTGACACACTTCATCATTTACTGATGTACACACTGACTTTGGATATCCCTGATATCCAAGGGTTGCCGGAGTTGCACCCTGTCTTATAGTTTCTTCATGAACCCATGTATTGATATCTTCTGTTGAAACGCCCTCTTTGATGTGTTCTGCCACATAATCAAGAACTGCTATATTTATTTTTGCACTTTCTTTAATCGCTTCAATCTGTGCCGGAGTTTTGATAATCTTTTTCTTTGGAACTATATATCCTTCTCTCTTGAACTGCTTGAGTTTTTCATCAAATGCCAAATGGCACTGCTTATACTTCTTACCACTTCCACACCAGCATGGATCATTCCTTCCTATTAAAAACATAACTGCATTCCTTTCTTATTTTTAATTGCTCCATGAATAATTATTATGCAAGCATTTTTCTGTTCATTGTTCCATGAATAATTACTATGCAAGCATTTTTCTGTTCATTGCTTCATGAATTATTTCTCTGCTCTTTTGATTAGAGTTTTTCTACAAACAAGGCTCTTATTGCATTTAATACTGCGATAATCATAACACCTACATCCGCAAATATGGCTAACCACATGTTTGCAATACCGAATGCTCCCAGTATAAGACATGCGAACTTTACAAAGAGCGCAAATCCAATATTCTCATATACAATTCGAAGACATTTCTTTGAAATATTGATAGCCTTCACTATCTTCATTGGATTGTCATCCATAAGAACAATGTCTGCCGCCTCTATCGCAGCATCAGATCCCATGGCACCCATAGCAATACCAATATCTGCTCTGGACAAAACCGGAGCATCGTTTATACCGTCACCTACAAAAGCAACAATTTCTTTTGCACCCTTGGCTGAAAGAATCTCCTCAATCTTTTCAACCTTATCTGCCGGTAACAGTTCGCCGTAATAACTATCAACTCCAATTTCCTCAGCAACATTCTTAGCAACTGCTTTTGCATCACCTGTAAGCATTGTTGTCTGTTTGATTCCCATAGCCTTCATTTTGCTAATTGCATCTTTTGATGTAGATTTAATGATGTCTGATATTATTATATGCCCTTCATATATTCCGTCAATAGCAATATGTATAATTGTTCCAACACTGTGGCACGGAATATAATCTGCATCAATGCTTTTCATGAGTTTATCATTTCCCACAGCCACCTGCTTTCCATCAATAGTCGCTGTAACTCCGTTTCCGCTTATTTCCTTTATATCCTTAACTCTCGATAAATCAATTTTCTTCCCGTAAGCCCTTCTAATACTCTTGCTGATTGGATGTGATGATGCACTCTCAGCCAGCGCGGCATACTCCAAAATCAGTTCATCTTCTTTTTTATTATGATGAACTCCCGCGACCTCAAACACTCCATGTGTCAAAGTTCCAGTCTTGTCAAAAACAATATACTTAGTTTTCGCCAATGCCTCTAAATAGTTAGATCCCTTAACCAAAACTCCTGCGTGGCTTGCTCCTCCAATCCCTGCAAAGAAGCTGAGCGGAATGCTGATAACCAATGCACAAGGGCAACTGATTACCAAAAATGTAAGAGCTCTGTAAATCCATGAACCCCACATAGGATTGCCCCCAAGAACAATCAATATAAAAATAGGAGGTAATACAGCTAATGCTAACGCACTGTAACAAACCGCCGGAGTATAATACTTTGCAAACTTTGAAATGAAGTTTTCAGACTTAGACTTTCTCGAACTCGAATCTTCCACCAGTTCCAACACCTTAGAAACTGTAGACTCTTCAAACTCCTTTGTTGTCTTGACTTTGAGCACTCCTGACAGATTAATGCATCCACTTATGACTTCTTCTCCCTTTTCGATATCTCTTGGAACACTTTCGCCCGTGAGCGCACTTGTATCAACACTGGATTGTCCCTCGACTACAACTCCGTCAATTGGAATTTTCTCTCCCGGATTAACAATAATAACCGTTCCAACTTCCACCTCGTCAGGATCGACCTGTTCAATCTGACCTTCTGTTTCCACATTTGCATAATCAGGTCTGATATCCATCAATGCAGATATATTCTTTCGGCTCTTTCCGACAGCATAACTTTGGAAAAACTCGCCTATCTGATAAAACAACATAACCGCAATAGCTTCCGTGTAATCACCGTCTTCATACACGGCAATAGCCATGGCCCCAATCGTTGCTACCGCCATCAAAAAATTCTCATCAAAAATCTGCCTGTTTACAATGCCCTTAAATGCCTTCTTTAAAATATCATATCCTATAACAAAATATGGTATCAGGTACAGTAAAAACCTAACCAACCCTTTAACAGGCATAAAGTAGAGTCCAATCATTAACATCGCGGATATAATAATTCTAGTTAATAATTTCTTTTGCTTTTTGTTCATACGCACCTCCGGCAGTATATTTAATAGTAACTTTTATCACCCCACCTTCACTTTGTTTAGAGGTGGGAACATCTACTTCTTAATTAAAAATATATTTCACAGTCGTCCTCGACCTTTTTACAATTCTTAAGAACCTCTTTCATAACAGAATCAACATCTGCTCCTTCTTCAAACTCAACTTTCATCTTCTGAGTCATGAAATTAACTACACAATCAGCAACTCCTGCTGTCTTCTTTGTAGCCTCCTCCATCTTGTTTGCACAGTTTGCACAGTCCACTTCAATTTTGTACGATTTCTTCATGATTTAATCCTCCATTATCTCTTAATTCTACATTTTTATAAAATTAATACTTACTTCTTAATTTTTGTTATTCTGTTCTTTGGTCATGATTATTAAATAAGTATTTCTATCAACAAGTGCCTTGTATGCGCTTGCAACAATTAAACGGTTGTTTAATTGTTTAATTGTATTATACACTTTCACTTAGAAATAATCAATAGATTTTTATCGATATTTTCTAAACAGATTTTTGTCGATATTTTCTAAGCAGATTTTTGTCGATATTTTCTAAGCAGATTTTTGTCCCAGCAAAAAAACAGTTGCATAAATGATATGATTCCCATTCACTTATACAACTGTTTTTGTATAACTCACTTAAGTTATATTCTCTTTTTTATTTTTTGACTGTTACCGTTATCTTCTTGAACGCTCCATTTTGGGCATATACAATTATTGTACATTTTCCTTTTTTCTTTGCAGTTACTTTTCCTGATGTATCTACTGTTGCAATCTTTTTATTTGTTGAAAGATATCTAACAGTTCTGTGTACAGGTACTTTCAGTTTCTTTGACTCAACAATTCCTTTTCCTTTTAGTTTGAATATTTTACCCTTCTTATCTAATGTAACTTTGTTTTTCTTAGCAGCTGTTGTTACTGATTTGAAGTTTCCATATTTACCACCCTTTGTTGCAATATGGATTGTATTTGACATTCCAAGTAATTTGTTATTAGAATCGAATGCACCTATAAGGAACTTATAGTATGTACCTTTCTTCAAACCTGACTGTGTAAAAGAAGTTGATGTTGCACTTCCAATTTTCACATAACGGTTCTTCTTTCCACATTTTGTTCCGTAGATAACAAAATAAGAAGCTTTTGCAGGTTTCTTCCATGTAAGTGTGATTGCATTTTTTGTTGACTTCTTCTGTCTTCCAAACAGATAATCAAAAGATGTTCCTTTTGGATCATTGTCGTTTGAAAGCGCAGCAACAAAATTATCAACCTGTGTATTTGTAGCACCTGTTAATGCTGAATAAATAGGGGCATTGTCCACCTGCTTGTTATCACCGTTTGAATTGATAGTTGATTTATTTCCGGAATCTCCTGAACCCGGTGCTGTTGTTGGCTTTTCTGTTGACGGATTAGCAGGTGTTTGGTCATAAACACTCTTGCCGGAACCTATCTGAACAGGAGTCGTCACTGTGAGTGTTTTTGAATATGACGAATACAAATCCGGAAGAGCTTCCACTCCATAAGATGGATATTGCGAGCAGAAAAATCTGCATCTAAATTCTAATGTTGAACCTGCAGGAATCATCTGTCCCTCATCTACAAGATAACTCAATGGCTGCTCAAGTTCACTTGGCGATACATTCCTATCTCCGGCAATGAATCTCCATTTATCCGTACCCTGTGCTCTCATTTCAACTTCAAGAAACATTGCACCACCTCTTGCAACAATTTGTGTTACCTGAGATGCCAATTCATCAGATACTTTTATTTTCACTCCTGCTATCGGATTATTGTTAAAATACTTATCTGTAATACGAAGATCATATGGATCCGGTGTCGGAATGGTACTCTCTGTGTATGGTATAAATCCGTTACCGTTTTTTCCGTATGAAGCAACATTTGACCAATCCGAGAATGTGTAACTATATCCATTATTCATATCACCGATTTCCACACCGTAACGCACTCTTACATATACAGTATGCTCTTTGTAATCAATTGTAATATATGACGAATCTTCACCATTCACTATATTATACTGTCCCTCTTTCAACTGATTCTTCAGACCCGGATTCTCATTATCGCCATACCAATATTGATTTGTGATGTCATTTATATCACCATAGCCACCGCTTCTCATAATCCATTCAGTAGTCGTCGTATCTCCTGATGGACTACTTTGCATAACGTCCCAGCATCCAACTCTATACGCACCTGTGACTTCATATCCCATGGTATCCCAGAAATCATTGTAATGCCATCCATTTTCAGGATCATCAATCGCCCAGTCAATCTGTGCAAATATATCGACCGAATCATATTTTTGCTGCCCGATAACATCTTTATATGAATCATAATCATCTCTCTTTAATTTCATAAAATTGCACATCTCTTCAGACATATTGTATCCTACTTGCATGGTTGTAGGCGAATCGCCCCCCTGTAACCAGTCAAGCACTACATCCTTTGGTGCTTCAAGAGCGAATGGTAGCCAGACAGAATCAGCCTCTACCGTACTTGTCGGTGCTATATTAGTCCCTGAAACGAGTAATGCACAGGAACATAGTCCTGCTATTAGTTTTTTTGTTTTCATAAACAATACCTCCATTTTTTAGTTATTTGACATTATCTTTTTTTACATTTAAAGACATCCATTTTTAACTATATCTTAATAAATCCAATCTCAATATCTCTTACTCTATATTTTATTACATTTGGATATTTCATTCAATCAAAAATACTATTTTTCTCATTCACTTTTTTTATAGATTAATTATAATTAACTGTGTTATACTATCATAATGAGTTAGTTATATAAGATGTGATACAACTCCCGCTTCAAGCGCGTATGAGCTAAGATGTGATACAGCTCCCGCTTCAAGCGCGTATGAGCTAAGTGGTGAGCAGCAAGATAGTATCAGTGGGAGTCCAATCTCACATCTGATATACACTCCATGAGAATTAAATTTATACTTAATAATAATCAAGGAGATAATTTATGTCAGATAAACATTTACCTCACAATCACGGACAACATATGGAGCACAATTTTGATCATATGCCAAAGGTTGAGGACTTCGAAACAATTTCAACAATATTCAAACAGTTGAGCGACAGCAGCCGAATCAGAATTTTCTGGTTGTTATGCCACTGCGAAGAATGTGTAACAAATATTTCAGCAATGGTAGATATGAGTAGTCCTGCTGTATCGCATCATTTAAAATCCCTAAAATCGAGTGGTTTGATTGTAAGCCGCAGAGAGGGTAAGGAAGTATATTACAAGGCTGCCGAAACAAAACCTGTCGATTTACTCCATCATATGATCGAGAAAATGGTTGAAATATCATGTCCATCAGAGTAATTTTTACATTGTAGTTGGAATAAATAAGCAAATACATTAGTAAACAAAAAAGAATATACTTTAATAAATAAAAAAGCATATACTTTAATAAATGGAGTTATTCTGTTTTTTAATTATGTTGACTATTTTTATCTTTTAAAACAATTACTACCGCTCATATGGCCTTTTTAGTGTTCGGGCGGTATTTCATTTTTCAATTATGTTAACTCTTTTTCATTTTTTCAAACAATCACTACCGCTCATATGGCCTTTTTAGTGTTTGGGCGGTATTTCATTTTTCAATTATGTTAACTCTTTTTCATTTTTTCAAACAATCACTACCACTCATATGGCTTTTTTAGAGTTTGGGCGGTATATATTTTTTTAATTTGTTAACATAACACATTCCTTTTTCACATGATTATGACCTACTAAATCAAGTTTTTAACGTTTAGTAGGTAAATACCCTTTAATTATTGTTAACATAACTCTTCTTTTCGCACAAAAATGTACCTCCCAAACACCATTTTTCGTATCTAGGAGGTACACATCTTATTTTTATTGTTCGTTATTGAACTTTTTCCTTTACCATTATTCTAGAATATCTCGATTTTCAATATTATTCTAGATAATCTCAAATATATATTATTCCAGATTACCTGGATCATCTTAATAGTTCCAAGTTACCTGGATTACCTTAATTATTCCAGATTACCTGACTTTTCTATAATATCATGCTTTTCTCTACTGTTCTCTGTGATCGATTACTCTCTGTGTCTTCTTCTCACTTCTTGGAAGTGTATTGATTGGCACTACTGTTACCTTTGGAGTAACTCCGATTATCGCTTTGAACATATCTCTGATTTCTTTTGCTGTCTGTTCGAAATCTACTCTACCTTCTGCCTCTACTGTAAGAAGCATTACGTCTTTGTTCTTTGTCTCATCATGAGCAATATTGATGCTGTACTCGCTGAGTACGCCGTCAAATTTCTGAAGAAGTTCTTCTACCTGACTTGGGAACATGTTTACGCCGTGTACTTTGAACATGTCGTCACTTCTTCCCTTGATAATATCAAGCATTGGAAATTCACTTCCACATGAACATTTCTTAGGAATAATTCTTGAAATATCATGTGTTCTGAATCTGATGAGAGGTGCGCCTTCTTTTACCATTGTTGTGATAACAATTTCTCCCTCTTCACCGTCTTCAACCTGCTCTCCTGTCTTAGGATCAATTATTTCAATGTAAAGATAATCATCCCAATAATGAATTCCTTCATTCTTATCACAATTTACGCCAATTCCAGGTCCATAAATTTCTGTCAGTCCATAGATATCATAAAGTTCGATTCCAAGTTCATTTGCGATATACTCACGTTTTTTCTCACTCCATCTCTCTGAACCGATTACACCTTTTTTAAGTTTAATCTTGTCCTTGAGTCCTCTCTTATTGATTTCCTCAGCAAGTAAAAGTGCATAAGAAGATGTTGCTGTCAATACAGTGGAACCTAAATCCTGCATCATCTGTAACTGTTTCTCTGTATTACCCGGTCCCATAGGAATTGCCATAGCACCTAATTTTTCACAACCTGCCTGAAATCCGATACCGGCGGTCCAAAGACCATATCCCGGAGTAATATGAATTCTGTCATTCTTTGTAATACCTGCCATCTCATAGCATCTTGCAAACATTGTAGCCCAGTCTTCAACATCCTTCTTTGTGTAAGGAATAATAACCGGTTTTCCTGTTGTACCTGACGATGAATGAATTCTTACAACTTCTTCATCAGGAACTGCCTGAATTCCAAGTGGATAAGCATTTCTCAAATCCTCCTTACTTGAAAATGGAATCTTTTTAAAATCTTCAAAAGACTCAACCTTGTCAATTCCAAGTTCTCTGTACATTTTTCCGTAATAACTGTCTGTCTTAATGAGGCGCTTAATCTGCGCATCAATCAGTTTTAACTGTTCTGTATTTGGTTTCATACTAAAATTCTCCTTTCAGTCCATATCGTAAATTATAAAAATAATATATATCTTTTTTTCAAATAATTACCATAATAAAGAATGCATTTTTCACTTTACTGAACAACTTTAATTCCTGCTTCAAATGCCTGCATATTCTTCTCAACAAACTTCGCGTTAACTCTTGTCTCAATCTGCTTGACCATCCACTCTTTGCTGATTCCAAGTTTACCACTTCCAACAGCAACTCCTAAAATAGCAACATTGAAAAACTTAGACGAACCAAGGGGCTCACAGATAGACTTTGCGTCAACAACGATACATTCACATTTTTTCTGCATATATTCTATCATCTCAACTCCATCGTAACCTGTATCCTGTAATGATTCAGTAACAGGTTTGACCGGCTGTTTATTTACTATAACTATTCCATCTTTTTTTAGATAAGAAAGATTTCTAACAGCTTCAGCAGGTTCAAATGCAATTATCATATCAGCATGTCCCTTTGGAATAAGTGGTGAGTATATTTCATCTCCAATTCGGATATGACTTGTAACTGAGCCACCTCTCTGAGCCATTCCGATAGTTTCTGCTGAATGAACAACTTCGCCGTTGTCCATAGCTGCAGAAGCTATAAGCTTAGATGCAAGTACAGTACCCTGTCCGCCAACACCGCAAACTAAAATATCTTTATTCATTGCACTCACCTCCTATAGCTTTTACCGGGCAGATATGACTGCAAAGCCCGCATCCTGTACACAGGCTGCTGTCAATTGTAACCTGTCCGTCAACTGTAATAAGAGCCGGACATCCAATCTCCCTGATGCACTTCTTACAGTTGATACATTTATCACTGATTGTCATCTTCTTATCTGATTTGACAATGGCAATACATGGCGATTTGAATATAATGGCCTTAACGCCTTTCATTTCTGCGCATTCTTTTACAACATTAACTGCTTTTTCAAAATCAAGAGGATCAACAGTCTCAATCTTCTTAACTCCCATACCTTCAAGAACACTTTGAATGCTAATCTTGTCAACCACATCGCCCATCATATTCCTTCCGGTACCTGGATGAGGCTGGTGACCTGTCATTGCTGTGGTCGAGTTGTCAAGAACGCAAAGTATCATGTCTGCTTCATTGTAGAGCGCATTTGCAACACCTGTCATTCCTGACGCAAAGAAAGTCGAATCTCCGACAAAGGCAAAATTAGTACAATCATCATGTGTCCAGTTAAATCCCTGAGCCATAGTTATTCCGGCACCCATGCAAAGACAAGTGTCCACCATGTCAAGTGGCATCGCATTACCTAATGTGTAACAGCCTATATCTCCACAAAAAATAGCCTTTTTACCTTTCATCGCTTCCTTTACGGCATAGAAAGATGCTCTGTGGGGACAACCTGCGCAAAGCACCGGCGGTCTGACAGGAAGTTTTGGCATATCACTTAGGTCTATCTGCTCACAAGAATCAGAAAGACCAAGGAACGAACTAATAACCTCTCTTGCAGATTCAGATGAATTCTCACCGCTGAGTGCAACATCTCCTGTGTGTTTTCCTCTTATTTTTATATTAAGGTGATGTTTTCCTACAAGTTTTAAAAGTTCTTCCTCAATAAACGGATGAAGTTCTTCGAAACACAAAACCTCTTCCACTCCCTCTAATACCCTAAGCACAAAATCCTCAGGGAATGGGAATGGTGTTCCAATCTTGCACACCTTGACATCATCTTTATCCTTAAGATATTCCATTGCATAAGCGTAACTGATTCCTCCTGCAAATACAGCTTTCTTGCCGTTACCTCTTACACTATTGTATTTATACTCAGAAAAATCCGCACCAATCTTTGGATTTCTCTTCTCTATCATGGCATGATTTTCAAAAGACAATCTTGGGAAAATAACCCATTTAGATGAATCCTTTTCAAAATCTCCGTGCTTTTTCGTATCATAACTTTCAGCCACTTCAATTGAAGCATAACCATGGCAAACTCTTGTTGTTGGTCTGAACAATACAGGTGTCTTATATTTTTCAGAATATTCAAATGCATCTTGAATCATCTCAAAAGCTTCCTCCGGTGTGGAAGGATCAAAAACCGGAATCTTACAAAAACTTCCAAAGAGTCTCGTATCCTGCTCTGTCTGAGAAGAAATAGGTCCCGGATCATCCGCTGAAACCACAACCATTCCGCCTTTTACTCCAACATATGCCAATGACATAAGCGGATCCGAAGCGACATTAAGTCCTACCTGCTTCATGGTAACCATAGTTCTTGCACCTGTATATGCTGCTGCGGCTGCAACTTCCATGGCTGCCTTCTCATTAATAGACCACTCAAGATGAATATCCCCGTTATTATACTTAGAAATTGTCTCAATAATCTCAGATGATGGTGTTCCCGGATATCCCGCAACAACATTTACACCTGCAGCCATAGCCCCTAGAGCTATAGCTCCATTTCCCATAACGTATTCTTTCTTCATTTATAGTTCCTCCTCAATTGTTATTCTCCAAGTTTTTAAAATATCCTAAGGTTTAAGAATTCAAATCAGAAACTACCTGGTTTAAGAAATTCTCACAATTAGCAAAATCTGCTACACCTTGGTTCCCAGTGAATAACACATAAAAATGTCCCAGGGCAATGCCCTGGGACACTCCATTTATTATTATAAATTCATTACCACTTAAGGTCAACAATTAATGCGTCTGCATCGTTTGTCTGAAGTAATGTACTCTGATCATTTACATCATCGTAACAGAATCCGTATGCAAGACCTACAAATGAATGTTCATGCATGAATCCAGCATAGAAGTTGTTAATGTCATTCTTGTAGTACTTAGAAATATCATAGTAATCAGCTGGTGATGTAGCAACACCTCTGTTGAATGCTGCACAAAGCTGAGCTTCGATAGCTTTTTCAACAACCGATTTACTTGGGTCACTTTCTCTGTTGAATGCTCCTCTTCCTTCGAGAACATCCTGTGTAGATGGCTTGTCTACATAGTAGATTGTGCTGTCACCATTTCTGTGGAACTGCATTCTGTTACCATATACTCTACCAATATATGATCCCTGTTCTAAGTTGATTACTAAATCTTCGTTAGCATATTTTGCCCAGAACTGGTTGATGTATCCGTCGAAGTAATTTCCGTAAATCTGACCCTCATTAAATGTTGTCTTACATGGAGCCATGATTCTCTGATCTGTTACTAATGACTGGAATGCTGCAGGTGCTGTAGCTCTGAATGCTGCAAATGTATCTGCACGTGAGTCCATATCACCTACTGTCTTATCATATGTTGTGTACTGTGTATGTCCTAATAATCTTGTTACAGTTGGGAAACAGAAGTAATCTACTCTTGTTGTATTTCCCCAGTAGAACTTACCATCAATAGTAAATTCTTCAAATTCATATAATGTATTTGCATTTGGATCTGATGTGTTGTTAAGGTCAGGTCCGCCGTATCCTACATGTCCGTCTGCTGACTGATTGAATGCGATATACATTGGCTTACCGTAACTGATGTACATACGTCCTGAGTTGATTGATCCGATGTAGAAGTGATCACTCTCAGAAAGCTTATGGCAGATAATAGGAGCGTACTCTCTATTACCGATTGATGCTGTGTTAAGACTAACTGAACCAGGAATAAGGTTACCGTTTGTATCTACATAACACATTCTGTCCTGTTTATCCATACCGAATAAGCACCAATAAATCTCATCATCTCTATATGCACCGTTTGTCTTGTTGTTAAGCTGGATAAGAATCTTATCACTCTGGTAATTGTATCTAACCTGTGGTCTTAAGTTAGCAGGAACTGTCGGAGCCTCTGTCTCTCTCTCTCCAACGCCGTTAATCTGAATTGTAAGTGTTGTAGGCTGTGATTCTTTTCCATTTGATAATGTTCTGATTGAAACTGAATGAGTACCCTGGAAGTATACAGGCATTGTAATGCTTGATGCAGGTACTGCTGTTCTTCTTCTCTCACCGTCAACATATACATTGTAGCAGTTAACTGAACCAGCTCCCCAAACTACATTTACATAACCATCCTTTGGTGATGATAATACCATACCAAATGGTTTCTCGATTGATGCATCTTCTTCATAGTCACCATTTACATCAGGAACTGTTGGATTTTCAACCTGAGCTGATGTCTGCTGCTGTGAAGGACCATTAGTTTCAAATGTATGCTTGATTGTTGTGAGTGCTGACTCACCGTTTCCGTTAACAGCTGTGATTCCGATTGTGTGCTCACCTGCTGTAAAGTATCCTGAATGCTGTGCTGCATTATATGCACCACCTGTGATTCCCTGTGCAACCTTTGTTCCATCAATATAGAAGTTATATGTAACACCATCAGATGCAGCCCATGCAAAGTAGTATGGAAGATCTGCATTTCCAGCAAATGTTAATCCTACAGGAGCTTCAGGTCCGTTTCCAGACTGTGCAGGCTTAGTTGTAGGTGCCTGTGTTGGAGCTTCTGTTACAACCTGTCCCTGAACTTCTTCAATCTTAACATTGCTAAATTCAAGAATAGTTCCTGCATCAACCTGTCCAAGATTGAACATTACTTTGATACTGTTTGATGAAACAGGGAATGTTCCTGTTATTGTCTTCTTTGCATTTGCTGAAACACTTGCGTTAACAAATGTTGAACTATTGTTCTCGTTAGAAACGTCTTCCTTCATAAGGAATGATGCTGCCTTGTTTGACTTAACATCAACTGATACTTTGTATGTCTTTCCAGAAGAAACTGTTGACTCATAACTTCCCTGAACTAACCAGTCACTCTTGTCATTTGAATCTACTTTTACAAAGAAAGTACCGTTTTCATATTTATATTCTCCTGTAGCTGTTCCAGCCCAGTTTCCAAAATATGCGCCCCATTTATCAACATGTCCCCACTCATTAACTGTTGCTGTTGTGTAAGAACCACCAGGAGCCTGTGTTGGAGCTTCTGTTGGAGCCTGTGTTGGAGCCTGTGTTGGAGCCTCTGTCTCAACTGATACTTCTGTTGCTACATCTCCGCCAGGAGCGTATACATCATCATTCCAGTCATAATCAACTGTCTGATAATTTGGATTTGCTATTTTAAGAATCTCATTGTAAACGTAAGCGTGAGCGCTGCTGTTTTGCATCTTTAAGTTCTGATATAAATAATCAGCAACACCAAATACGTTTACTGTCTGACATGTACTGTAAGATACGCTTCCATCTTTTAACTTCGCGTATGCTCTTACCAAAATACCTGCATTGTAAAAGTCAGCTGTCTTAATGAACTTCATTGTCATTGCACGGCTAACTGAGTTATTTAATTTACTGTAATTCTTTGAAAGAATTCCGGCAGATGTTGCCTGATAATCGTAAACTCTTGAACTTGAACTGTTTACTACCATCTGTGATGCTGAAACCTCATCTGAAAGTCCGTATAATAATCCGCAACTTGCAACTGAGTTAGATGAATCAGCTATAGAATAAATTGTTCTGTACCCTTCCCAAGATGTACTAATCTGGTAACCGTTAATCTCTACAGAAACTGAAGCAGCCTGAGTCTTGTAGATAGGTCCGCTCATAGTTACCACAAGTGCCATAGCACATACAGAAGACACTAAACGTCTTCCAAATTTGAAAATATCTCTCATTTTCTTTCTCCCTTTCAATTCTTTTTCTCTTCGCTTTGTGATTGGATAATATTAAGTTGAAATCCGCTCAAACCATATCATCTACATTATGCACTATTTATAATAAAAAGACAAGGGATTGAAATATTTTTATACACTTTTTTCACAATTTTAAAGAGATATATAACATTATGTATAACAAATATTTGAAATATTTTCATATTTTATATAATTATATGTCAATTTAACTACATTTTTCCGGTTGTATTTCTAGCATTCCCAAATCTATAGTTCTTCTCTTCCTAATCTATCGTTTTCTTTTCCTAATCTATAGTTATAATATTCTCAAATCTATAGTTCTACTTTCCAAAATCTATAGTTCTACTTTCCAAAATCTATAGTTCTACTTTTTCAAATCTATATTTTTGTTTTACATCCGGATATTTTTCTCTGTCAACTTCAGACATAAACATGTCATACGGTCTTGCGCACACCTTAAAAGGCGGATACATCCCCTGATAAATTACAAGTCTCTCTCCTGTTTCGGTATGGCTGGCAAATGCCAATACCTTGTAATAATACTCAGAATTGTCTTCTTTAATCCATTCCCTTTTAAAATGTCTCACTATATCGCCAACGGTTATATCTCTATCATTATTCATAAAAGCAGTTTTATTTTCGCCATCTGAATAATGAGTTTTGTCTGAAAAATCTGAGTTTTCAACATTTTCCGAAGCACCTGTTTCTTCTATTAAAATATATTCATCCTTTTCAACAGGAACCGGAATTCCACTCTTACCTATTATATTCACTCCACCATACCACGTAGTATCAACCTCATACTCTTCACCAACGACATACTCGAGTGAATAATCAGTTTTTTTCTTTATTATTTTTACTCTGCTCATTTTATAATTCCCTTTGAATAAAATAATATTACTTTGTAACTTCGACAATAAATTCTTTTGCATCTGCTTCATACTCATCTTCGTATGAAACAGTATATACACCTGTTCCTTTTTTAGTCAGAATATATGAAGGATAATCTATATCATCTGAAGGGATAATTGCAACTCCCTTTTCTCCGGCATCATATTCACTTACATAATCATCTGAGAAAGCACCTGATACATTATCAATGTATTTATCAGCTTCTTCATCAGATTTCAAATATACAAAGGCATATTTTACCAGTATATTTTTCTCTTTATCTCTAATAGTATAAGAATAAATGTTTTCAGCCTCTTTCTTAGTCTTCTTATTGTATTTACTATTCATATAATCATCAAAAACTTTCTTTCCGTCAACAAATGCCTGATTTGTAATTTCCTGCTTAGTCTCCTTACTTTTGCCATCAGCCTTCTTATTTGAATTGCATCCACTCAATGTAGTCGCCGCCATAATCATAATCATTGAAACTGCCACAGTTCTTTTAAATATATTTCTCATTGAAAATCTCCTTTCACGTGTCACACTTTTCCTATCATACACCATATTTATATATTATTCTATACAATCAGATAAGAATTCATCATTATTCATTAATCTTGTAATATTTTACTATCATTCATTTATCTAATAAAAATTCATCACTATTCATTTACACTCTTTTTAAACTCCGTGTTAAATAAAATGGTTTTTATACATCGTTAAACACTTTTATGCAAAAAGTTCACAAAATGTTCACATCATTGCAACAGAAATGTATAAATTATTCTGCAAGAATTTAATTATAAGGAGGTGGTAGGTTTTGTTTGAAGAAAACTATATGGTTGGGCAAATCAGTAAGAAATTTGGGGTTAACGAAATCGATTTATTCAGTCACTTTAAAATGATGAACTATTTTTACAAAAAAGATGCGAGGAAGTTCGAAGTCGGTTCGGAAGAAAAGAAACAAGTAAGTAGTGATTCAGGTCAGCAGGCCAATATTACAATATACTGTGGACAAACAGAATTATCCTATATGATTTTTGTAAATAACAGCTTTGTCAAAGCCGGTGCCGTTACCAATGTAAAGGATACCCGCATCATTGACAGTATTATAAGCGATTTCATAAACAAATTCCATGGAACCAAACTTGTCATTGGCAATGTTATTTTCGATGGAAAGAACGCAAGAATGTACTATGATGCATTCAAATCAAGAATGAACGGATCGTTGAAGAATCATTTGTATTTTGCCCATGATTTCTATCAAGCACAGTAACTTGGTTACTAGTTTAGCCATACTACAATTATTTCCTTTCGATCGCCGCAGTTACCCGCTGCGGCGATTACCGTTTTTCCCCATAAAAGAAGAAGGCAAGCGTGCACTATTGCAACTTGCCTTCTTCTTTTATAATTATTGTTCCAATTTGTAATCACGAAATCCAGTTATTATTCTCAAGCAATACCAGTTTATTCTCGCAACTCAAGCTCTATTAATATGGCAGCTTGATATTGTAATCATCAGCAAAACTGTTATCATATACTTCTAAAAACTTTACTACGAAATCTGCCTGCATTCTCGCATTTTCAGAACCGTTGGAAATCTTCTTTCCTTTTCTCAAATACTCTTTATAACTTTTATCAGTTAACTCCGCAAGTTTAAACTCTTCTTTTATCAGATTAACTCCTGTCTGGTAATCCGCCTTCAACGCCTCAAGGGCAGCCTCCGGATCTTTAAATACAGGCTTTCCCTGACTGTTCGCACCAATAGAAAAGGCCTCTCCATTCATTTCAAAATATTGGACATCTATTGTTTCTTCCTGCTCTCTTGCAACATACTCTGCACTGTACAAAAGACTCTTCTTTTCATTTGTACCATAGACTATTACCAGAATTGATGCTAACAACAGAACAGCAAAGAATAAGAAAAAACCTACAGAACTACTCTTTCTGTTATCAATCATACTCTAATATAACCTCCTAACATATCCCATAACCGTCGTCTCATTGGAATAGAAACTATTAATTAAATGAGTATAATTATCCTTTCTTTTTCAATTCTATTAATTTATATCTTTCCGGTGCATATTAAATATCATTGAATAATATGCATTCCCCTTATAAATAATTATGCTTATTTCTATTTTATCACAAATTTAATAAAAAGGTATATAAAATTATTTTTATACATATCTTTTTAAACTTTCCATCACTGCGAGCATATGATACCTGATTACAAACATCTTCTCTTTATATTCAGGGTAGTTTTTTTCGATAATATCTATCAGCGGAAAAACATATTGTTCAGTCTCTGCGATATATCCGTTAATTCGCTCTTTCGAAAAACCTGTTGCCATTTTCGATATGTTATGGCATCTGTCCAAAACCTTTACAATCATCGCAACCTGATTATTTTGTATATTGTCATAATACTCTTTTTTCACAAAATCTTTTCTCTTCTTTTTTGTCAAAAGTGCAACTGCCGCCTTAGCTTCATCTCCAATAGGAAGATCATTTGCACTGATTCTGTTTCCGTTTTCATCTTTGCAATCTTCACAGATATCATGGCAAAGACTTGTCGCAATAACAACATCATCAATAATATGCAGCGCGAGAGCATGTGCTGCAACAGTCAATGGATGAATGCTATAAGGTAATTTACACTCGCCTTTTCTATATTGTCCCTCATGCATCCTGCAAACATATGGCAAAGCCTCAAGTGTCTGCGATAAGTTGTACTTCACTGCCATATCCTGTATATATTGGTAAATGCTATCAACACCAAACTGACTATATTCAAGTTCCCATTCTTTCAAATCACTATTTTTATTATCGTTTTTATTATCGTTTTTATTTTCATTATTTTTTTCATTATTTTTTTCATTCATATTCTTATCCCTCTGTCTCCCCAACTTTGAATCCTTTTCCTTGACTTTTTTCAATAAAATCACCCCGATAAAGTGGTCATTTTTTCAGTCTAATACACCACTTTGTATACTACTATTATTTTAACTTATTTATATAAAAAACACAGAACAAATTTAAAGCCATTGCTTAAAACTGTCCTGTGTTTTGTTCCGTATTTTTAAATTATTATGTTTTTATTATTGTTAACTGTCTCTAGTGCTTATGATACATTCTGCCGTCTTCCTCATACTTTGGCTCGCAAGTAAGCTGAATTCCAAGTTTCTTAAAAATCTGCTCATCAACTGTTGATAAAAGTACTGTGGAATGAGCATCGCATCCTCTGAGCTGTGGCAACTGTTCCAATGCAATCCTTGCAACATCACTGTGTGCCGCAGTAGATGAAAGTGCTGTCAGAATCTCATCTGTATGAAGTCTTGGATTGTTGCTTCCAAGATAGTTAGTCTTGAGTGTCTGAATAGGCTCGATAGCTTCAGGTGCAATGAGTTTGACCTCATCATCGATTCCGGCTAAAACCTTGATTGCATTAAGCAGCGCTGACGAAGCAGCTCCAAGCAATTCACTTGTTCTTCCGGTCACTATAGAACCATTCGGAAGTTCTATTGCTGCTGCAGGCTTGCCCTCTGTTTCTTCCTGTCTTGCCAATGCGGCAACTGCCACTTTTCTGTCTTCTACTGTTATCTCTGCCTGCTTCATGAGCAACTCTAACTTATATATATCGTCCTTAGTTGTTCCCTTACGTTTCTTTTCGCAAAGACTCTTATAATAACGTCTGATAATCTCCTGCTTAGAAGCATCGCAACATGCTTCATCGTCAAAGATGCAGTTTCCTGCCATATTAACACCCATATCTGTTGGGGATTTGTATGGACTTTCTCCTGCAATAAGTTCAAACATAGCATTAACAACAGGGAAGATTTCAATATCTCTGTTGTAGTTAACAGTTGTCTCACCGTATGCCTCTAAATGGAAAGGATCAATCATATTGACATCATTGAGATCTGCTGTAGCTGCCTCATATGCAAGATTAACAGGATGCTTAAGTGGTATATTCCAAATTGGGAAAGTCTCAAACTTGGCATATCCTGCCTTAATTCCCTTCTTATATTCGTGGTATAACTGAGAAAGGCATGTAGCCATCTTTCCGCTTCCAGGTCCCGGAGCAGTAATTACTACCAATGGACGCTCCGTCTCTATGTAGTCGTTCTTGCCATACCCCTCATCGCTAACAATAAACTTAACATCACTAGGATATCCCGGAATCTTGTAATGTTTGTAAGACTTAATTCCCATAGACTCGAGTCTCTTCATAAACAGTTCTGCAGATGGTTGTCCCGCAAACTTTGTAAGACAAACACTTCCTACAAAAAGTCCGATAGACTGGAACTCATCAATAAGTCTCAAAACATCCATATCATAAGTGATACCGTAATCACCTCTAACCTTATTCTCTTCAATATCTTCAGCACTGATAACTATAACAATCTCAGCCTGATCTTTTAACTGAAGAAGCATCTGCAACTTGGAATCAGGCTCAAATCCCGGTAAAACTCTTGACGCATGAAAATCATCAAATAACTTTCCACCGAACTCAAGATATAGTTTATTTCCAAATTGAGCTATTCTCTCTCTGATGTGCTCTGACTGCATTTTTAAATACTTGTCATTGTCAAATCCTTTTCTCACTGATTTCTACCTCTTTTGTCTAACATATTTTTCTTTTTATGCATGTTCTACCTCTATAATAAAACAACAAACTTTATTATAACATATATAATTCTTTTTTGCGAAAGTTTTTACATAGTTTTATATTCATTTCTTCATATATTTATTTAACTGTCATTTCTTCATATTTTTATTTTACTATTGCAATCGCATTTCATATGATATAGTATTTTTTTGTATATTATTTTACAAAGAGGAGAAAAAATGTTAAAACAAAGAAATATTGCTGTACAGATTATTTTAACACTTGTAACTTGTGGCATCTACGGATTATACTGGTTGGCTTGTCTAAACGATGATACCAATACACTTTACGGTTCATACGGAAAAGACATGTCCGGTGGTGTAGTAGTATTACTTACTCTTGTAACATGTGGTATCTACGGATTATATTGGATGTATGTTACAGGTAATAAGATTGATTCGCTTAGAGAACAGAACGGTCTTCAAAAAGAAAATTATGGAATTCTCTTACTGCTTCTATCTTTAGTAGGATTAGGCATCATTTCATACTGTATCATCCAGAACGAATTAAATAAACTCAGCTCAGGAAGCTCCAAATTCTAATAATGAAAAACAGATTCAAAAAAAGTTTATCTGTTATTTGCATCATTATAATTGTCGGAATTTGTTACGGTATCTTCGTAAGCATAACCGGCTGGGCAATTCCTTGTGTTTTCAATCTTGTTACCGGATTAAAATGTCCGGGATGCGGTATAACAAGGATGTGCACCTCAATGATGCATTTGGATTTCAAATCGGCATTTCAACACAATCAGCTGTTATTCTTTCTACTTCCTTTTTTAGGAATGATATGTATTTATGATACATACCATTACGTACGATACGGTAATTTCAGGTTAATGAATTCAAAATCTAATTTGTGGTATGTAATCTTAGCAATAGTTATTTTGTTTGGAATTGTTCGAAATATCATTTAATCAAAAAATTGCAACTTAAGGCAAATCCTTTAGTTGCAATTTTTTATTACAATAACTATTCAACCTTTCAGCCTACACTTGTTTTATGCATTTGGCTGAATGTTTTTGCTTATTATATCTTTCTGTTATCAATTACTCTTACAGCTTTTCCTTCACTTCTTGGAATTGAATCAGGCTCAACAAGTGTAACCTTAGCGTAAATTCCAAGCATGCTCTTAAGTCCGGATACAATTTCGCGCTCTTTAGCCTTGATTACTTCGTAGTCAGAATTGATAAGCATACCGCTCTTTTCAACATGAACATCAAGTGTATCACTGTTGTCAATTCTGTCGATGATAAGCTGGTAGTTAGGTTCCATACCACGTTTGATAAGAACTTCCTCTACCTGTGATGGGTAGACATTTACACCCTTGATGATAAGCATATCATCTGTTCTTCCCATAAGTCTGTGGATACGTGCGTGAGTACGTCCACATTTACACTTCTCATGAGTAATATATGTGATGTCTTTTGTTCTGTATCTGATAAGAGGGAACGCTTCCTTTGCAAAGCTTGTAAATACAAGTTCTCCAAGTTCTCCGTCAGGTACAGGTTCTAAAGTCTCAGGATCAACTACCTCAGGAATGAAGTAATCTTCACAGATATGCATTCCGTCCTGCTCTTCACATTCAAAGGAAACACCAGGTCCCTGAATCTCAGTAAGACCATATATATCGTGAGCTTTGATACCAAGCTTGCCTTCAATGGAATGTCTCATATCTTCAGACCATGCCTCTGCACCAAAGATACCAGCCTTTAACTTAAGATTATCTTTGATTCCTCTCTTTTCAATAGATTCAGCAAGATATGCAGCATAAGAAGGTGTACAACAAAGAATTGTTGCTTCCATGTCCTGCATAAACTGAAGCTGTCTGTCTGTATTTCCTGATGACATTGGAAGCGTAAGACATCCAACCTTGTGAGAACCGTCATGAATTCCGGAACCACCTGTAAATAATCCGTAACCATAGCAAACGTGAACTACATCTTCCTCAGATGCTCCTGCTGCAACCAACGCTCTGGCTGTACAGTCGCTCCACATATCCAAATCCTTCTGTGTATAGAAATCTACTACTCTCTTACCTGTAGTTCCTGATGTAGAATGAATACGAACACAATCCTTCTTAGGTACTGCAAGTAAACCATATGGATATGCATCTCTTAAATCATCTTTTGTAAGAAATGGTAACTTAGTAATATCCTTCAGGTTCTTTATATCATCCGGAGTAACACCTATCTCTTCCATCTTCTTTGCATAATATGGAACATTCTCATACACGCGCTTTACAACATCGATAAGGCCCTTCTCCTGAATCTTCTTAATCTCAGATTGAGGCATTGTCTCAATGTCTTCTTGAAAATATTTGCCCATTTTTATTTTCCTTCCTTTTTCAAAAGTATACATAAATCAAAAACGCCTTTGCGTTCCTTTTACTGAATTTGTACTTCTACCGCACATTATATCAGCTTTTTAATCAATTCTTCCTTAGTAAGAGCCAGTTCTGCTCCACATAATAATTCAGTCCATCCTTTATTCTACAACATTTAATGCTTTAACGCAATGAAGAATTATTTTTTATACTTCTTCAAAGAAAGTATCCGGTTTTGCAGGGTTAAATATCTCATTACAAGTCATAACCGTAACAAGATTCTCTGTCTCGCTTAAGTTGATAATATTGTGAGTCCAGCCCGGTATCATATGAATAGCTTCAATCTTATCGCCACTCACTTCAAATTCAACCATCTCACCCGTGTTAATGTTGCGTTCCTGAATCAAGCCATGACCTGAAACAACGATAAACAATTCCCATTTAGTATTGTGCCAATGCTGCCCCTTCACCACGCCAGGCTTACTTATATTAATTGAAACCTGTCCGCAATCCTCAGTATGGACAAGTTCAGTGAACGATCCTCGCTCATCAGCATTTGTCTTCAGTGCATACTTAAACTTTTCCTTTGGTAAATATGTAAGATACAAAGAATACAGTTTCTTTGCAAAAGAGCCTTCCGGCATCTTTGGCATCATAAGAGTTACAGGCTGCTCTTTGAATTCATTTAACAGATCAACTATCTCACCAAGCGTAACCTTATGCGTTGCTGGAACATAGCAGAAACGTCCATCTTCTCTCTCCACCGCCTCTACTCCATCGTACTCGCAATGTTTTTCCTTTCCTTCTAAAAGGTCAAACATTCCTTCTACCAAATCATCAATATAGAGCAGTTCCAATTCAGTACTTCTGTCATTTACAGTAAAATCTTCATCATTTGCAACCGCATAGCAAAATGTAGACACTGCTGAATTGTATTTTGGTCTGGAATGTCCCATAAGATTAGGAAATCTGTAAACTGCCACTTTTGCTCCTGTCTCTTTTCCATATTCAAAAAACAAATCTTCCCCGGCCTTTTTAGAACGTCCATACTCTGAATCGCCAAATCTTCCTGATAAAGTCGCCTGAACAGAAGAACTAAGCATTACAGGTGCCTTATTATTATATTTTTTGAGACAATCAAGAAGTTGAGATGCGAAACCGAAATTGCCATTCATAAATTCTTCCTGATTTTCAGGTCTGTTAACACCTGCAAGATTAAACACAAACTCAGCTTCTCTGCAATATTTTTCGAGTTCTTCCTCAGTAGAATCCAAGTCGTACTCAAAGACCTCATCAATTACAATATTAGGTCTTGTTCTGTTCTTGTAATCTCTAATGTTTTTCAGATTATTAACAAGGGCTGTTCCAACCATACCTTTTGCGCCGGTAACTAAAATGTTCATTTTTTCAATTCCTTTCATACTGTTATTTTTCTGATATATCTGTTCTTTTTAAGCTCAATTCTAATGTCTGATTCTCTATATACAATTATGACATCATACCCTAAAATATGATGTCATAATCACTGTACTACTAATAATATTCAGTATATTATTAACAATTATCTTATTAAATGTAATACACACTCACCTGTAATCATTAAAAATCAATTTAATATTTATTAGAATTCATTTATTATCCAACAACTTTGAATAACTTCTTGTACTCATCTCTCTTGTACTTATCACCATTCACTCCGACAGGATGATATGTTGGTACAATCGACTCAACTATCTCAGGCACCCTGACACAATTGTTGTAAGATTCATACATCAGTTCTTCTAACTGTCCTAAGAATTCTTCTATTTCAAACTCAATAGGCTTTCCTATGTGAATCAGATTATTTGCAGTCTTTTTCATACCTTCTTCAGCCATAAGTTTCTCTTCAAATAATTTTTCACCAGGTCGTAATCCGGTATATTCAATTCTGATATCAACATCAGGCTTAAGTCCTGAAAGTTTGATAAGATTCCTTGCAAGAGTATCAATCTTTACCGGTTCTCCCATATCAAGGACAAATATTTCTCCCCCTTTTGCGTAAGCTCCCGCCTGAAGTACAAGACTTACTGCCTCAGGGATTGTCATGAAATATCTGATAATATCAGGATGAGTTACTGTAACAGGACCACCCTCCTCAATCTGTTTCTTGAACAGAGGAATAACCGAACCGTTACTTCCAAGAACATTTCCAAAACGTACTGCAACAAACTCTGTCTTAATCTCTTTAGGAAGAGATCTGTGATTGCTGATTGAACCATCTTCGTCTTCTGAATGAGCAAATAATAATGGAAGTTTATCCGGTGTATTTTCTTTTATCATACGGTCAAAAGACTGTATAATCATCTCACAAAGTCTCTTACTTGCTCCCATAATATTAGTAGGATTAACAGCCTTATCTGTACTGATAAGAACAAACTTTTTGGTTCCGTTCATCATTGCCTCATATGCAATCTTATATGTACCTATTGAATTATTCTTAATTGCCTCACACGGACTGTCCTCCATAAGAGGTACATGTTTATGTGCAGCTGCATGATACACGATGTCAGGATGATACTCTTCAAAAATAGCTCTCACTCTTCTTGAATCTCTCACTGACCCAACAAGAACGACCAAATCAAGTTCAGGATACTTTCTCTTCAGTTCCTGTTGAATATCATACGCATTGTTCTCATATATGTCTAATATAATCAACTGCTTTGGATTATGTGTAGCTATCTGCCTGCAAAGTTCTGAACCGATGCTTCCACCTCCACCTGACACCAGGCAGACCTTCCCGCTAATCTGATTCAGAATCTCGTCAAGATTAACCTTTATCTGCTCTCTTCCAAGAAGATCCTCAACCGCTACGTCCTTCAAGGCATTTACATTAATCTCACCGTTAACAAACTGAAATGCTCCCGGAAGATTCTTAAGTTCACATCCTGTCTCACTACAGATGTTGAGAATTTCTCTCTTATCAAGTGCTGTAGCACTTGGAATTGTAAGGAATATCTTATCAATCTCATATTCCTCTACATTCTTAAGTATGTCATCTCTTCCTCCAACAACAGGAATACCGTCTATTGCACGTCCCCATGTATTAGGGTCATCATCAATAATACAGCAAACCCTGTCATTGATTTCTTTAGCATCCTTAATATCGCGAAGAATCATCTGTCCTGCTTTTCCTGCTCCTATAAGCATAACGTTGGACATCTTTGTATATTTGACAGTCTCATCCTTTCTTCCTCTGAGTAACAGAACGAATCTGTAGGAAAATCTGATACCGAGAGTCGAAACAAACTGAAGAATAATACCAAACAAATAGTACGACATTGGCATCTTCTTGAAGAACAACGTGATAACAACACAGTGAAACAAAAAGCTAACTATTGTTGCCAATGTCATTCTAAGTAATTCCACGTAACTGACAAACTTCCAAATACTGTTATATAAATGTAATCTCCAAAATACAAGAACTGTAAAAGCTATTCCGATAAGAATAAAATGCAAATACGGCGTCAAATAAATCTTTGGAATTGCTGAATACTTGCAGTCAAATCTAAACCAAAGAGCAAGGAAAAAACTTGCTGCTATAGCCAATGCATCATATGCCATCAGTCCTATAGAAATCCACTCCCATCTCTGGGTTGTCTTTTCGGTTGCATTATTATCAATGTCAATTTCATTCTTAATATCTTTCATATCCATATCCTCTTTTGTTTTTCATGAATCCTAAAGACACACAGGTCTAAATCATCCTTCTACCCCAACATATACGATTAATCATCTTTATTTCATTTACTGTAATCAATCTTTCACACATGGATTATTATCAATACCATTCGCATGCAATATAATTAATGTAATTAGTGTAATTACTATAATTATTATAATTATTATATAAATACTCATTAATACTTTCCGTACTTGCTGTAGTACTTAGAATAGTACTTTCCACTGGCAACAGGTGCCTTGTTAATAACAGAACCAAGTATATTTACTCCTGTAACTTCGAGCTGTTTCTTAACATCCAGAATGTCCTTGTAAGGACACTTTCCGGCCTCAATAACAATGACTGCCCCGTCAACTTCCGATGCGATAACCGCTGCATCGATAACCATTCCAAGTGGTGGTGCATCAACCAATACCACATCATAATTCTCTCTTCCGTAAGCAATAAGTTCTTTGAAATAATTATTTCTCAGAAGTTCTGCAGGCTTTGGAGTTGTATGTCCTGAAAAAATAACATCAAAATTTGGGATGTTGGTAGAACATATAACCTTATCTAACTTTACCTGTCCACTGAGATAGTGCGACAAACCCTTTATCGCTCCTTTTCCGCTCCTCACAGAATGTCTCTCCATAAGGACTGACTTTCTAAGGTCAGCGTCAATTACAAGTACTTTCAATTCATTAGCTGCCATATCCCTTCCAAGCTGCATCACAAGAGTACTCTTTCCTTCATTCGGTGCTGAACTGGTAAAAAGGATAACCCTGTTATCGTCACCGCAGAAACTGATGTTAGTCTGCAATGAACTAATTGCTTCACTCTTCGCGTAATCAAGTTCTTCGAACTTATCTAATGTAATCTGCATATCATTTATCCTTCCTATACTTATTTATTATCACCTGATTTATTGTTGTTATTTATATCTGAGGACCTGCTGTTTTTGTTACTCTTTTTATATTTTTTTCTTCTCTTCTTATCATTATTGCTACTGTCAGGAACTACAGCAAGTGTATTGAGACCTATATACTTCTCAACATCCTCAGGAGTATAAACTGTATTATCAAGCATCTGAAGTACAAGAATAACTCCGACAGACAAGATAAAAGCAAGCATCATAGCCATTGCAACGTTCTTTGTCATATTAGGACTTGATGGGTTCTTTGCCTCAATAGCTGTCTCCACAATTGCCGGCTCATCAATATTCATGATGCTGGCGATCTCTTTTTTCGAAATCTCTGCCATCTCATTTGCAATCTTCATGGCAACAACCGGATCTTCATATGTTATTGTGATAGTTACCATACGGGTCTTTTCAGGATTATTGACTGTAACTCTGCTGAGAAGAGCTCCGTAAGACATATTAAGTCCAAGATTCTTGATAACCTGTTCCTGAACCGGTCTGCTCTTTATCATTTCTTCGTAATCGTACGCAAGCGCACTACCAATCTGAATATCACTGACACTGATAATAGTCTGTGAATTTGCTCTGATATAAATCTTTGATGTTGATTTATAAAGAGGCTTTACAAAATAGTTCGTATAAATCATTGCTATAATTGCAAATGCAATAACCACCGCAATAATCTTGAGTATGTGTTTCTTTACATTGAGAAATAACTCATACAAATCTATAGCATCTTCCATCTGATTGTTTAATCTTCTGTTTGTCTGTTGTTTCATAACCTTCCTGCTTTCTATTATTTGTAATTATAAAGTTTGCTACACGAAAACACCCTAGGAGTTCTTACTGCGAACTACGTGTAAACTTTGTCTGAGTCGGACAAGCCGTTATGACTCTTTCAGCTTTCTTATTCTAATTAAAAGTCCCACAAAGCACAGTAAAAGTGCAACATTTATAGTATACCATATTGTCATGGATTTTCCCACATATTCCGTCAAAAAATCAGCATAATATTCATGAAAATTCATTTTATTCATACTGTTAAATGATATATACGTAAATATCTGGGCTGCAATGTTACAAAAAAGCGCTGTAAGCACTCCAAAAGAAATACCTCTTACCGCCCTGTGCCTGTAGCTGTTAAGACTGTACAGTATCACTATTGACAATACCAATACAACTACGCACACAATTATAGTTATAACAATAGTGTTCTTAACTTTCCTAACATAGTTGTAGTATTTAGAAGTCATTTTTGACTTTGCATATTTTCTGTATATGGATGCCACCTTTTCAGACAGTGTTTCAACGCTCTTTTCCAATTCACTGTCCACTTCGACATTTTGTTCTTCCAAATAATTAAATACTTTATTACGGAATTCTTCCTTAAATGCCGCAACATCATCTACGGTGTCGCCCACTCCTTTTCCGTCCAAACCTTTTTCGATTGCATTGTTAACTGTGATGTACATTTTTTCATAATCAACAAGTTCGCTTGATAAAGTTTTTGGAAGTGCGCTCTCTTTAATCTCATTTTCAATAATCTCCGTCAAATCATTGGTAATATTTCTGACGTAACCTGAGCCAATCAAGCCTTTTCTCACTGTCTGCTCATTCAGAAAACCAAAACCAAATTCCATGCATAGTACCAGTACAAACAAAGAAATTGCCACAAAAAACGAAAAAATATATTTGAGTATCAAAGTCACTAATCTCTTATTATCCATATTATTTATCTGAAACCTCCGGTCCTTCTATCTTCTTTGCATACACAAAATATCTCTCATCTCTGCTGCCAACTGACTGACCAAGAGGATAACATGTGTACATCACAAGAACCTCTCCCGAGATATTTTCTTTATAATCAAAATCATCCGAAACATTGTATATTCTCTTACCAAACACTTCATACGAATATTTTCCGTACATGGTATCTACATATACCTTGTCCCCCTCTTTCAGATGATCTATTTTTTCAAAATAAGTAGAATCATGACTGCTGACCAATATCACTCCGCCTTCACCCGGATAATTTTCTCCTTCATAAGTTCCTACACCTTTTGCCAATTGATCTGCTCCATCTCCACAATACAAAGGCGCATTAATATCCTCATCTGTGTAAATCTGTCCATACAAATCACCGTTGGAAGGACGAATATACTCATCATCACCCAAGTCGTCACCCTTTGCATAATCGTAAGTCGGACTTCCCTGTATCCATACAGCCAGAAAATCTTCCTTAACCGAATCTACTAATGGTCTGAATCCTGTCATGGCAAGTACAATAACCGTAACGGTAAATACTACCGGCACGATAATATACATCCATTTACTCTGTCTGCCATCACCCATAATCGCATTTTTCTCCAATTCTTTAATGTCATAAGAAACGCATTAGCGCTCCTGTTTTTTTCCACCACTTACATATGTGAGGTTCTTCTCCTGTTGTGAGCTTTACTACTCATCCTTTTTAGCAACTATCGCTCCCACAAAAGATAGGGAAAATACCATAGCGATAGTTCCCATACTCCAAATACCTGCTGAAATATCATGTCCGGTATTCTTTATAACTTTCTCTCCCTTGAAGAGTATGTAGTCATCCCTTGTCACCACAGTTTCATCTGCCACAGTTTCCAAGATCTGCCCATCTTTTTCAACTTTTTCAAGTTCATCTTTGTATTTTAATTCTTTGGTAGTAGCTCCTTCAGTGGTTGATTCTTCAGAATCCGCTCCTTTATTGCCACCTTTATTCTCACCTTTTTTGTTACCTTTACCATTTTTGCCATTTTGGGCGTCTGAGTTGACATCATCACCTGATTCATCATTGTTTTCCGACTCTCCCACAAGATAGAGATATCCCTGATCTATTCCCGCCTTCACATTGTTTTTTGCCTGACTGATATAATTGTCAGCTTCTTCCTGTGTCAGATCAATTCCATCCTGAACAAGTTTTGCATAGGCAATTGCTATGGCAGCGTCAGTCGCTCTGTATGTCTTCCCCTCATATTCAAAGGTCCCATGAGCAAAATCCATAATTGACTGCTCAGCAGCATTCAAATCTCCGGCATGTGCAATTGATGGTGCCAATAAACTTCCGCCTGCAATGCATGCAATGATTCCGGCACAAAACAATAAACTTTTTTTCAAATTCTTACTCCTTATTAATGCCAATCCCGAAACCACTACTCTTGTTCCGTGATTGTACAACACTTAAAAATGCTTCGGGCAAATATATCACCCGAAGCATTCATCTTAACATATCTGATAATCAAGTCTGTTATGGTTCAATGAACACATCAACAGATATACCGATTATTCATAAACGTTTGTAATAGAAATCTTCTCAACAAAGTGGATGAATAATGGTGTTGTTGGATATTTGTTCTTTAATACATCTATAAAATTCTTATCGAAGCTTGCTTCAACTCCTGTATCAACAATCTTGATAGAGATTACTTCAATTGATCCTCTCTTAACAGAGATGCTCTTGTAATCATCAGAAATAGTAATTGTGTACTTATCTGTGTAACCTACTTTTGACTCGTAGATGTCTGTAGTGATTACATAGTTGCTGCCATCTTTCTTAACGCTAATCTTCTGGTAATCAACTTCGTTAGATCTCTTGAGGAAAAGTGAATCCTTTGTAGCTGTAAGTGTATAAACAACACCTTCAACATTGATTTTCTTCTCTGTATCTGTTCCTGATACAGTCATAACCTTCTGCATCAATGTCTTGTTCTCGCCAAAGATGTTGAAGTCTTTTGCCAACTTGTCATTTGAAAGTTCTTTTACAAATGTCTGTGGATCGAACTTCTCATTACCAAACATCTTAGCTAATGTCATGATGTCGTTTTCAAATTTGTCTCTTGCAATATTGTATGTAATGCCCTCGTATCCGATATCATAACTCATTGCATTCTTATCTAATGAGAATGTGTAAGCGCTGTCAGTAACTTTTGAAGCAGGTGTCTTTGCTGGGACTGTAATCTCAATAGTACTTGTAAGTCCACCGTCTAATGTAGTAACTGTGATAGTTGCCTTTCCAGGCTTAACTGCTGTAATAACACCATCTTCTGATACTGTAGCTACCTTCTCATCGCTTGTTGCATATGTAACAGTCTTAACTGTTGCGTCTGCAGGTGCAAATGTAAGCGCAATGTTTGCTGTCTTACCAGGAGCAAGAGTTGTGTTGTCAACCTTTGCTGTGATAGCACTTACAGGCTTGTTAGGAACTATAACCTTGATAGTCTTTCTTGCCTTTTTGTTCTTTGGTGCATATACGGCTCTGATAACGAGCTTGCCTGTACCAAACTTCTTAGCTTTGATAATACCTGTCTTCTTATTAACAGTGAAAACCTTCTTGTTCTTTGAAAGGAACTTAACTTTCTTCTTGTTAGCATTCTTTGGTCCAACTTTAACTAATGCTTTTAACTTTTTGCCTTTGCGAACAACCAATGTATCTTTCACTGCATTTGTAACAGTGATATCTGTAATCTGCTGTTTAACCTTTACAGTAACCTTTGCTGAAGCCTTCTTGTTGTATTTCGAAGTAACTGTAACAGTTGTCTTACCTTTAGAAACACCCTTTACAATACCCTTCTTTGACACTGTAGCAATCTTCTTATTAGCAATCTTATAAGTTACCGCTTTGTTAGAAGATGTTGGCTTTGCTCCGTTTACGTGGAACAGTTTGATTGATTTCTCCTGTCCTACATAAACTGTAGCTGTCTTTCTGTTAAGTACAATAGAATTAACTTTTGCCTTTGCTGATACCTGATCAGTCGGCATCACACCCGCAACTGTAACTGTCATAGCAACAGCCATTCCTAACGCAATAAATCTACTCTTGATACTTTTCATAAACTCCTCCGTTCTGCGTACAATTAATGTGCTTTTTTTTACTACTCAATATGATTAAGGGCACAACAACCCTAATTAACTAGAATTATACTTTTTCTGTACTCATTTGTCAACGTGGAAGGACACAAAACAGACACATTTCACTGAATATTTTTAAATTATTATGAATAATATCCAGTAAACTATTTTCATCAATTTATCTGATCTATAACTGACGGATCAAATTTGGCATTTGTATAAATAAGATATGCATCTTTCCAGCTGTTTGTTGCCCCGATTAGTTCTGCCGTAATATATATTTTATAATTAGCATACTCATTGTGCCCTGCATCTCCTGTGAGAACATTACAGCTAAAGTCCGTCTCGAACATTCTATCTAAGTCTGATTGATGCTCATGGTTTATCGAACCCGTAAATACATATTCTGCAGGATTAGTTGTTCTGTCTGCCGTAAGTGTTACTTCATGATCCTCCATGTCAACACTACTCAGATAGTCACTGATATCATCAACCTGAACATACCTTGTTCCATTTACATCTGTAACTTTTTTATACAGTGCAACTGTGTACTTTAATGTCGTTGACGAATCATAGTCAACAATATCATCTACATTATAGATTGCCATTCCAAGAATCGGATGTGATGTACCGTATTTTCCATTTACACCAAGTAAATTTCTATTGTTAGTTTTTAAACCAATCTCATCTGATGTATCATCTGAAGGTACTGCATTGAAACTAAGTTCAGCACTATTTTTTGTTTTAGAATAATAGAATGTTCCTTCCGGATCTTCCTCTATTACATTCATCGCACTGAACAATAAATCTTCTTCTCTATATGCAAGATTTGATTTGATTGACACCTGCGTTCCTATTTCATCTTCCCCGTTCATATTAAATGGGAAAGCCGTTACATCATTAAAAGTCATAGTTGTTTCAGCGTGTATTGTAACAACAGGACTCATGGTTGGATCATACAGTGCAGCTATTATACTTCCGCTATCAAGTTTAATGTAGTTCGCTCCCAATCTGGATTCCGTTTTAGTAACAGAATGTTCTCCCGAGCTGTTAGTGTAGGTATATGTAGTTGTATTATTAATGTATCCCGGTGTAATACCATAAATAATATCTGATACTTTATGCTCTTCATCATGGGATGTCAATGAGATGAAAAACGCATGATATACATCCGAGTTGGCAAGGTATGCACCTGCACTTTGATTCTTAATCTGTACAGTGGCGGTCACTTCTGATTTAAGCACATTATTTGTTGGTAACATTTCCGGACTATCACCAAAAGTAACACCGTCTCCGGAATTTACCTCAAATCCTCTCTCCACTATGCTATGATTGAACAAATCACCCAAAATCACAAGAGAATAGAGTTTTGAATCAATATTAGCCTTAACCATACCATCCCCACTTCCATGGGCCAATTCTGCTTCACATCCAAAAAGTATACTGTGTGTAGCACCTTCATTTTTTGGAACATACATACTAATATAATAATCCTCATAAAGTTCATTTGTATGGCCTGCACCATTACCCGAAGCCTCAGAATCTGCAAGGATTGCTGAAAGATTCTGCGGAGTAAACGAATTACCACTTTCATCAACGAAGGACGACAAATTAAGTGGTATAGCTGTATTTGTCGAATACTCTGAACCAATTGTCATCGTGTAATATTTATCAGAATTTGCATTTGGATCTACAAGTATCAGTTTTGTTCCAATCGGCAAAGTCCTAAAGTTACCATCCAGTGTCAAAGTAATAGTCTTATCAAAATTCCAGCCATCACTTGATGAAACCTGATTCTTCGGATAAGTATATCTTATAAATGTGGTTGTCCACTCATTTGTACTCTCAACAAGTATCGACCTGTTGGTTGTATTTTTCCCAGCCTCTATTTCAGATGTAATTTTATTTGCATATAGCGCACGGTTATATTTAGTTTCAGACATTGTCACTGCACTAAATTCTACCGTAAGCATCTTCTTTGTATACACAGGTACATAAAGGTGATATGCCACTCTATTGCTATTCGTATCTGTAGGGTCTTTGAACTGAACATCAATCAGTGAGAACTGACATGTGTTTGAAGATTCAGAATCTGCTTTAGATGAGTCAAAATAATACTTACCTCCATCAGTAGTATCACTACGCGAATACATTTGTAAGCCTTGATCACCTGCTTCTCCTAAAACAAATTTACCCTGTCCTGCATCATAGTAGCACGGATTAATCACAACACTATACAACGCATCAATAGTAGTATTTCCACAACTGTATGCATACTGTGAAAAAGTATTTGAATTATAACCTGCTGCCGCATTTGTAACCATACGTATATACGATTTGATGAACGGAGTTATATCTCCGGCTTTATCAGTATCATCATTAATAACCAGCATAGAGAAATTGTCAACCCCGGTCAAATTATTAAATGCATCTTTAAACTCTGCCGAAGCCGTTGAAATCTTAAATGTGCCATCTTTATAAGTACCATTATCATTGATATATTTTGCCATTGTAACAGAATCTGTAACATTTCCTACTGAAGGATCTGTCACTGAGGATGTTCTGATAGTATATCTTCTGTTTGAAGTTGCAGCCTTTATATCTTTGTATATTTCTCCTGCTTTACCAATGCTTGCGCCATCGCCTGTCAGATATTCATCTGTTCCCATATCCATATGAGGAGCAACATTTACAAATGGTGCCAAAGGCTGATCAACATTGACACCATCATTGCCAAACGTTGAAACATAACTATTTTTATTTGCGATGTCAATTGCCCCGGTATTTAAATAGTCTGAATATACGAACAAATTGCCTGCATTTGTTCCATAGTACTTTACAACTGCAGTAGGTACTTTTATATTGTCTGAATGATAACCTCCGATGCCGATAAATTTGTAAATATAATTTGTTGATGTATGCCCTCCTACAACCATACCTGCATTACTTGTGAAGTCAGATAAAGTGTTGTTATTTCGCCTGTAAAAATTCACATTATCAATTTTAAGATTATATCCTGATAGATTCTGATTGGAAAAACCTACAATTCCACCTACACGCCCATTTGCATTGCATGTAATTATTTCACAATCCCTACTATAAAGGTTCTTTAGGTAAGCAGTCTTGTCTGTCGTTCTTCCAATTAGTCCTCCAACATTGTATCCCTCCAATCTATAACCTTCTATATGGCAATTCGTCATTTCGCTAATAATAAGAGTACTGGCTCCATTAAACCCACTCACAAATCCACCAACACAATTGTCATCATTATTCGTTCCGGTTCCGTATGCTTTGATCTCAGGTTTATTATTAACATCACCGACCACTGCACAGTCTTTTATAAAGATATACTTCACTGACCATGCATCGAGCCAGCTTCTCCCATAAAAACCTGCTGCACTATTTTTAGCTTTTACTGATACATTATCAAGCGTGCAGTTTTCAATATAAATTGAATTGGACAAATAATTTGGATCCGCATACCAACCATCGTTGCCATTTCCTCTAGTCTGTGCATAACCTATAAAACCTGCTGCATTTGCAACATTTGGTGCACCTACTACTGAGTTGTTATTTGCTGCAACCAACCTGATATTTTTAATTTCAGCACCGGTTCCGGAAGTACCTATCAAACCACCTACATTACATCTATTGTCGTTTCCTGTATAATAGGTGGAAACGTTAGCTACATAAATATCCGATGTTGCTGAGTTAGAAGTCTGACCGTTGATATATGGGCGGCACCAAAATGTCATTCCTACAAAACTGCCTACACCATGTCGAAGTGCATTAGCCTTTCCATAATATCCGCCTGTCAGACTAATTCCGTTTGTTGTTGAATTACATCCATCTATCTTCATCTTCGTAACACTTTTAACTGCGTCTATACCAATCAATCCTCCACAATTATATGCTCCGGTGATAGTCAATCCGTCAAATGTAATATTACTGAAATTCAAGTCATAATTGTTTCCATTTACTCGTTTACCTATAACTCCACCCAAACAAAATAGTTGCGTCTGATCGGTAGTACCTGTTATATCATCTCCGTTTCTATTATATACTTTATCCTCAATGGTACCCTGCAGAGTGAAATTACAGAATTGGTATTCATGAGTAGAATCATTTTTCACCATCACACAATCAAATAACCCCAATCCCATCAACTGCTGAATCTGATTAGTACCATCATGACCATAATCTGCATTATCAAGCTGAACTCCATCATATACTTGCGTAAGTGATTTATTTTGTTTATGGAAATAATTATCTTGATCTTTATTACTTGCATATCTTTCATATCTAGGCAGGCTAATATGAAATTTAATCGTATTGTTGTTGCCGTCAAAAGTAGCAATTTTCATTGCAGTTTTTGACTTGTTATTTTGAGAAATAATTCCCACACTGCCAATACCTCTGAATGCCTGATATCTGTCAAAATCAATAAATGTATTACTTTTGTCAAGATTAATATTCCAAAATTTATCGTTATCTGACGTCATCTTGCGTGCTGGAAAGTTTAGTGAAGTCTTATTGTTTGTTCCATACGCCTTTGTATATCTGTAAATAATATAAGGTGTAGGAGACCACATTAAATCTCCATTATTTGTGTAAGTGTTATTAACGCTATCCCTATAAGCAAAAGAAGAATAATCCTTAGGCTTTGTTGTATCTATTCCACAACCCACTTCATCGTAATCGCCTAGTCTGGCCACCCCAACTAAATAATTTTGCTTCCAAAAACCATAGGATGGAGAATACCCATTGTTACTGCCATCAGTATAGTCTTCATTGCCGGTTGTAATCGCCGTGCCGGCAATTGACTGAGTGATAAGTGACATGATATAAAGTGCCTGAGCATCGGGAATATCAATAGTTCCGTCATCATAATTTACATCCAATTTGTTTTGATTAGTTCTGTCTATACTATCAATTGGATAGTAACTGCTGTTCACTGGAGCAGTGCCCGGTCTACCGCTTATTTTTTCATAAATTGCATAACCGTTAATAACTCTTCCTACATAAGGATTAGAATAAATTCCTCCACCACTCACACTCCTTCCGCTCACGGAATTTGAGCCTCTGAAAATCAGTGAACCATTAACAACAACACCAACCATACCGCCTTCAGCTATAAGATGGCTGTAGTTTCCACTAAGTGATGTCTCGCCCGAGTATGCGATTGAAACATCATCTATAATGTTATCCCCACCCATAATCTCACCAATAACACCACCGTAATATTCAGCTCCTTTATCAGTACTATTGTTCTTTTTATATCCGTAAAGTGCGTTATCGCCTGTCCTGCCCAGCGATTTAGAAACAGCAGTTTCCACCTCAATATTAATATTCTTAACTACAGAACCATTACTTATATATATAAACGGATTATCTGTAGGATTTGTAATTGTTGGTGCTGTCCCATCAATCTTTTTTCCAATAATAACACCATGAAAAACATAATTTCCATTGACAGCTGTTCCTGTTCCAGGAGCACCTATTCCTTTAAAATCACTTGTCAATTCAATGTCATCATCAATTAAATAATAAGCCGCTGCAAGATATAAACGTACGTTATCCGCTGTCCACTTATTATCCAATCCTTTTGCGGAATTAGTGGTATCTTTAACATATCTTCCGTTATCCAGATTATAAAGGCCATCCCCACTGTTTGCATTATGCCACGAAGTTGAGATATGATCTGTGTAAAATTCATTTGGAAGTGTAATAATACTAGGTGAATCCTCCCCGTTCACAACGTCAGCTACCAGTTCAAGCTGTGAAGCGGAAGAAATTATATAAGGATCATTATACGTTCCACAACCATTAACAATTCCGGGAGCTTTATAATTTACTTTAATTTCAACAACCGGGTAAGTAGGGTCATCACCTTTATCTTCGTAATTTCCAACATACGGAAGAAAACCGGCAGAAAAATTAAATCTTGTATTAGAATTCCCAATAGGATTTGTATAATTTCCTGTCATATTACCAACTGTATAATAGTGTTCCTCACCACTTGCGTATTGCTTTGATGATGTAATCTCTTTACCGTAAGTTACATTTCGTGGTGCCCCACCTTCCCAATCTTCATCAACGCCGTAATTATAAATCATAACTGAAGTCTTTGACGAGAGCAAAGTGGTAAAAAATGTAGCCGTACTAAAAATAGAGCGTGATGTGCCATAGGCTGCTGTCATGGAAGCAGCATTATTTGTGGCATCTGCTGACCAGTTGGCATCAGTAATGGTTGAGCCATTTCTTGCATCGAGCTTTATATCACTAAAGGTCATTGTCATGTTCTGCCCCATTGCAGTGCCAAACAATGACTTTGCAACCGGAAGAGTAACTCCGGCGGAATTATAATTCTCTGCGCGAACACCGCTCACAACAAGCGAAGGCGTTGCATTTCCCGTACCATTTATATAGTTTATAAGCATATATGATGAAGTATTGGATGGAACCAACTTATCAAGTGTTAATCCTGTTACAGTTACACTGCCTGATGTTGAACCGTTAATGAGTGCACCGGAAGCGATTCCTTCAACATATCCAAAATCGCCGGTGAGCGTAAGTCTATCTGCTGACAGACTTGATGTTGTATTAAACAATCCCGTCTGCATCAGATAATGTTGATTACGTGCATCGGAAGTTTTAGGACTTCCGGCATCATCCGGATTTCTTGACCAATTATCAGGCGTCACCGTAGAATTCTCATAGTCATTTATTGCTTTGAAACCAAAAGTAACAGTTGCACCCGTTGGCAACGTTACATTATCACCGTAAATTGGATAATATGACAAACCTCTAAGATCAATATCTGTTCCGGAGATCATATCATCATTACTTTTAAAATATGCTTTTATATTGTTCGAAGCGTATTTGCGCACCGACCAAAGGAGGAACTTCTCTCCATCTGTTGCCCCACTTCCATTTGTTCCCTTAGCAAGTATAACATCAAGATTATAATAATATCTGCTATTCTGATTTGCAGTAAGATTTAATGTATTCAACTGGGAATAAATCCTGTTCTGATATGTACCTGTAGAAGTTATTTTTGTGTCAGCTCCATTTACTGCATTCATATTAATATTGACAATTCCCGTACCATCTTTGCCAATAAGAATATCTCCACCACTTTTATCATTATTCTGAGAATCAGCGACTATTTCGTCAACATAATAGTTTCCATTTGCAGATGAAGTAGGAATAGTTACACCTGAAAGAGTATAACCACTGTTTTTAAGATTTATATAAAGACCATCACTTCCACTATATGCTTCATTTACGATAAGCCCAAATGATGCAGCATTCGTATCGGCAGAAGTAATACCTGTTGATGACATACTAAGTGTATTAACGTCCCATTTACCTGTTCCCTTAAACACAAGACCACTCATTTTACTTCCGCCGGCTGAATAGCTATGTGTAACAGAAGCACCCGATATAGTAAGTCCGTCTATAGTAACATTTGTCCTCTCCCAATGAGAACCAAGCAATCCTCCGGCATACTTTGCTTTTGTCTGCACAGCAGCATTTGTCATTCCTACATTATTAATACTGATAGTTCTTTGATTTGTGCTATTGGCTGAAACACGTCCAATCATTCCTCCAAGATATGAATAGTCAACATCGCTAACTCTACTATCGATCGTTATTGCAGGAGATATCTCCGAGCTATTGATTGAAACACCATATCTTGTGGCTGTTGCACCTTTAAGCAGTCCCAGCACTCCGCCTGCATATGTGTTATTACATTTTGAGAGATCACCGTCATTATAAGAATCAGTACAACCTATCACTCCACTGAGAACAATTACAGGTCTGATTATGGAACTGTCTTTTATACTCAATTCATATGGATTGCCTGAAGTTTCATTTCCATCAAACACACCCGAAACACCACCAATATAGAATCGGGCATTATTGGCTCTTGTTGCATCAATAGTTGTTGTAACAGTAGTACCTGACAATGTTGCACCATTTGTCATTGCACCAAACAAAGCTCCGGCATATAAGTAATTAGATCCTCCATTTCTTTCAACATCAATGTTGCCACTGACTTTCAAATCTGTAATGCTAACTCCTTTTGCAAATGCAAATAATCCCTGTGCATCATGTCCATAATTTTCTGAAAGATAGATTTTTCCACCCGTCCCCACATTTCCTGAGTTATAATTTCCATACGCTTCTCCTGTGGTCAATTTTATCTCAGCGTCATTTGTTCCTGTAACAGAACCGGTAAAAAAAGCAACATTGTGAAAAGTATTGTCTCCCCCACCAAGATATTTTCCCAGTCCACCATCACGCATCAGTCCAAGCAGCCCTGTTCCGGAAAGGTCAACCGTGCCACTGACCGTGATATCAGTCGACAATAAAGCATTTTTATTTGCTCCGCCACTTGCAAAACAAAGTGAACCATGGTCACTGCCATCATTAAGTTGCATATTAAGAGCAACTTTGGCAAACGAAACCTCATCATCTATAGTAGGATTAACTGTTACTCCTGCAACAGTCACCTTGTTACCGCTTACGGAGACAATCCCAGCCTCCTCTGCATTCTTATCAGCTCCATTAACCTTAAAAAGTCTGACAACTTCACCCCACTGACCAAGATCTGACGTTGTGGTATCCTCATTTCTTATAAAATTCCATCTTGAATCTGAGCCACTACCTAAAGCATAAACAAGGGTGTTGTCGTTCTCATAAACAAGTTGTCCATAACCATTCGCAGCACGTGCACCACTGATATCCGTAGTTCCCGCAAAACGAATCACACCGTTCTTGAAGCTTCCTGCTACAGCTCCACCCTTATATGTACCTGAGGAAAGTGACACAGTAAAATCACCTGTTAAATCAATAAATGACCCTATATTATTACTATTTAGTGTAGAAACAATACCACCAAACTTAGTCGAAGCATCAACACTTGCATTTGTAATTGAGACATCATCTACACTGATATATGTAGATCCGGTAAGAACGTTTAGAACTCCGCCGACATTTCCCGTGGAAGTACAGTTAATCCCATTTACTACAAAATCGCTTAAAGTAAGGGTTTGTGAATAAACTCCTGCAGTACTTCCATTGACATATTCACCAATTACACCACCATAAGCCACTGTACTCGAAGACGGTACAAAGTGGCTGTTTGTCGTATTCGAATCTGTAATTGTTACATTTCCGGCTGAGGTATATTTTCCAAAAAGCCCTCCGGCTATCGACCCTGAAAGCGAAATAGAATTGCCAAGTGAATATTTGTCAAGGTCAATGGTAACATTGTCATTATAAGTAGGCTTATACTCTCCTGCAATGCCTCCATTTTTCCCACTTTCCCCTACAACCGTGCAGTTTGTCAATATATAACTGTGATTATTAATTAGTATATCATTTGTCTTTACATTGCTTTCATAATAACCAAATACTCCACCTGTTGCAGATGCGTTGTTCCCATTACTAATATTGCAGTTGCTTATATTAATTATACCGGTTGTGTTTTCGTAATTAATGGTAGTATTCTTGCAGTAACCTACAATTCCTCCAGCATACTGATTCCCGTCAACAGTTCCTGATATAGCGTAGCCGTCAGGTAAGGTAATTGTACTGTTATACGCGTGTCCGCAGATAAATCCCACACTATCCTTTGAAGTCTGAAAATCAACTTTAAGGTTGCTGCTACCTGAAAGAATTTCAAAAGTTGAGCCGTCAATCTCTCCTACCAACCCACCTGTATATGCTATTCCTGTTCCGATAAACGTAACATTATCGTCATTTACCTTTGTATATGTACAATTAAGAACACTTCCATTTTTAAGAACTCCGCAAAGTATTCCATAGTTTGCATTATTCTGTTTATTATCTATTATAGAACCTGAAACAATAACATTATTGTTATCACGTAAAGGAGTATGATTGCTTTTATCATCAAATGTCAGATTAACTTTTGCACCATCCGTCATTTCAAATATTACACCTGAATAACTTCTTGCACTGGCAGAATTCAGTGTAACTTTCCATTCATATGGTGCTGCAGCGCCGCTCCCCACCACATGCTTAGCAAAAAGAGGAGACACTGTATCATCGACATCTGCAACTCTGTTGATACTCAGGGGAATATTATCATCTGCACTTCCCAACCTAAGTAATGATACAGAATCTTTGACATAGTCAAAAATAGAACTGTTGGCATTAACTGCAAAATCAGCTGCGGATGTATTGAAATATATTGTCCCATTGAATGGCGCACTTGCACTGCCTATTGGGCTATAATTTGTATCAAATACAAACACTCCTGCAACCGGATTGAGTGTAATGATATCATTTGCATGCTCAACTGCCCATAAAGAATCCTGAAAGCACTGTGAATATTCTGACAACTCAGTACCACCGGAAGTAAATGTATATGTATGCCCACTGTACCGTGCTGTTAGTTCAGCCAGCTCACCTGCTGCCTTAACTTCTTTCAGAAAACTAATTATTTCACTTCCGTTTTCAGAAGTCATCTCGACTGGAAATCCGGCTAGGATAATTGCCAAAGCAAGTACACAACTTATACTTCTTTTGATTAGTCTATAATTAATTTTAATAAGATTTTTCATATCATCACCTACAATCCTTATCAGCTATCAAGCACTTCTCCTGAACAAAAACATAACCAACTCTCTATGGGGCATTCTCTGAATCTTCCTCAATTATCTCCTCAAGGTAGTTGTTACACAATATATATCTGCTTGCAAAATTATTTCCTGTATATGTAGTGTTTGCATTTTTCTTATAAAACTGAACTACATATCTGTTATCTATCATCGAATTGACTGTTAGCGTTCGCTTCTTCCAATACGGTTGACCTGAAACACTTGATTCTTCAGATAATATTCCCCCTGTTCCTCCGTAAAGTGTTACAAAAGCAGGATTCATTGCAAATTTATTATCATCCCACAAAATATCTATTGTCCCAGCTCCGGAACCTTCAACTATAAGATTATATCCATCGTAATCAATATTACTTGATTCCTGAAGACTTCCGTGCCATCCGGTTTCAACGCTTCGCCCCTGAGAAACACTGATGATACTTGACAACGTAGATATACCGCTGTTCATCTGAATACTTTCTTCGGTTGGTGTTGATGTCACTCTAATAAAAAGTGTCGGAACATCCTTCATTGTCTCTGATGCATCGAAACAAATATCAAACGAATCCTTATAAGAAGTTCCTCCGGTAAGACTCTCAGAAGTATATGTATACGCGAAACTTCCCGCACTGTTCAAATTATGCTGAGTATCAGTATCAATTTGTTGATTTTCTTCCACTGTTTTCTTAACATAGAAAGTCTTTGGAACATTATCATTCATTTGCACTGTTGTCACCGGATCATATGTGCCGGTACTTGGATTGTATTCCACAAGTTCTGCTTTAAAGCTGTAATCAATGTTTCCGCGTGCCGGGCTTGTAGGATCAAGCTGATCATAGTTACATACCGTAACCGAACATATAAAGTTTCCTTCATTCATCGTTCTAAGATTCTTAACCACTAAATTATTTGCAGAATAAACCTCCATGTAATTTGAAGAAAACACCATATTACTTGAAGCCTGAGTAGATACAACTCGCTTAACATTGGCAGTTCCATTGTAGGCTGCGTAAGCTATAAATGCGGTTGATGAAAGTAGCAAAAACACAACCATACAGATTGTCAAAGGATATTTAATTATTCTTTTATAAAAATTCTTAACATGTCCTTTCATAGTCCTCGCCCCATTCTTTCTTACCGTCTACAAAGTACCAACCGGCACTTTAAGGTTCTTCATACGTGTTCTGCTTAGCCGAAATATAAATAATATCTGTTTCTTTGTTATTGAATGCATAGTTCCAATAGTTTGCATCAGCATACGTCATATTACTGTTACCCGGAGTCCAAGTGAGTTTAATCACAAAATAATCTCTATCACTACTTCCATCGGTATGTTCATTAAACTGTGGCACTCTTCTCACCACACTATATATTGGCTTTACATATTGATTAACTTCATCCGTTGCCACATAATTCTTACGGCTTGCTGAAAGCTCTCCCTCATCTCCCAGAATCCTTCCTGTGGAACCATCGTCAGGATTAATGTCATTAAGGATTAATTTTCCGGCTGTTGTACCGGTTGCATTGGCCATAATACTGTATTTTAAAATAGTTTCTCCTCCATTCACATCTCTTGTATGATCTGTGTATTCTATGGTTCCGTTTTCATCCTCTCTAACCCTGTATAGTTCATATGTAAATGGAATGTTTGTTGTATGTGATAATTGAATATCATATGCTGAATACTTTCCCGGTTCAATAGAGAACACAACATATTTCTCCACAGCAACTGAAACATCAATATTCTCAAGGGATATGTACAACGCCGAATCATCACCACCCGATGCAAGGTTTATGGACGGTGGCTCTTTTATCTTACTCAAGGCTTCTATCTTGTCCTGATAGGCAAGCCAGGCAAATACAGTAGCAGAAGAAATAAGTACAATCATCATAACAAGAATAATCTTAGTCCGAAGTGACATCTTCCTAATTGTATATATTAAACTTTTCAATTCTGCCACCTCCTCTTTGATTGATTCACTTATCATTATTCACTCCCCACGGAGCATATATCACTCTTCTACCTGCATTGATAGAATCACATAAGATACATTGTTTCCTATATCAAGATCTGTATTGTCATACTTCATACTATATCTATTATAGATTGAAGTCGAATAAGCTGAAGAAAGAGCTGTAAGATCTGCTGCAACCTGCGTAACACTATCATTACAATCCTTAAAAAAGCCATTCTTGTTATTGGCGATGTATGTAATAACATCTGTACGTTCAGTCGGGTCATATATAATTTCTTCATCATCTTCATCTGTAAGTTCATCTAAATGTTCCGGCCAAACCCAGTAAACTTTGGTGTATACATTTTCATTTCTTCTGTATGTCTGATTTGTAAGCACACGCCTAAACGACTGATCATCGCCAATCAGGTTGCTATATTTTCCTGTTTGTTCATCATAATCTTCAAAAAGTATAATATGTGACTTGACAAACTGTAAGAGCGTACTGTCATCTATTTCTGTTATCTCTGTCACAGAATTATCGTTTTCATCTATACTTGTCACTTCGAGATATGCTCTAATACCAAAAACACAATCAACCGTTATGGTATCATCAGAATTAGGATTGACTCTGAATTCAAGTACCCCGCTGTCTCCGGGCTCAAGTCCCGGTTCATCCTCTTCATGATCCAAATCATCCTCATGATTGTCAAAATTGTCATCTTCGGAAACCTTCCACTCCATAGCTCCGGTATCAAGCGATTCATAAATATCACTGTAGTAACCGCTTTCGTTTCGGGTTTGAATGGTATAAGGCGGTTCCTGCATCTTAACTTCCATTCCTGTTACAAGTAGTTGTCTGTTATTAGAGAACCAGGCAATTGCGCCAAAAATAAGTGTAAAGAGCAACAATAGCAACAATATACAGTTTTTTATAATAATAAATCTTATGTTTTTGTCTTTTTTATCATCCACATTTCTCTTTATCATTTAAATCATCTCTTTCAAAATTATCATAAAACTAATCAAATATAACTATAAAAAAGCGAACTTTCACTTACTACCATTATCTTACAATTCTGTTTTATAGTCAACAATCGTCAAAATGAGGAAGCGGTACAAAACCAACTGCAATATTGGAAACAATCTATTAAATGAACATAAAGAAAGCCTCCGGTCCAAAAACGTTTAGAACCATATGCGCTTAGATTAGAATAAAAGAATAAAATCTCTAAATGAATCTTACCTGCGAGATTAGAAAATACTAACCCATTATCAGCCGCAGATATAACAGTCAAAACTAAATATATAATTGTCAAGATTTTCATTTCCCCGTTTTCTTTTTTTTACCAGCTGTCCTAATTAAAGAACACTAACTTCTTTCAAACTCATTTTTCCTCGCCATACAATGTCTCCAAAACGCTAATATTACAATGTCTTCTTTTATTTAATTGAAAACCGTAAAAACGAACTTTTCCTCTTTACATTATATATCATTTTTCTTGCAAAAACAATTTGTTCACACTCAAATCAAACTTCATAATGTTTATCCTGCTTTAATTATACACTCACAGAATGACCATAAAATGACAATAAACGTTATTCTTCTCACCTTTTGCGTAAGAAGCAATCAGGTCAAATAATTCGAATCAAACGACTCCGATTAAAAAAGCACCTGTTCATCAATCAATCCGATTGACAAACAGGTGCCTATATAACTGTACCAATCACTGAATGGTAACTGTTGTTGTCTGTGTACCAATTGCGGTACTGTTTATATTTACGCCTCCAACTGTTACATTTATCGTTCCTGAAGCAACTGCTTCCTCCCCTTCAACTGTATTAAATGTATGTGTCGTGTAACTATAGCTGTTTATCAGGCGTCTCGCATATACCGTAACTGTTCCTGCAGATGCTCCCGGAGTAAGGGTAATGTTGTATGTGAGCGTCCTGTTCTGATTTGAATTACCTGCTGCAAGATTTGCCATTGTAAATGATGTGTCCGTATCAAGTGTTGCATTTGCACCCGTGCCTGTATAATAAGTCTGATACTGTGCAAGTGCCGGTCCGTAAACTGACTTGTGATACAGTCCTTCGTCATTGTCATCTCCACCGGCGGTGCCATCCAAATTAATGGCAGGGATTGTAACTCCATTAAGATTATTTGCTGCAGTTACGGTGGTTAAGTCTCCTGTAGTATCTCCGAAGTTGACATGCACATCCGGATTGTCGCTGGTTATACTTGTTGTCAACAGCGTAATGTTCTCATTAAAAGCAATAGTAAAACCACCTTCTGACGCCGCTCTTACGCATCGCATAGCTATATTATCATGCCCGGTTGGATTGTATGTAAATGTAATGATATGGTCTAAATCATCCTCGTCAATCACCTCATTATCTGTAAAATCTGTTCCGTTTAATATACTTGAATACAGACTTACACTTCTTCCGGTTCTATTTCCCGTCGAATCATATGTGTCCGTTGTTTCAACAAGGAAATGGTCATAATTGTCTGTATCAATCCCCTTATCCGTCACATGCTCAATGTATTTGAATTTATATCCGTTTGGATAATACACATAGTCATTCGCAACATTTCCCGAAACTGTCTGGGCTGTCAATGCTCCTCCAATATATGTCAATTCTGTATTCGCATTATCTGTATAGGTAAACACATCTCCCGTTCTTACTAACGGATATTGTCCACTAAAACCTGAGCCAATGTTTACAGTTAGAAACTCGTATGGTTTTGAGGCATTGTAACTATTACCTGACTCAACTAACTGAACTCCCTTAGGAAGCTGCATACTGAAAGTTTCATCCATAAACTTTTCTGTAAATGTTCTTCGTTCTTTATCTTCAGCAGTACCTGCATTTGCAGCAATGTCTAGATAGAAGAGATATGCACCTCTCTTATCCGGAACTGAACCAAGGGCAAATTCCCCCGCATTAACAGGTATTTCAAAATAATATACCGCATTTTGAACCCATGTTGAATAGGATTCTGTATCCGTCATCCAACCCATATTGAAAGCCAGATTTCCTCGTGCAGCATTGCTTGAGAATGTTCCGTCGCTATACTGATAAATATAATCACTTCCTACTGCCGCCTTATAAATATTTGATATTTCCTTGATATCTTTTATGTCGTTAACTTCGTAAGTTCCACTTATAACTTCCGGATCATCTTCCTTATAACGGGTTATCTCATGAAGCGAGAAGAATGCCCTATTATTATTAAAATAAGTACCTGCAAATACTGTAATAAATCCGCGTCTTTTAACATTAAAATCTATACTATCCTTTGGAACTTTGTAATTTTCATATATCTCACCATTAATATTGGCTTCCGGAATGACAATATAATTATTTTTATCAATTGTTGCCTCCATAAAGTGAAGACCAAAAATATTTGATTCGTTCATAAATGTATCAGACAGTGCTGCTCTGGCATCTTTATATCTCTTAAGTCCCAATGTGTTGTAATCTACTTTTCTACTGTTTGCCACGGCACTTGACATAGTTGCATTTATATTTGAGTTGTTTGCATTATATGTATCAGATACTCTGTAAAAACCACTGTATGTGCCATTGTTAACCGCAGTAATAATTTCAAGTCTGCTATCATATGAATTTGAGTAAGTGAAACTGCTTGACTGATTAGTTGATGCCGAAATAGATGACATTGCATAAGTTGATATACGAATATCACCGGTGCCATCATAACCATATGAAGTCTGGTTCCCAATAGAATTGCCGGAAACAACATATCCCGTATTATTATCGCTAGGCTCTAAAAGATTTTTATTAGCGTTTGTGATAGTTGGATATGATTCATTGAAGGTCTCACTTCCAACACAGTTAATCGGAAAAAACGTAGCATTTGAATGCCCATATGTTTTTTCAGTATCATTCGTAACTCTCGATTTCATTATCTGCTCTGTTGTATTAGCGAAAGATACTACTGGGCTATCAAAATCAAATACCACGTCACTGTGTTGTGACAAATCAATATACGGTTCCGTATACACTTTTGGATACAACTCCACCAAATTTGACATTGATAGATACTGTGATGTTTGAGATAACGCCCATCCATTGTTATAACTTACATAATAATACCTTCCACCGCTTCGATAATAAATTTGATCTGACCCTACACTTGACCACGTCGTAGATGTTGTTTGTACTCTTATTCCTGTTGTTCCATTCCTTACCATATAATATACAGTACCTCCAACATATGTATATACTGTATTTCCATTAATCATCCATAAAGTATTTCCGTTTTCATCATTATAGTCTCCAATACCCTCTGACGTTCCAACTGCTGTTGTAGATATAATATTAAGATATTGTCCATTGTAACTAATTGTTCTCCCTTGCTGACCTACCGTTGCTTTCCATCCGTTTGAATAATTGATATAATAATTATTTCCTCCTGAAGTATAATAAATAGAATCTGAAGTTGTAGTCCAATTGTATGAAGTTCCGGTTCCCGTTCCGGTTGTTAGTGTATTATAATAATATCTCAAATTTCTTGTTCCATTGCCAATAGTTCCGGTTCCACTATGATTCGAAAAATTCCAAACAGTCGCATTTGATTTATTGTTTGAATATGTTAAACCACTATTATATCTTAGATAATTTCCCTTTCCATCTGTAACATAATATTGCGTTATAGTTAGAGTTTCCAAAGACCACATTCCATTATTGTACCTTAAATAATAATTACCGTCTGAAATTGTGCCGCCACTATAATTCCACTGTGTGGCTTGAAGCACATTCGTAGTAACCTCTAAATTACCACCATTATTTCTCAGATAATATGTATTTCCATCTGTTTCACATGACCAGCAATCACTCTCATACTTCCAAAAAACAGATGCATTTTCATTAACATTTGCAATGTCGCCATTACTAACTCCAAGATAATTTCCGTTTCCGTCTGAAATACGCATTATATTAGATACAAGTCGCCAATTACTTCCATCAAAATACAGATAGTAATTTACCCCTCCTGAAGTTAAATATAGTTGGGAATTACTATTATTCCAAACTGTACTTCCACTACTTTGTATATGGACATCTGTATTTCCGTTTGCATTCAGATAATAATAATTCTGAGATGTAGAATCATTATATTCAACCGAATAATAATATCCCGAATTATCAACCAGCCATTTCGTAACACCAGTATCACCTGCAACAATATTATGATTTGAATCCAAATTTAAATACTTGCCATTGCTTTTAATGAAGTAAGCTGTTTCATTATCATAATAATATGTTGTTGTTACAATAGTGCTGTCATATTCCAGTCCGCCATATACGTAAAAGAAATTTGTCGTTTCCTGACCGGACTGATACTTAACAAAAGAATAATTACCCCCACTTCCATAATCAACTGCTTTATGGTAAGAATCTGAACTTGAGCTTTGGCTCTGAAATGTTCTAACTCCATCAACATCCACAATATAATTTTTTGTAGAAACATATGTCGGCCAAGAAGCTGCATTATACGCACTCCTCATCCTGTTATAAAAGTTCTGCATGTTTACACTTCCACCAAAGCCTGCACCCTCACCCTGGATTATCTTATAAATCATATTGTCAGTCTCTTCAGGTGCGTAGACTGTATTTTTGGAAACGTTAAGATTAAATTTATATGCATCTGTGCAATACCCCACCAGTGAGTAATCTGATATTGCTGATGTAATTCCAATTGTAGATGTATGATCTTTTATTTTCAGCATTATATCAGAGCATGCCGAATTGGATACATTGCCATTAACGTATCCTGCAATCGCACCAATCAATGCATTATCTGTTTCAGTTTTGATAGTTACATTGTCTATAGTAAAATTCTTTATTTCATTAACAAGACTGCTGTAGGTATATCCCGCTGTAGCAACAAAGCTGCCATCACTATCCACTGCCCCATTAACCGTCCCGGAATTTGCACCACTTGTATAAAGCGATCCTACCACTCCAAAAAATCCTACAATCTCGGAATTTGCAATTTCATCCGGAATATCTGTCAGTGTAGTTGACGAATCTGAAGTTGTTGTAACATTCTGTACCGTAAGGTTGGAAATAGTATGACCATTACCATCGAAATTTCCAACGAAAGGATATTCTTCGGTTCCAATCTCCGGTAATACATATCCTGTCATATCAAGATCACTCGAAAGATAAAAATAAACCTGGTTTATTGTATTTTCGCCGTCATTCGGAATATTAAAGTATCCAAGAGCCTGAAGCCATGCAAAATAGTACAACTGGACCGGATATTTTATCTCAAATGCGCATCCCGAATCATCTGTTCCATGCGTTCCGTCAATAAACTGCGCAGACGAAGTCCCATCCCCACTCTCAAAATAAGATTTGTGGATATATGCTGTAATATCCGGTTGAGTCTGCAACGAAGAATAAAACCATGCAAACGCATTTGGAGTCATGGCAACTGCAAAAATAATAAAACATATAACAAATATAATTTTTCTGTATTTTTTCATACGCCCAACTCCTTTCTGTTTCAAGATATTTTACTTCTTTCTCAACTCACTCATCTTACCTTTCATCTACTTAACGAATTTTCTTACCCCCACCTTCACTTTGTTTAGAAGAGGGGAACATCTATTTCTTAGTTATACGGTTACTCACTTTCCGAAAAAGAAACACTAAGTAACTCCAAATCATTTTCTAAAGTCGTTACATGTGCAACCGCAGTTCCTTCAATGTTCATATTGGACAAATCATACTTATTAACAAGATTTTCGTCATAAGTAATAAACATATAAACATCCAGATATCCATTTACTATGTCTGACGCCTCATAAGACGTTGTAATGGTTATATCATCCGTCTTGCTAATGTTTGTTATAACATCATTTGACGTGGTAACTGTTGTAAACACGGCTGACGAACCTGAGGGATTATAATTTCTATTTGTAACAATTTTGGGATATAACACAGAATCTACATTATTGAACATAGTGATTGCATCGGCATTGTACCAATCTTTATCCTGTGCAAGAGAGAACCTCATCATACTTGTAAGATATTCATTAAGTTTTTTATCCCCATTTTCCGTTGTATACTCAGGTATCGACGTATCTCTTTTAAGAGTTATCGATACATTTCCTCCATTAATCCATTCTTCGGCTAAGTCCGTCAGCCTAATACGAACAATAGCCGGTGTGTGTCGGTTTTTCAATCTAAAAATTGTATCGAAAAACTGCATTTCCAAACTCTGTAATGTCGGTGGTGAAAAAGTAATCGCAATTCCGTTCTTATTTACTGTTTGCCCTGTATAATGTACATCATCTTCCTTGACATCATATATATATACATAATAATCTGCCACGGCATCAGATTTCTTTATGGACACTTGCATTCCGGATGTGTTGGTTTGTTTATTTGCAACCAGCCAAGCAATAGCTCCATTAAAAATAATAATCATCAATACAATTGACGCAATCAATAATAGTAACAAAACCAAGAAATGGGAATACAATTTAAAAACAGTTCTAAATTTATGTTTTAAGTTAATCATATTACCACCTCCCTAATTCTGTTAGTTATTAATTACTACGAATAATCACCGATTCAAGAAACAAAATCTACTAATTTAATAATAACATATCGAGTAATAATAGTATATTACTAACATTATAAAACATGAAAAATAATCATAATATGACAATAATACTTTTCAAAGCGCTTTTATTTGTATAAATTATTTTAATTAATTTGTTAATCAATCATTATTAACGATAACATCATTTTCTTCGTCGAGAGGCAATCACCGAAACCGCTACGCTTGTTTCGGGATTGTAGGCAGTCGTCAAATTCATTCAAGCAAGCTTGATGAATTTTCCTCGTTGCTAAACAAAAAAAGTCCCCTCCGAAGAGGGGACCAATGCTTATCCAAATAGACACTTCTAATTCTAAACACGCATTATGAAGCAGGAGTAGGAGTAGGAATCGCTTTAAGTTCAAATACAATATCAACGTCTATATCATCCAATGCTGTTGCATATAAAGAACCGTCGGGGAATCCCCGACGGTTCTTTATATAATTCGATTATAACTATGGCATTATCATTTTTAAGTTATGATCCCGATCCCGATCCCGATCCAGCAGATGTAACAGCCTGTTCAATTACATATACACCACTTGTTGTTCCAGTTTCAAGCTTAAATTTAGTTTCAAAACTCCATGTTCCATCAACCAATGACTGGAATGTATTTACATTACAAGTTTTATCTTCACCTTCAAGCCATACACGAACTACTACTTCATAGTACTCTGTTGCGCCTGCAGCTACAGTTGCAATTGTTGCATCAGATACTTGACTTGCATATGTAACACTACCGGTTGCAGTTGTTGAAGTTACAGCTTTGTTAGCCTCAAAATTAGTTGCACTGGCAGGAGCATAAATATGTGTTGTAACTCCAGTATTACTTGCATCAATATCAGGAAGTGTCTTTGCTCCATTAACAGTTGCTGTTTCGAATTTCTTAGAATGAATTGCAACACGCCAAGCTTTTTCTGAATCTGTTGCCTTACTAAATGTCATCTTAAGTTGAGACAAGTTAATATTCTTAGTTGCACTACTATCAGTGTTTACAGCCTTTAATACAAAATGATAATCAAGCCAAGTATGGGTTGCTGAATTATATCCTAAACCTGTCAAGTCACTAAGTTGAGTAATAGCTGTGTAAGCATTATTAATAGCATCTCCATCACCCTTTACATTGTTAGGTAAAGTTGCAAAGAAGTTATATCCATTTGTTGTTGATAAAGGCGCTAAAACAGCACTACCAATTGTTTGGGTGGTAGATGATCTAAATGTTGAATCATTAGTAGCATAACTACCTGCACTCCATGAACCACCATGACAAGCTGCAACATCATCAATCAGTAAGTTGCTTTCTACAGTTGTCTTCATTGACATACCAGTTACGGTAACTTCATTATTCATTGTGAACCATGCATATGTTGCGGTTCCGAGCATCATACTCGATATTAATAACATTGACACCGCACCGGCCAATCTTTTCCTTGTTTTCATGTTTGTTTTTTTCATAATCGTTTCCTCCTTTTTCACTTTTCCTTTGAAACCGTTTCCAAGACCCCACTATAATTACGAGTCTACCTTTTTTAACTATCTTAATTATATACAAAAAATGTCATTTTCACAAGTTTTTTTTGTATATTTTTGCTTTGTTTTTGTATTTTTTTGGCTCATTCTTATGCACACTGCATAAAAACCTTTCATTTAATCTTTTTATTGAATATTATGCACTTTATGCACCATAGAATATAAAACTTTTTTTCTCAAGACTCGATATTTTACACAATTAAGCCTAAAACCAGAAATCTTTAGGTATATTTTTTGCCAGTTTATAGCGATTCCAGTTCTTTTTTCATCTCCAGCATATGATTACGGCAGGCTGTTATCTCTCCGGTATATTTATTGAACCACTCAACATCTGCCTCATCAGGTTCCTCCTGTAAAAGGATTGCCTGAACCAGAGCCGACTGGGATCTGGCACGTCTTCTCTCTATCTCCACTATTGTTTTCTGACATACCTTTATTTCTTTTTTTAGACGACTTTTTCTACTCATATGCCTCATCCTTTCTTACTCAAACACCATACATGTCGTTTCGTTTTTATCATTTCTTTATATAGCCATTTCTAATATCATCATTTTCCTATTGCCGTCTTTCACACAAAGGCAAACAATAGCTATAATTTAAAATCCCTTCTTATCAATCGAAGCAATAAATTGATCCAGTTGTTCATAAGCATCTTTTTCTGATGTTTTTATTTTCTCAACTATCTCTTTAACTTCTTCTATTCTCCCGCTCGTCTGCTCAGGATACTTGAGAAATACTGTATACAATTCATTTATCGATTTATGTTCTGCTTCCTTCCCCTCAAGCAGGAATGAAAACGTATTGATATTTGTTATTTCAGTAAAAATCATTCTGTATCGTAGTTCAAAATCTCCGTCTGCATTAACATAATCTTCCATATGTTCTATTGCGCTGTCGAGTGCTTTGTCAAATTGTCTCTGATACGTTTCCTGAACTCTTTGTCTCTCACCAAAGTATAGCGCAATAAACACAATCAATGCCATCATTGTAATAATCATCAAAACAATGGACCTAAGCATCTTTTTTTGCATAAGAAATTCCTGCCCACTGTCACGATAGGTATAATTAAGCATTTCCTCTACTTTTTCGTTTTTATTTTTCCTATTTTTATCTTTGTCTTTTGCCATATGAATCATCTGCCTTTTCTACAATTCATTGCCCTGTTGGTTTTGTATCTGTATCTTCAACTTCATTCGCTGCAACTTCAGCACCTGAATCCTGTTGCCTCAGGTACTCCTCAACTGCCTCTCTCTTCAGCCTCTCCAGCTTTTCCTCCATAGTTTCTATTCCTTTTTCTTTCTGTTTTTCCCGGTATTCTTCGCTCTTCAACTTGTAGAACAACTTTGTAACCGTACTAAACTCGTAGGCACAAACCAAAAACAGCGGAATCACTACCACCATCAGCATCAGTTTCTTCATGTCTGTAAATGATGTAAGCCAATCAAGAAACCAAATCTCAGATGTGTATCTGCCTATGATTTGATCTTTTCTAACATGATAATCATCAGCCTTGGTATTGGCATCCCCCTTAGTTACATAGGTTTCGTCATCATTTATTTCAATAACTCTATGGATTACTATCTTCCCGTATACATCGGGATCCTCTGAGTAGTAGGCGATTATATCCTCTTCTGCCAGTTTATCCAAATCTTTTTCTACGACAAGGACATATTGTCCCTTCTCAATAGTTGGCTCCATGCTCCCCGTAACAACATGCAGTATATTCATGCCAAAAATGTCAACTGCCCTACCTCTACTAGTATTGATAAATACAAATGCCAAAAAAATCAGTCCCAGGACTAATATTATGTATTCTAAAATCGTAAGTGTTTTTTTTATTGTCCCTTTATGCTGCATTGTCCTGCAAATCGTCCTCTTTTCCTTTTATCTTCTTAATAAGACGTCTTGTACTCTCTACAACACCAACATGGTACGTCTTGTAAAGTCTCTTCATTTCCATGTCAATAGTTTTCTGTTCCTGCGGAGTTCTGTTAGGCGGGGTGAATACAGGCTTTGGTTTTCCCTTGTTAGCCTTTGCTCTCTTGCGTTTGAACTTCAAGTCATTAAAATATCTGACAACATTATACGGAAAAGCAGTAGAGTATTTCTTGTAGTATACCTCGTATTTTTCTCTCTCGCCTCTCTCGTACTCTTCCTGTCTTGCGACTTCTTCTCTATGCGCAAGTATACGCCTTTGATCAGGATTTTCAGTATCTTTAGGAATATATCCAAATAATACATATAACAACCAGATGAAGAATCTTGGAATTGCATATATCGGGTTGTAGGTATACATTTTGTATATTTCCCTGAAAGGCTTAGCTTCGAGTCTGTTTCGCTCTGCTTTCAGTCTCTGTGCTCTTTCTTTTTCTTTTCTTTCTTTCTCAAGCTTCTGCTGTTCAAGTTTGATTCTAACTGCAACTTCTCTAGGATCTTCCATTACTTCTTTCGGAAGTTCACCGTTAAGTTCTGCATCTTCCTTGAGTTTTTCTTCAGCTTCCTCTATATCATCAGCTGTAACCATTCCCGAAGCATTAACTTTGTCTCTCTGCTCTTTCTTGCTATCTAATATATTAGTGTCGACACCTTCTGCCTCACCAAACTCACTTCGGATACTCTTCTTTTCTTCTTCGATTCTGGCTCTCTCAGCTGCCTCTCTTGCAGCTTCTTCAGCCTGTCGTCTTTCCTCCTCTTCTTTCGCCTTACGCTCTGCCTCAAGTCTTGCTCTTTCTCTCTCTTCTGCCTCAATCTCAGCACGTCTTCTCTCAAGCATTTCCTGAACACGTTTCTTTTCTTCTTCTCGCTCACGACGAATTCTTTCTCGTTCCTCTCTCTTTGCTTCCTCGATTCGTCTCTTTTCCTCGAGTCTCTGAATTCGCTCCTGTCTTCTCTTTTCTATTTCTTCCTTGAGCGCCAATTCTTCCATTCGCTTCTTCTCTGCTTCTGCGATGTAATTACGCTCAATGGCTATTGCCTTGTCTATCTGAACAAATATCTCATCCGAATCTTCCGGCAAATCCTTATTGATAAACGCATTCATACCTTCCGCTTCAATATATCCCACAGCTCCGTCTGTATGCAAATCATAAGAACCTGACAAAAGTTCAGACTTATACCTTTTGATTACCTTAGGCTTGAACCCACCATAGTTCTTCTTTCCAATAGGAACAAACTCTGCTTCTTCCTTATCACCTTCAGTATAAGTTCTAAAAAGCATAAGATTGCAAGCCATCATCTGACCCACATCCTGAAGATAAGCTTTGTCCGGATTTAGTGCTGTATCCTCAACATTTATTTCATAACCCGCTTTATCATAACTTAAGATATACTGCCACAAAGAAAGACATGCTTTCAAATCCACATTCTTCATTATGGCGTTTGTACGCATAATGGGTGGCTGGACAAAGTTATTCCCCAGAGTAGTACAAAGTTCTGAACCCTTGTAACCTTCCAAGGTCTTTTTCAATTTTTCAACCCTTTGCCAAATGGTATATCCACTCTCATTAGTGGACTCAAGATTTTTCTTGGAATCAATGGATATCTTGACGTTATATACATGACCACTCTGGTCATTTATCTCGTTATCCATCTCCATCTCGAAGACTTCCTCATCCTTTTCTACCTGAGATAGTTTCTCGTATCTAAGCATAATAAAGATGTACAATCTGTCTATAAGAGTATTCACAAATCGATTCTCATAAGTCGCCAGACTTTCTTCTTTGTGAATATTTAGAATCTTAGAAGGCGTTATTGTCCCTCTTTTTTCATCTACGCTCTGAATCAAATCCGTATGCTGGGCCAAATGCTTTATGGATTCTACTGTAATCTTCCTAGACAGTGCTATCGGAACAACTTCTTCAACGTCAACTATTGTTCTGCTGGGATTTCTGACTACATTGTCAACATGAACAAGTCCATTTTCTATTGCTTCAACCCAGGATACATCAATACTCTTCTCCATCAGTTTTCGATTCATGGAGACACTGATGTTTCCTGAGTCTACAAGTTTGTTCATATCGTCATAGTAATCATTATCCTGCATGTTTCCAAGAGCATCCTGCAACTGCTGATACCACTCTCCATACTTCTCGTTCAATAGCTCTTCCTTCCCTTTCTAAGTTGTGCAAGTATGTTAAAATAGTTTCTGCAATCTCTCAAGATATGCAATGGACTCTGCCATTCTGTTTTTTCCGAAGGACTTGTTCATATATACCACAAGTTCCTTAAGTTCATCCCTAAGCATAGCTAAGTTGAGTGACTCAAACTTACGGAATATCTTTGTTGCAAGAACGTAATCTATTCCATCCAGTTCATCTCCTCCACATGCTACATAAACAGGAACAAACATATTCATCTGTTTAATAATACGGTTACCAAAAGCCACACGCAACTTGTCAATTACCCAAAGGTCAAGCTGATGTATCTTCTTAAGGTTTTCTTCCGAAACCGGATATTTTTCAAACGCTTCATTGAACATAGCGTTTAAGTGTTCAAAGCTAAGCGAAAGTGGTTCTGTGTCTTCCGCTTCAAACTCAACGCCCTTCGCATCAAGATTGATAGGTTGCGCACGGTCATATACCTTATCAGAAATAGCATATGTGGAATCATCGTTATTAGCTGTTCCAATATACCAGATATTCTGAGGTATCCTGAGTTTTCCATGATCCAGATTTACAGGATCCGAACTCCACACATTAGGTACAATGTCAAGCTCCCACTCATCTGCATTCGGCATTTCAAGAATAGAAAGCATCTCTGCAAAATAGTACTCAATTCTCGCGATATTCATCTCATCGAGAAGGATTAAGTTAACATTGTCATTGTAACTGGCTTCATATATTCTTCTAAGAACTTCTGTCTCGTTGAAGTTCTTTGTAAATTCATTGAAGTAACCAAAAAGTTCTGTTCTGTCACGCCATGATGGCTGAACAGACGCAATAGTTGTATCTACCTGTAAAAACTTTCCGAATGAATATGGGAGGGATGTTTTACCTGTTCCGGAAATACCCTGAAGGATAATAAGCTTTGTAGAAGCCATGCCTGCCACAAACAATCTAATTGTCTTTATATCATAGTAGAGATGCATTCTTGAACATGCAAATAGTCTGAATCTCTCGCAAATTCCTTCAAGAGTGATTTCGTTGTCATATTCAGGTGGTGTGTAATCTTTGTAGAACATATCCACTTCAAAGAGTTTGGAAAAACGTCTTGTCGATGTGATAATGATACCTTCTTCACCGGCTGCCTGCTGAATATTCTCGGCATCTTCATTTTCAAAGTCTGTCTGTGAAAGACTTAATGCCGATCCTGATCCTCCGCCAATCTGTGCAACTTTCATTGCCATGATTTCGTCTTTTTCCTTTACCATCTTTATAACCTGTTTCTGGAGAACCGTAATCTCCTCTAACAGATCTTCATTACTGACTATGGAATGTCTGAATCTGATATACTTTCTAATTCCCATTACAATCAGCAATGCAATTATGAAATACACCGCAATAACCAAAACTATAGCTAAAATGGCAAGAATCCACTCGGCCGTAGTAAACTTCTCGGAATATGACTTAAAAATGTCTATATATTTTTTTACGTTGAATATCTTGAGAATTCCTTCACCTACACCTCTGAATATAGTGGCATATCCCTGAAGCATCTCTGAGATAAATTCAAAAAACCATCTCAAAAATCCGTCCATACAGTCACCCCTTGCTTTTCATCATGCTTATCCAGCAATACTCAATTGTTTCCATGTTTCTTCATTTTCTGTAATGTCGGTTAGTAATTCGATAACTTTTTATTACTGCTCTGTTACCTCTGCATCTTCTGCCGTCTCAACTACAGTATCTAAAATATCCTCAGCCGGATCTTCCTCTGCCGCTTTTGCAGCTGCCTCAGCCTCTGCTGCTGCCTTTGCTGCCGTCTCAGCCGCTGCCTCAGCCGCTGCTTTTTCCTCTTCTTCTTTCTTCTGTTTAGCGAGATATTCTTCAATAGCTTTCTGCTTAATTGCTTCTTCGTCTTCCTCTGAAATATCTCCACTCTTTATCTCAACAAGAGTAGTAATGAACTTGTATAATTCAAACAGGAAGATAATCGCTATAGGAATAATAATACAGATAAAGAAACCTTTCTGAGTCTGAACAAAGTCAAGTGCAACGCCTATTTTTCCAAAACTCTTTCCTGTCCACTGTCCTATAATATCAACCGCCTCAACAGGTAGTTCGTCATCCACCGGATTGTTATCACCTCGTGTAATAAAACTTCTCGTATTATCCTTTTCTTCAATTTTGACAATTCTATGGGTGTTGATAATTCTCTGTTTCCCTACGATTGTATAGAAAGTAATAACATCATTTTCCTTCAAATCGTAAAGATTATCTATCTTATGAACTATAATAAGGTCCCCTTTGTTGAATGTCGGCTTCATTGAGTCTGACTGTACACTCATCGGTGTGTAACCAAACAGTCTCGCAACTCCTTCATTCTTTGTGGAAGTAAGAACTGTCAATGTAATAATAAATGCCAAAATCAATAATACCCAAGCTAATACATCTGCTGCTACTTTTAATACTTTTTTCATAATCTTTGTTTCCTTTTCGTAATAATAATCTGCTTCGTAATAATATTCTGTTTCGTAATAATAATCTGCTTCGTAATAATAATCTGCTGAATTAGGTTGCCTCAACTATATTGAACTGCATCTGAAACTTAATGGTTCCTCCGATTATAGCATCAATACAGTCAGGATCATTACCCTCTAACCATATAACTACAGTATACTTGTCTCTGTCCTTTGGTTTGAAATCTTTTCTTCTATCTTTCATTACAATATTGGAAGATAAGAACTCTTTGTCGCAATCACTCTCCATGCCCTGACCATTGGACTTTGTCTTGCCGTAAACCACTTTCTCGCCATTCTGATATACTGTAACTCTAACTGCGTCGTCCACATTCTTTGTGACATTCTGAATAACCAACTGCCCATCATAAGTTAATGTGTCGCTTCCCGAATTTATAAGATAAAATGTGTATGCTATGTAATTATTTCCATTGTGGCTACCATTTATCTTATCGAGATTATCCGGCAAATCCTCGCCACTAATATTGGTCATATCGTAAACTATATTCGCATTAAGCTGCGATATGGATTTGTCATAATCCGGAGTTTCTGACAAGCACAAGCCCTGCTTTGCCATGTCATATTTGTTAACCTTTACCGTAAAACTGCCAAACTTATCATAGAAGTACGATATCGCATACGCAACCGCAAGTATCGCTACTAACAATCCTACCAAAAGCGCCAACATCCTCGATATAAGAACATGTCTTTTGACTTCCTTAACAGTTCTTCGCAATTCTACAACATTTTTTGTATTCTCTGCCAAGATATCATCGCCCCTTTTCTGTTTTCCATATATCCCTTTTTTTCCATTTTGACGCCATTCAAGAATAATTTGAAATTATTCATCACTGTTCTTCTTTCTGAGGTATCTCTCGCCCACAAACTTGCCTATGAGAGGCCCCGTACCATACAGGCATTGTGCCTGATATAGTTTCTCCGCCTGCTCCACAGTTGAAACCCCATCTGCAATGGATTCTGCTCCAAGTCCCTGTGCGAACTCAACCATGGAACTAACCGCAGAGAGCGATCTGTCATCATCCTTCAGGTAGCCAATGATTGCCCTGCTAAGCTGAACATAATCAACAGGAAAATGCGCAAGTCTCATAAGCGGCGAGTTAGCTCCGCCAAACTCCGTAATCATAAAGTGAAATCCTCTGTTCCGAAGATTCTCAATATTCCTGCTGTGCAACTGATTGCCTTCCACCAATATATCCGGCGTCAGTTCAAAACATATCTTGTTAGTGTCTATCTCCGCCTCCTCAAGAACCTTTACAATAGTGTGCTGCACGCCTCTCATCTCAAGATACTTCAAAGGCATATATACAGACATCCATCTAAAATAATAATCTCTCTTTTGGAGGTTTTTGACCGATTCCAAAACTTGAGCCAACTCAAGTTCAAATAAAGATACACACTGATTGCTGAGTTCTGCTACCTTGCGGTAATTCTCCGGCATCAGGGTGCCAAGATCCGGTGTATTCAATTTTGTCTTAGATTGGAGAAAAGTAATGTCGCCTGATTCAAATCCTCGAATGCCTCGATAAAGAACCTCAACAGCTCTCAATCCTCCAACTTTAGTCTCCCTAATTTCATTTTCCATACTTTATCTCTCTTGTTTTTCTTTTGAAAATAAATGCCATAAAAATAGCATATTCCGACAGTTATTCTTATATAAAATTATAAGTTTTTAGGTCAAATATGTCAAGAAAAATGGCATTTTGCACAAGGTCTAGTCTAACCCATTCTTGACCGCAAATACCGCCAACTGTGTTCTGTCTTTTAATTGTAACTTTTCCAAAACTTTTGAAATTATATTCCTTACTGTTCCGTCACTTAAAAATAATTCTGCTGCTATTTCCTTATTGTCATAACCCTGAGCCACCAACTTTACTACGTCAAGTTCACGCTCTGTCAGATCTGAAATCTTATCATCTCCTGCAAAACTATTGTTTTTCTTACTTTGCTCATATCCACTGAGCATAACCTTATATACACTCTCGCCAAAAACATTTATTCCATTGTACACACTCTTGATTCCGGCTATTATTTTCTCGTCTTCCATCTCTTTGAGAATATATCCGTCCGCACCGCTTTTTATAGCTTTGTCTATTGTCTCTTTGTCATCAAAAGTCGTAAGCACCAGTGCTTTCGTATTAGGACACTTTTCCTTTATAGCCGCAATTCCGTAGGCCCCGTCATAATCAGGCATCCTCATGTCCATGAGTACTATGTCAGGCTCATATACTTTTGCCATGTCGAAAGCCTGCTTTCCGTTTTCTGCAAGGGAAACCACCTCTATCTCCTCATCCTGCTCAAGAATGGCTTTCAATCCCTGTCTTAATATTTTGATGTCATCTGCAATTATTACTTTTATTTTTTTCATACGTGCCTCACAATCAACTATTTAATCGGAATTTCAATTCTGGTCAAAAATCCCTGTCCTTTTGCAGTCATAAATCTGACTTTTCCCTTTTCTTTCTCAATTCGTTCTCTGATTCCTTTGATTCCATTATTCTCAGATATCTTTTCGCAACCCACGCCGTTGTCCGCAATTGTTACTTCAAGACTGTTCGGTTTAAACTTTAGCACAATCTCCATTTTTGATGCGCCTGAATACTTTAGGGCATTAGTTATCAGTTCTCTAATTGTATCATACATCGTCTTTGAAAGATGGGAATATTTTTCAGAATCCTCACCTTTTACAGTTACTTCAACTTCCATCTCTTTCACCTGATTTGCAAGTTGCATAACACCTTTAGTAACCAATTCGCAGTTTTCGCCCTGTCTGAGCATATTAATTGACTCTCTAAGTTCCTTTATTCCATTTCCTGTAAGTACTCTTGCCTCTGATAAATATTCCTGTGCCTCGTCGTTTTTGCCGTTTTTGACAGATACTTCCGCAAGTTTCATATACGACTGAATCATTGTGAGCGTGTGTCCTGCTGTATCATGAACCTGCTGCGCTATTCTGTTTCTCTCTGTCTCAAGCAACAACTTTTCATTCGTAATTATAAGTTCCCTCTTCAAATCCATGAACTGATACTTGAATGTTGCAAGAAGAACAAGAGCCATTGAGATACCAAATCCTATAGAGTTAGTATCATAGCGAAGTCTGTCCCCAAACAGTATATTTACCATGCTGAACATTGTAGGTATCAGCACTGCAAGAACAATAAGTACTTGTGCTTTGTTCTTTTGAGCAAGGCTCTCCTCTCTCATATTTCTGATACTCACGCCTTTAAAAAGAAGTACTGCACCAATTAACACATATACATATATTATTGCAAAATTACTATAAAACAATAACCCATGCGTAATCTTTGTCCTGGTAAATTCAGCATAATAGAGATGATGAAGCGGATTTGTCAACATCACTATATAATGAAATATTGGCGAAATAAGAGTTGCTGCCATTAAGATACCGCTCAATTTTCTTCCGCAATAAAGTATTGCGAACCACAGCCAGAATAACCCGATTAAGCACACACCTATGTTGCCGTATGCGTAACAAAATGATAACTGTCTGCCATTCTGTGACATTGCCACAAAAATCTGAGAGCTGGACCATATAGCCGCCATCCCCTGGCAGGCCATACACATCTTTACCGACAATTCTTCTCTTCCTCTAAATAGCAGTGCTGCCATACTAAATATGACAGTCACCGTTACTATTAGATTTATAATTCCTATTGCAAGTTCCATAATTCCAACCTCTATTATAATCTAAAATTCATTATTAATTCATTAAGCCTATCAACTTAGCATATTTGTTTTCTGACATACTTGTTTTAAGACTTTTGTTCTTCATACCCAACCTACTCTTCACTATTATTATTCATTTTCACATCTGCTTCTTCTATGTCATCAGAAGCACTTGTTACTACTTCACTTGACATGGAACCTGCCGGAACATTTTTTGCCATAGCAGCGGATGGAACTACTGTAACCCCTTTGCCATCGGCAGTTGCAGCAACTACATCATTAGCGTTTACAAATTCTGTTTCTTTCTTCTCGAGGAACACTGCAATCAATACGAATAGGATTCCTACTCCCAACAGGTAACCCCACCAAGGAACGCTTGTCCAGAACTCTCTTGTAATGTATACGAAATGGATAAACATATAGCAAAGTGATGAAATCCAGCATACTTTTCTTGAAGAGATTACTCCGTAAAGGAATGTCGCTGTATAAAATACTGCGTAAATTAATGCGCAAATCAAATGCTGTTCGCCGGACAGATTATGTATCAAAAGAATTGTCAATGATATAAATAATGCGACATCCTGTACCACTCTCATCGTATTTTTTTCATCATACCAAATTACTCTGAGAATGACAATCGCTCCCACAATCGTTGCTACAAAGTACTCAATTCCAAAATATGCAGGAATTGTAAATACTGCTCCCGGGAACATGTTTACAAGAAATATTCCAAATGCCAAGCTCATTGTATAGATAATCTTTCTTCCCTCTCTGTCTTTAATAAATGATGCACAGATTAATAATGCGTGGCAGAGAATTGTCATTGTAGCAATAGCGTACATCTTACTGATTATCATAAGTTCTGTGTTGTTAATATGTGCATTTAACTTTCCGATTATCATAATCGCTGTCATTCCCTGGAGAATGAACTGGTAAATTGCAAATCTGAGCAACTTCTTATTTTTATTTTTGTAGTACATTCCAAGCATGTAAACTCCTGCAATGATTGCATATGGGGCGAACTGATATGCTGAGTAATTCATATCAAGTATAATATTGTATGTATTTAACATTGATAATATAAGTACAAATACTGTTAATTCTTTTCTGTTTACGAAAAATCCAACTACTCCTGCAATTGCAAGTGCTGCAACTGTAATAATCGCTGAGTCAATTGACAGGAATCTGTTAACATCAAACAGCATTGTGTATATAAGCAAGCAAATACTTGTGCTGTTTAATACTTTAAGCAATTTGTTATTTACACTTTTATACTCAAGCTCTGTAGCTGTGAATATTGATAAAATCATAAATGGAACAACCATGAATGATACTTCGCCGGATACCGAAATACCCAATGTATTCATTGATGCTCCGACCACATCTAAAATTCCCTTAATGAAATATACAATCGAATTGTCCGGAATCACATCTGATAAGAAGTGTACAATTCCAAGAAGGATTGCTATGATTTGGATCTTTTGGATAACAGTTAATACCGATAAAAGTCCTTCAATTCCAAATTTTTCATGATTCTTGTAAATATAATTGATTAATATCAGCACTGCTGCCCACATGGTAAGCATTATGTTGAAATCTCCATAAAATATTGTAAGTGCACATGTTGATACTGAAATGCTCATTACAAGAGCATACTCAAGAATTACATCAAACTTATTTCTATCAATTACTATTTTGTAACCAATTAATACTGCACCTATACAAAGCGCACATGTAACTCTGTCCCAAAATTCAAAATTGTTAAATACTGAGTTCTTTAAAACTGAATACACCAGAAAACCTGCTGTTGCTGTTCCAAGATAATACAGTGCAGAACCTGTAATATTTAACTTTGCTTTTACTTTTTGCGAGCCATAAAAGAGTCCTGCCATTGTAAGCATCAGACAGATTTGTTTTTCCGAATCGCTCATGTAATTCCATGCATTTGTGACAAATACACATCCTGCAATAAATATCAGGAATATTCCAATTCCCATCAGTAAATTTGAATTAATTGATTTTTTCTTATCCATAACTCATCATCCTTTCAGATTTATTTTTCCTTTGTTTTGTTTTGTTTTTTCTTTGTTATGATACTTTGTTTTTTTCTGTTGTAATGCTTTGATTTTTCTGTTGTAATGCTTTGATTTTTTCTATTGTGTTTTTTTATTTTTTTCTGTTGTGTCTTTTTGTTGTTTTGTTTTTTTCATTATGCTTTTTTGTATTGTGTTTTTTGTTTCTTGGATTAATTCAATTCTATCCGGATAGGGGATTATTCTGTAGATGTCATCTGTCACATAATAAGAAAGGACACATGACATATGTCATGTGTCCGATTATTATTATACCATGTAATAAACAAATGATTTGATAATCAACTTTGTTTGGACAAACTAATAATATCCTCAACGCTCACTCGCAACTGTTATATCGGTTCTTTGATTATCTCATATTTCTTTTTGAGGTTATTCAATGAAGCTTCACTTATTATTTTCTTTCTTTGTAATATGCCTACAATAATAGATGGTGCAATTTCCTGATTATTTGCAAACTTCAAAACACTCTGTTCTGAATAGTCACCTGATTCACAAAATCTTTCAAAATCCTCATGCTCAATTAATGAATTATAAACCCAATCATCTTCATTTTTTTCTTCATTAATCCTATCTTCTCGGCAATTAACGTTTTCCACACGTCCCAATGCAATATGCGCAATCTCATGAAAAAGATTTAGCCAAAAAATATCCGAATCATTTTTGTCAGCATTCATCACTAGTACAATCTTATTTCCATCAGCAAATGAAGTTCTCTGAATTCTAACTCCTTTCAAACTTTGAATAATAATCAAGGCTATTCCGCATTTTGCGAGCCTTTCACTTATCAGTGGCAAGAACTCCTCCGATTCCATAACTGTCATTCTTCGTATCTGAGGAATAAATGAAATTACTTTCTTAGTATCTACTGCTTCCGTTTCAACCGCACGCGCAAGTACTCTCGCTTCCTGAATCCACGACAATCTTGCCAAATCACTTCTCTTGGAGATATCATACACCATCCCTGATTTTCCGGATATCTTCCTATTGCCAAGAAGAGATAACTCAACAACTTCAAAATACCTTCTGAGATGTTGAACTCTTTCGATAGGATTTCTTGTATCCAAAACCCATCCAAACTTTGCCATCTCCGCGTAAGGAATATTATTGGCTATTTCTAAATCCGTATCCATCTTCTTATCAGATTCTATTTTTATTAACTTTTCTCTGTAAATCGCTTCAAGGTTATTCCAAAACTGTGCCGGAACACCAAGAACTATTTCAAGCTTTACTGACGTTTCATATGTAAGAATCACTTCTCCGTTAATCAGTTTGCTAATATGCTTCTCGGACATTCCCATTCTTGCCGCGAATTCTTTTTGATTCATCCCTCTGTCAACAAGCTGTTCTTTTATTGTGGCACCGGGCGGCGTAGCAATTATACTTGTCACATTATTTCTCATAGTATTTCTCATAGTAGTATGTTATTTCCAAATCTTAGCCCCTACAACAAATTTACCTATCAGGTAAATCAACAATAACATTTTCGAGCAAATTAGTCAATAGTAAATTTACCTTCAAGGTAAACTCTTGTAATCATTCAGCCTTTCAGCAATGCCAGCTTGAATATGAATATTATTTCTTATATGACAAAGTACACCCGGGCACACAACAAAAATCATGCGCCCGGGTGTTGCCTAATATTCCAGTTTCCCTGTATCAAAATTACACCTAGTAAATTTTGTTTTAGCAAATAAAGATCCGGATTATATATATGCCACATCACTTTCAAGCCCTTTTTCCATTGCAAACTTCTTAATAAAAATTCGCTGTTCATCAGTTATATAATTGCTACCATTTATCCGACAATAAAGATAATTATCCACTACAAACATTTTTATGAAGAACTTTTTTGATTTGTCCGTCATATATAATTCAGTCCTTCTTCCCTCAACTGTGTCATGTATAAAATCTCTTATACCGTAAAACAGAAGAAAATCAGTTTTTTTATACAAATTGAGAAGACCTTTAATTGAATGCGGAACAAAGACTCCAAATTTTCCATCATCATAGATGAATCTCGATTTATCATTATAATATTTTCTCATTTTTTGTTCCATTTCATCCTCATTTTCCATGTATTTTTGAAGGAAGAAATACAATTCATAAAAACTGTTGAAATTGCTATTGATATATCTTGCCGTATTTGGAGTCTTTGGAAGTAATTTATATGCCCACTCCAGTTCATCACACAATGCATAGTAATCTTTTACAACAGTATAAATACTCTGTGCATCAAAATCTAAAATAATAGCCTCTTCATTCCTATAATGACCTTCAACGGAAACATCATGAGATTTGCTACGTTTGATATAAGCACCTTCGCAGGAATCAAAATCACAAGAATCATCGTATCTGCATATATTCTCACAATATTCCTCTCCGAATGCCTCAGCATAATAACACTTCTCATATTTTACATAATCGTCTTCAATATAACGATCATACATCAGATGCGTATCCAGTTCGCCGAGAAATCTCAGCATTCTCTTTTCAACAGTTTCATCATTTTCTAAGCAATCTTTCAAGTACAGAATCTGCAATTCATTAAGTGTTTCGATATCATTCAAAAGAGAATGATAATATCTGTATAACATGGCAATCAACTGTCTGTCATCTGCAGTAGCTATTACACAATCTTTTTCGCTTTCAACTCTGTAATTAAACTTTCTAAGAAGTGTTACAGACATTCCAAATGCCTCTTCAATATTTTGTGCCATCATATTCCAACCGGTCATATAACGGAGATTTAACGCTATATATGAGAGACCTGCTTTTACGAGAAGTTCTCTGACTCCGCTTCTAAAAGATGCGAAATATGTATGGAACAAAGCCGTTGAAAGATTGAAATAATGCTTTATATTTAATTCCGGTGCTACCTTCTCAAGCTCAGTTTCAAACTCTCCTATTACAGCCGAATTAAACCATACAGAAGATTTGTCAATGAGTTTCAAAAACTTATGTTCACGAAAATCAGGCATCTGATATCCCGGTTTAATGACAAATCGCTCTTCCATCAACATATCGCTGAAGTTATAGAAGAAATATGCGTCAATAAACCAACTCTCAGCATCCTTTCTGACATATGCGTTGCAAACTGCAGTATCTTCATTAAGTTTTGTAGGAATAACCTCAAGACGCTGAAACTCACGTTCCTCCTTAGACAAAGGAGGTGGATAGTCCTTTTCATCTAGTATCGGATTATTATAAACTTTTCTTTCTATGTCTCTTGTATTGTAAAATTTCATACTCGACTCCTTTTTATGTTTTATTTTGGATTGTTATTTGTGCTTATTGTTTTCTTCATGATTTTTTCTTTTTAATTATTATTTATCCCTGTGTGGCAACAGTTGATTAATCTGCTTAATATAGAATTCTGCTTTATCACTGCCATATGACAAGCTATCCAAATCTGAGTTGGTACCTGCATGCACTGTACCTTCAACTTCATCCACAACAACTCTGCTATGAAAATATTCGTCCAGCCAAACAGGTACTACTTTTCTCTCCGGATAACCGCTAAGTTCATCATACTGCTTTAGATCCATTTCTTCCATTAATCTCTTGTCGATAAGGTTTCTTTCCTGTTCATTTGCAGACAAGTACATGTTTGTAATAATATACTGAAAACATGCTCTGCATTTTTTCTTATCTATTCTCTTATGAGATGTCATGTGTTATGCTAGTGTATGAATCAATTATGTGAAAGGAAAAATAATAATGAACAAACTCAGCAAAATATTATCAATAATTTTTGGAGTGATATTAAGTTTCTACTCTTTCTCAGCTCTTTTCAAAATTCCATATTATGAAGTTATTTATAACCATGGAATAATACTTCGTGCAATACACATTCCACTTATTTTTTTGACACTAATTATTATATCGCAAATCTTAATTCATTTCTTTTCAAAAATAAAAAAAGCTACAATTATTATAGTCCTAACACTATGTGCTCTCTATATAATAACGCTGAATTTTTATGCAACTCGCATTGACAATAAAGAATACGAGAAGGCAGCTCGTGTGTATTTTGAATGCAAGACAGAGGAGAACAATCCACTTGGAATTGATTACTGTCATGTTGATCAGTACACCAAACACATTATTATTCAGTTTGAAGATGACGGTATTGATAATTCACTAAAAAATATTAACAGTTTGAAAATTGTTTCCGTCCCTGATGATAATACTTTCGATAATAAATCTTTCGAGATTAATTCTGTGTTAGAACCAACGGATACTGCCAACGAGTTTCAGGTCGACATTTCTGACATTAAAAAGAATCTCTTTAACCGCTATTTTATGCATAATGTGACATTATATACTATAGTAAATGATGAATACCTTTTTGAGACGGCAAGATTTTACCGTGATACACCTCTAACAAGATTCTTTGCACGTGGAGACAGAACTGAGATGTATGATATGTTTAGCACGAAATCATTACTTGTTATTTCAATTATTGGTTTATTACTTATGTTTAGTTTCAATTTATTTATTAAGACAGATGTGAGCGAGAAATAATATTTTTCTTGCTCGTATACGTGCGTCGCCGCATTCAACAATTAAAAAAGTTCCGTTTGCAAGTAAACTTGCATCGGAACTTTTTTATTGTTGAGCGTGGCTTGTGACGCTTGCTAACGCGATTTTTACATATCGCTACCGCATCGACAAATGTAAGCGTTTGCTCAACCCACACTTACTCGCAATTCGCTCCGCTTCTTGCTCGTATACGTGCGTCGCCGCATTCAACAATTAAAAAAGTTCCGCTTGCAAGTAAACTTGCATCGGAACTTTTTTTATTGTTGAGCGTGGCTTGTGCTAAACGCTTACATCCCTGCCTGAGCTGCAACTTCTGCTGCGAAGTCGTCTACTTTCTTCTCAAGTCCTTCACCTGTTTCGAAACGAACGAATTTCTTGAGTGCTACTGTAGCACCAGCTTCCTTAGAAACTTCTTCTAAGTACTTAGCTACTGACTGCTTTCCGTCTGCTGCCATTACATATGTCTGATCTAAAAGACAGATATCCTTTAACTGTTTTGAGATACGTCCTTCTACTAATCCGTTGAAGATCTTGTTCTCTAAGATTTCTGCTTTCTGTGCTAATGCGATTTCTACAACTGCTGCCTTTGCTTCTTTTGAAAGGAAGTTGAAAAGGTAGTTTAAGTTGCTCTTCTTCTCTTCGTAGATAGCTACGTCTTCAGCGCTCCATACGTTTGTTGCAACTGCCTTCTCAAGTAATGATGTCAATACTGGCTTTGGAAGTGATTCAGGCTCGTTTAAAGCGCTGTCGATTGTGATTTCTCTAATCTTTGCAAGTTCGTCTGCTGAAATATCATTTCTTGAAACGTACTGTGGATTCATAGCTGCAATCTGCATTGCAACTGTCTTGATAGCTGCTTCAACTGCATCTGTCTTTGGAGCATCAGCTTCTACTAATACACCAATCTTTCCACCAGCGTGGATGTATGATGCAACAACACCGTCAGAAACGAGTCTCTCAAATCTTCTAACGTTCATATTCTCACCGATAACTGCGATCTGTGATACTAATTCATCTTTAACTGTCTTTGATGAATCGAATTTGTATGTCTCAGCCATTAATGTCTCAACGTCGTTAGCTTCAGAATCAACAATCTGCTCTGCAACATTTGCAACGAATGACTGGAATTTTTCGTTCTTAGCAACGAAGTCAGTCTCAGAGTTAACTTCAACGATTGCTGCCTTACCATCTTTTACTACTGTGTAAACGATACCTTCTGCGGCAATTCTTCCTGATTTCTTAACTGCTGTAGCTTCACCTTTTTTTCTTAATACTTCAACAGCTTCATCCATGTTACCGTCTGTCTCTACTAAAGCTTTCTTACAAGCCATAACGCCGGCACCTGTCATTTCTCTTAACTCTTTTACCATTGATGCTGTAATATCCATCGTAATTATTCCTCCTAAATTCTATATCTTTTCTCTTTTAAAATTTAACGCGAGCATATACTCGCGTTAAACTATATATTTAAATATTATTCTGCTGTTTCTTCAACAACTTCTTCTGCTACTTCTTCAGCAGCATCTGTTGTAGCGAATTCTGCACCCTGGTTAGCTTCGATAACTGCGTCAGCCATCTTAGAAACGATTAACTTAACTGCTCTGATAGCATCATCGTTACCTGGGATAACGTAATCTAATTCTTCAGGATCACAGTTTGTATCAGCAATACCTATAAGTGGAATACCAAGTGTGTGAGCTTCCTGTACACAGATTTTCTCTTTCTTAGGATCTACTACGAAGATAACATCCGGGAGTTTCTTCATTTCTTTGATACCGCCAATGTTCTTCTCAAGCTTATCCCATTCTTTCTTAAGCTCGATAACTTCCTTCTTAGGAAGAACATCAAATGTTCCGTCTTCAGCCATAGCTTCGATTGCTTTTAATCTTGCAATTCTAGTCTTGATAGTCTTGAAGTTAGTAAGCATACCACCTAACCATCTCTCGTTTACATAGAACTGTCCACATCTCTCAGCCTCTGTCTTAACAGCATCCTGAGCCTGTTTCTTTGTTCCTACGAAAAGAACTGTACCACCATCAGCTGATAATTCAGCCATAGCCTTGTAAGCTTCGTCAACCTTACCTACTGACTTCTGTAAGTCGATGATGTAGATACCATTTCTCTCTGTGAAGATGTAAGGAGCCATCTTAGGGTTCCATCTTCTTGTCTGGTGTCCGAAATGTACACCTGCTTCTAATAACTGTTTCATTGAAATAATGCTCATTTTTCTACCTCCATTTGGTTAATTCTTCCGTCTACATCCAATTAACCGAACAACCCCGAGCATGGGCACCTGGTCGGTCTCAGTAAACGTGTTTACTCTAACTTCACGATTTTATCATAAAAAAAAGCACTCGGCAAGTGCTTTTTTAACTTAATTTATTAAAAAGAGGGCCTGCCTCACAACAAGCCCTCTTTAAAAATATTATAATTTTCACTTATGATTACTCAACAATATATTTAACCCATTTATTAACATTTGTTATTGAGTCTCCATTAGCTGTCACTTCTGTATTTGATTCTTTCTGTTCTGTTTTCTTAAAATAGTAAGTCCAAACTTTTGAGCGATCTCTATATCTCCATTCATCATGTGTTACTGCAGCTACATATGTAGAACCACTATAGAACCACTGATTATCGTATGAATGTGAGAACATGCCACTATCATAATAGCCATATAATCCAAGCGATGAGTTAACACAACTTAATGCATAAGTAATATTGATCTCGTCATATTTTGTACAATAACCATGTGCACTTCCTGTATAGTAATTCTGAGTTCCATAACCATAGCCGTCTGATGTTCTATAAATGTAATATTTGTAATTTGTGTATGCCGCTCTATCTGTTACTGTTCTTTTTTCAACTTGACGACTATCGCTAGGATAGTACTGTGTTCTGCTCCATGGTGACCATTCTCCCCACGGTCCCCATTCCCATGTTGAATTATACTGTGTCCATCCAGACATAGTCGAACTACTTGATGTTGTTTTTGATGTCAAATCATATGTCCATTTCTGATTTGTTTGTGTCGCATCCTGTGGCAACGCAGAATCAAGCACCCATTCAGACTGCCAATGCGCTTTAAGAGTAATATCACAGTCAAAATCATATAGAGTGTTTTCAGTAATCTTTATTCCATCTGAAGTAAACCATCCTATGAATATACAATCATTTCTTGTAGGTGTTGGAAGACTTCCTATCAAAGCACCTGAATCAACAGTTATTTCAGTTGTACTTACATTACCACCATTTGGATTAAACATTACTTCATACTGATTAAGACTCCAATGTGCATACAGAACAGATGGTACGGGATCTTGAGCTATAGTATTCTGATTTATCTCTGTTCCACCTGTTTTTTCATCAAACCATCCTTCAAATGTGTAATTATTTCTTACAGGCTCTGGAAGAGTTCCAAATCTCTGACCATAATATACAGTAATATCTTCCGGATTATTACCTTCTCCTCCATTTAAATCGAACGAAACAGTTTTAGATGTACGATATCTATTCCATTCTTCTTCTGTAATTATTTCATATGTATTATTTTTATTATCTACTACATTAAGCAAAGCATCATTGGTAACATTTCCACATACCAATACATCTCCTACTGTATTTAGAGTTCCTGTAATTGAAACATTCTCCTTTGATAAGATTAAACTCTTAGTTAATATTGCAATATCAGTTTTAGAATTTACACTTACTGCACCATAAAGTTTAACATCTGTATTTTCATTCTCACAAATCATAGCAAATCCCGGTGCATCGAATATATTAACCCTATTCAGTGTAAGTTTTTCTGAATCAATAACAAGTGGTGTAGTTTTGTTATTTTCAAATGTCATATTACTGATATATGTTTCTTTCGCCTCAGACTTAATTGATAGATTATTATACTTAACACCGTTGCTTAATAATGCAATATAGTTTTTATCGTTTGAAATTTCTATAGTTTTATTGTCGATTTTTCTTGCATCAAGACTTGACATATCTAATGAAATACTCTTTGCACCAGAGTTTAGTGCTGCATTAAAGACCTCTTCATTACTTGCTGCTACTTCAATCTTATCTACTCCTTCAAATGCATTGTCACCTAACTGAACCACTTTATTATCAACAGCGAATTTTTTTAGTGAAATACATCCCTTAAATGCTTCGTTTCCAATGCTTGTAACACCTAATGCAACTACTTCTTCAAGATTAGTACATCCCTCAAAAGCGTTATCAGGTATTTCATCAATATAAACAGGTAATACTATTTTTTTAATGTTTGTATTATATCTAAATGCATTTCTATTTAAAGAAGTAACTTTTATTGCCGTCTTTGTATTATCCGCTCCATTATCTGCAGAGAAATACTGCGGAATTATTACTGTGGTATCCGCCTCTGATGATCTTGAATATGCATTAACTTTTCCATTCTCCAAGCCAATCTCCAAATCATCTGATTTAGTAGTCAACATATTAACATACTCATTTACTTCATAAGGTATTTCAAATGGTATTATTGCATTTTCACAATCATCAAAATGTGCATTATCTTTAGAATAATCAAGATATGTATGTCTTTCATCATCAAGCACACTATAACTGTATGCATAATAAGAGTTTGTTGCAATATCATATCCTACTACTCCAAACACATGGACGGTACCTGCATTAACAAGTCTATAGTAACCTGCCTCATTTGACGTAAACTTGATATTTCGCTCCGTTGTAGTTTTATCACCTTGTGAATATCTAAATGCTGTAGAATAGGTATCGCTATTCGAATCATAAGTTTCATCTCTTATTTCCTGTTTATTTTCTCCACCTGTTGATTCTGCAACATTATATGTTGTCTTTTTAGATATTTCTTCTGAAACAGAATTCGTGAGCGATGTATTTGTTGTTGATGAATAGCTCTTTTCATAGCTTTCTGTACTATTCCAGTTGCTTGATTGATTTTGAGTAACGTTAAAATGTGAACTTGATGAACTCTCATTTGCAGTTCCTATTCCAAATGATGAACTTGTACTGATTCCGAAAGAATCCTTATCTCTTCTTCCACTACTAACCTCTGCATTAACTGTTGTAGTATTTTTAACTCCAGCACTAACATCAAATATATCTACTGGGAACTTCACTCCAGCATTAACCTCTGTTTCATTTTTTACTCCTAATTTAGTATCTACATATTTTTCTGTAGAATGAGAATAATCTGTGTTTAGTCCCGTGGATCTATCCGTTGTCACTTTTGATGAATTTGAAGAACTTCCTCCAGACTCTGTACTTATGTAACTAGAACCACCTTGGCTATTACTTACAAAGTAATTTCCTCCTGTTGTTCTACCCTCTGAATCAGTTCTAACGGCGCTCTTACCTCTTGTTTCACCTATTTCACTTCCGGCTTCATATACCTTGTTCCACTCTTCTGATAATGTCCATCCGGAAGATCTCGTTGTTGCTTTGGAAACAACATTTGCAATCTCCCTTGCATCTTCACTCAGTATTGAGTTTTCAACACTATATGTATTATCAATCTGTATACCATCCGAATTTCCAATATATTCAATTTGTTTAAGAGGAACATTTTCAATTCTTCCAATATCATATACAAATTCAAACCTTCCATTTTCATTGTCTTCAATAATGCTTAAAGGCTCACCATATGATGGATTAGCAACACCACGATTTCTATTTGACGTCCAATTTGCATGCAACGTTATATTACCTGTGGTACCCGGTTTAATACTTGAAACAATAAATCCGTCATCATTTGACCAACCGACAAAAGTATATCCGTACCACTTTGCCGCCTCCAATGTTGCACCCTTATTTACTGTATATGTTTTGCTTGCCATTGGAACATCCGGTGAATCAAAATTAATATTATATTCAACCAAATGCCATCTTGCATAAAGATCTATTTTTCCAGTCGCTCCAACAGGAATACTCTTCACCAATTCACCGTTTGCGCCTTCACCATCATACCAACCATCAAACACATATCCTCTTACAGATATATTTGATAATTTTAATCCCTTCTCAGACTTATATGTATCTGGATTTGGATTATAAATGCTTATAGATTCCAGATACTCATCGTGATTCGTTATATGATATTCTATTTGGTACTCGTCATCGTCCAAAACAATGATAGGAATCACAGTATCTTCGATACTAATTTCTTGTGCTCCATAGTCATCCTTATAACACTTATCACATTCTCGACAATACCAATATTCAATATTGCCATTTGTAGTACTTGTTGCATCAACTGCATCTATTTTTTCCAATGCATGTGGATGTGCTTTAGGATGTGGTAATAACTTTATACCGTATCCTCCTGCTATATACCTTCTAAGACATATTACGTCCGTTGAGTTCCATCTTAGATCACCATTAACATTTCCAGCATACTCAATTATATTCTGCTCATAATTTCCCACGATATATCTTCTTAAAGAAATAACATCCATAGAATTAATTTTACCATCATCTGTTAAGTCTCCCGGAATGTAATTAAGAATACGCACTCCACCATTTTCAACAGTTGTATTTACAACATTCAAATCATAATCTACTATGTCTGAAGCATCATAAGAAATAGAAATATTATAGTCATCATCGATTTCTGCATCTTCAGGAATTGCAAATGTCAACTTTAATATCTCGCCATCCATAACATCATCATCTGATAGTTCCTGACCATCCCAACTGAATGTATTATTATCTGAATATTTTCCTGGAGCAGTAAATACTAATGGCGAAAAGGCTTCCCCATTTTCAGCCTTTGTCAATGTCATCTTCGAATTGTCAAAAGATACCTTTAATACTGCTCCAAGTATTCCAGGATTATCCTCAATTAACACTTTAACAACAATATTTGTTCCCGGTTTAGCATACAAACTCTCAACACTTATCTTTGCCATCTTGTTATCATCTGCTTTTACAGAATAACCATCAAAAGACAGTCCCGATATAATCAGCCCCATTGCTAGGACAAGCGCCCATAATCTTTTCAATCTCTTCATAGTTTTCTCCTTTCTTATATCTTGTTATTTGACAATGATTTTTCCTTCATTAATGCTTATATCTATAGGATTTAAATCTCTGTCGATGATATCTCCATCCTCGTACAAAAATTCAATTTCATACGTTCCTACTGGCGCATTATCTTCCACATCAAAAGTAAGTACTAGAACTTCTCCATCTTTTACCTCTTCATCCGAAATTTCCAGTGCATCCCATGTAAATTTACATCCACTTTTTAATACAGCTCCCTTTGTCATTGTCAATGCACTTAAAGCATCACCATTAGTGGCACTCTTTAATGTCAGATATTTCTGATTATATTTAACAGCCAAAGTCATTCCCATAATCCCCGGATTATCATTAATTAAAAGTGCTATTCTTATACTCTTGCTACCTGACTGAGTTTCAACCTGTGTAGCACTCATTACCATTCCGCTCTCTTGTCTGTATTGTGCTATAACTTCAAGATTAGATATAACATTATTGAATGTCTTATCCCATCCAATAAAAATAAATCCATCTGAACGCACAGGATTAGTCGGTGCTGTTGCTGATTGTCCCTCTTCAACCTGTTCGGTTTTTAGAACCGTACCATCATAATCTTTGAACGTTACTGTATACTTACTTGTTTCAGGTTGAGTTGATGTTCCAGTATGTCCTGCATTTATTATTGTTCCATTCGTAAGAACAACTATTAAATCCCCATTACCATCAACATATATATTTGATATGCCAACGCCTTGGGCACCTTGCTCGCCCTGGTCTCCCTTTTCACCTTGGATTCCCTGCTCGCCCTGGTCTCCCTTTTCACCTTGGATTCCCTGCTCGCCCTGGTCTCCTTTATCTCCTTTTTCAGACTTCACAATGGTAGTTTCTTCTTGTTTAGTCGTCTCGGATTTTTTTTCAATAACTGTTACTACACATACAGCCTTTACTTTTTTGTTTTGTTTTGACGTAGCTGCTATCATTGCAGTTCCGACAGATTTTGCAGTAACTATTCCTTTTTTTGAAACACTAACTACGCTATTGTTACTACTTTTCCACTTAACCTTTTTAGGTGCCTTTATCGGCTTTGCCTTTTTAACTTTTAGTTGTAATTTCTGTCCTACTTCCAGTTGTGCTGTTTTTTTGTTTAGTACAATTTTTTTGACTTTTACCGTCTTAGCCTCAACATTTGTAATCCCGCTCGGGAGTGCAAATGATAGCAAAATAAGCAATGCTATGGCCAACGCTTTTCTGGTTTTCTTTTGAGCCATGAGTTTTTCCTCCGCATTTTTATTCTTTGACATTTATGTGACCACTTTTAACAATAACTTCAATACTCTCCAAATTATTGTTAACAACATCATTACCACTACATTTTATTCCTATAGGATATGTTTGCTTTTTTGCACTACTTCTTACATTAAAAACAAGCGTCGCTATTATGCCATCCTTAACATCATTTTTTTCAATACTTATGGCATCCCATAAGCATATGCAACCACTTTCAAGAATCTTTGGTTTAGTAAACTGCAATATATTTTCGTAAGCTTCTCCATTTTTAATATCTTCAAGTTCTAAAGCTTCGTCATCATATTCTATTGAAACTGTCATTCCCAAAATTCCGGGATTTTTCTTTAATTCAATTGGTATTGCTACCTTTTCCCCTACACTTGCTTCTTTTTTTCCAACAACAAGTTCACACGAGTCCACATATTCCTCTACATTACTATCAGCACTATCTTTTTCTTGTTTGTTGCCGTCATTTATTATGTCTGTATTATTTGCACTCTTTTCATTGTCGTCTGACTTTTCTTGTTTATTATTGGAAATCTTTTCTTTTGACTTTGCATTTGTCAAATCAATAATTGGTATCTCTTTTCCGTTTGAGCATCTAATAACAAGTTTATTTCCATTCACATCTACTTCATTAATTATTACATTTTCTTTTTTATCTATGACTACAGAACTATCTATCTTTGTGTTTTTATCATCGATAAAGATTTTTCCATTTGAAATGTACACTGATTTATCCGGCAAATCCTTAATCATCTGTTTTGAATCATCGTAACATAAATTTTTTGATAGTTCTGTTAAACCAATTTTCTTATCTTTTCCGTTAGAAATTGCAATAACAACTACAATCATAAGAACAGCAATACCAACTAATACTACCAATATTTTCTTATTCACTATTATCACCGGTCCCTTCTATAATGCATTTACACATTTTCACAACGTGTACTTTTCGAAACAAGCTTTTAGGTTTGTATTTTAGATATTCTTAAATTAATAACTCACTTTAATTAACCTCTATATATCCGTTTGTTATTCCAACTTCAACCATCTGTAAATTATTATCAACAATAGAGTCTTCCATTGCCGAAACTTTTATTGGATATCTTCCTGTAGAAGCATTACTTAAAACCCTAAATTTCAGCAAAAGAACTTCTCCATCTCTAATATCTTCCGGGGTAAGTTCTACTCCATCCCAAACAAAATTACATCCGTTTTGAAGTACCTTTGACTTTGTAAGACTTAACATGCTAAAAGCATCGCCATTTGTCGCACTTACCAGTTCTAATGCGTCATCATTATAATTTAATTTCAAAATCATGCCCAAAATGCCCGGATTGTTACTAATTGATATTGATACAATTACCTCCTCATCTCCCGCATGTGCCTGGACATTTGAGACTTTCATCAGAGCATTAGATATTTCTTCGTATATTGGACTAATAACTACATTAGATGTAACATTGTCAAAGTTCTTATTCCAACCTACAAGTGAATATCCAGGTACTTCCGGCAACGTTGGTGCTTTAGCACTCTCTCCTTTTTCAACTATTTCTGTTTTTGCTACATTGCCATAATAATCTTTGAAAATTACAACATAAGAAACAGTGTCCCATTGAGGAGTATCTCCATAATTAACGGATGCATAATTATTATTAACTTTCTTCAATATACTATTGTAAAGATAATTGTGATCGGCAACCGCCGGCATACTTGATTCACGATAAAGAACATCTGCCGTATCATATATTGAAGAAGTTTCAATATTTGAGTATTTAAATGAACCATCAATATATTTCGCGTATGCCCTCACGCTCAACTTTGCTGAAAGAAATGATGTTGACGAATTACCATACATAAGTGTCATTGCCATTAGATAATCTTTTTTTCCATCATCATGCATGCTTACAGCAATTTTTCCTTTTGTTGTTGCTTTACATGAAACAACAGCATCTGACGAACTCCCAACAATCATATCTTGTGGATTACATTCATCCTTAATCCCATAAATAAGCCCTACTTCCGCAATTGCTTGGTCATAATTTTCAATAGAATAAACAGTTCTAAAACCTTCTATTGATGGGCTAATCTGAAATCCTTCTATTTCTATTATAGAATTAGAAGATCCCACAACATCGACTGCCGACTTGACATTAGAAACATCCATTGCACCAAACAAAAGAGCAATACCTGCAATTAATACAGTAAATTTTTTTTCAATTTTTTTCACATCTGTCCCTCCTTTTTTTAATTAAAACTACAGATTGATTATAAAAAATCATTTTTTTATGAAAATATTATTCTGACAATAATATTTTTTCATCTTTTATCCGTATATGGAGTAAAAAAACAAATCAGATTAAACGGTATTCAATTATAATTTTTGATTTTTACGTGAATTACTAAACGACTTTTACTACACACATATTTACTAGTAA
>JAILRH010000253.1 GCA_024698345.1 Lachnospiraceae bacterium | reverse complement strand
ACAGTACGTTACCGTAGGTGTCTTTTCGTCAAAGTTTACTCCACATCCAATTTCTGCAATGTTCATTTCATCTTTTGATAGAATTCTTAGCACACTTGGGTTTTCCAATGCCCCAAGTCTTACATTGACTGAAATGATAATGGACTTTAATGTATCTCCTGCACTTTTTATAAGTTTTGAATACTGTAAATATGCAGGATGGCTCTCGCCCATTGCACTCTCTGCAGCAAGTTTTTCCATTCTTTTTGTAAGAGCTGACTTCTGATTCTCTGCTACTTCTGCCTCCGACATAAGTTTCAGAACCGAACCGAAATTTCTTCTGCTTACAGGCATTTCAAGCCATACATAATAGAATATTGCTTGCAACAAAAGCATTTCCGATTTGACCCAGAATTCTTCACCACCTGTCTTTGATTTGTCAGTTGTATTATTGATAATATTACTAACAAGCTTTACGACATCATTTTGGTTCCTAATATACGTAAATGGGTTATAGCAATCGGAACTGTCCATATCGACAAGATTAAGTACTCTGATGCGGTATCCGTTTCTCTTAAACATCTCACCTGTATTCCTTAGAATTTCAGATTTAGGATCCGTTATAAAAAAGGATACTTTCTCAGGCATCTGAAGCAGATTTGGCAATGCCATAAAAAACGTCTTACCACAGCCCGAACCACCTATTATGAGAATGTTGTTATTAAACTTTATCAGTTTGCTGTTATAACTCATACGTGTATTCTGGCTTAATATCTTCCTTCTTTTTTTGTCATCACCCTGCAGTCGTCTGTTAATTTCTTTGATATTTGCCCATTTTGCCGTACCGTACTCTTTCCCGGGCATATAGTTTTTCCTTGAAGTTATGTACATGATGATAACCAAAACATATATACCTATTGCAGCTGTTGCTGCTTTTGGAGTACCGGCATTAAAGTAGTTTGCAAACGGTTTTTGGTATACCCGGTTAAAGGAGTCGAAAAACTCTAAAATATTCATTCCTTCCCTCCAGGCTCCGTTAACCAGATATCCAAGATATGCCGAAAGAAAACCACCAATGATTAAAAATACAATGGGCAATTTGTGTTTTCCCTCGTTCATACTTACCTCTTTCTTAAAGCAGCTTCTCTTTTTTTCTTAAGTTTTCTCTCCTTTTCTGCCTTAACTCTGATATTTTCATTTACACTGTCATAGTGAGACTTGTGAAGTTCGCCACCCTGCTTTTTCTCAGCTACATTATCCTTATCATCAAACAGTTCATACTCATCTTTTTCCTTAAGAAAGGTAAGATAGGTTTTACCGTTGTTGATTTCAAGAACGTCTGCCTTTTCAATCCATAAATACCTGACATTCTCTCCCCATGTTCCGGGAATTCTGGTTTTAATCTTCGTTTCCGTTTCAGAGGCAACAAGGCTTTTATCAAGTGTAATATCAAGTAATTCAGGATCATGCGTTGCAGCCTGTCCCTTGATTCTGTCAGTAAGACTCTGATAACCTTTGATTCTTTCAAGCATGGAGTCCTTGTCCATAATGATTTCGTATGTACCGTCATCTCTTATTTCCAAAGCTCCCATGCAGCAAAGTTTGTGCATGACATCCTCTATCTTTGTTTCACTGATACCAAAGTTTTTCTTAATCTCGTCCACAGTTACCTTATCCTTATCACCAACGTACTTTCCGACTTTTTCAATAAGACCTGTAAGAACGTTATCAATTTCAGAATCTTCACTGTGGACCTGTCCTTTTTTTTCTTTCATAAAGAAGTTAAAAAGTTTATTAAAGTTTCCTTCTTTATTACTTACGTATTCATCAAAAGATGAAATACTTCCAACTCCCAACTTCTCAATAATAATATTCGCTCTTGCTACAGCTTCCGAATGAATCATCACTTCAACAAGACCGTCTTTTTTATTGATGTCCGGAAGTTCTGAATATAAGACTCCGTATTTTTTAAGCAGTTTCTTTGCCTGCTTCATCTGTTCTTTCTTAAACTGTAAAACCTGAATGTCACCACCCTTTAAAAGCAATTTCTTAAGGGATGTTTTTCCTTCAAGTTTCTCTCTGTTTAAAAGTTCATAAAGAAACGTTGCTACATCCTGCAATTTATTTAGAGTCGCACCGGTCAGTCTCATTGCAATATTGACCCCTTCCATCTCAAGTCTTACAATCTGGACTACTTCTGTAATATCATCACCCATAGCCCACCTACTCTCTGCTGTTGATAAGCATTGCAATCTCTACGATCTCTGCCATCTCTACAGCACTCTTATCTGAATTAACGAGGCTTTCAAGCTGTGAATCAGTAAGTCCGTTCTTATAACCGTTCTTAATCTGCTTAAGCTGATC
>JAILRH010000252.1 GCA_024698345.1 Lachnospiraceae bacterium | reverse complement strand
GTCTTTCAGCCATATCAGCTCGAATCCGAAGATAAATCCGCTTATTCTTATTATTATGTGCATGGCTGAACAGTTACTTAAATATTCTCATTTCTTATAGTTTCTATTGTATTTTGTTTCTTTATCTTTTTCAACGAATATTTCATTATGATAAATATAAGTACGAATACCAATAAAACTGAAATACTTATTGCAGCGATTGGAAGTTTGAATTTTATGCTGTTATCATAAACATACAATTTGTACATTACAAATGCCAGTCCAATACCAATAGGAAGTCCAAACATCAGTGATCTCAAGCCCATAAACAGACTTTCAAGTCTAATCATCCTGTTAAATTCCGGTGTTGTCATTCCAACTGATTTGAGCATTGCAAACTCCGGTTTTCTAAGTTCCATATTTGTAGTGATAGTATTGAATATATTTGTCAATCCAATAAGTGATATTACAATAATGAAACCATACAGGAATATAGAAGCAAGAAGAAGCACATTGAGCTCAACCTGATGTTGCTCATCTATGTTTGTCATATTAATCTCTCTGTCGCCGAGCATTTGCTCAATGTCATCCTGCAATTTATTGGCATTTGTTGAATTGTAGAAAACCTGAGCACTATCTGTATCAAGTAATTCATCAAACAATTCATCACTCACAACCAATAATGGTTCCGGATCATTTCCAAAGCCGAATGGCCTTTTATCTGTAACAGATGCCACTTTAATTTTCACAACTTCAATCAAATCACCATTGTCATTTTGTTTTTCAACTTCCACTTCATCCCCACTCTTAATTGATGTAATTTCTAAAAATTTACTTACTGTTTTATTATCTTTATAATGATCTACTTTTCCGTAATCTGTAAGCACTCCCTTATCTTTTACCTCTTCATACTTCAACCCTAGCGATTCTATATATTTCTTAAACTGTTTATCCCCAAGTGTAGTTACTTTAAGTCCCTCAATATAATCGTCATAATCTTCAGTGTCAGCATTTATCTCTTTAAAATCCAGATATTCTTTGTTCAGTTGTTCAGGACCAAGCATTGCGTATACACTACGGCTAATTGAAAAATCTGTAATATTTTCAAGCTCTGTAGTCTTCTTTAGCATTGTAAAATCATTTGCTTCTACTCCTTCTTCTTCTAAGACTAAGTTGTAATCTTTTACATTCACCTGGTCGTTTACTTCGTCAAATGCAAGAATAACAAATTCTGAAAGTGCGATAAATATAGCAACAGATACAATTATCGAAATAACAGTTGTTCTGTATTTTTTTCTGTTTCGCTTCAAATTCTTATAAGAGATTTCTCCTCCTATTCCAAAGAATTTTCTGATAAACTTTGGCGACTTTATTTTCTTTGATTTAATCTTAATATTTCCACTGTTTCTAATCAAATCAATAGCTGCTATCTTTGAAGCTTTTCTTGCACTTCCAAAAGCTGACAAATAGATTGTTACGATTCCAAGTGCAATTGCAATAAAAATTGGAAGTACTGAAAAAGAATACATTATTTTTGCTCCATTTAGTGCTCCGCTTAATAACTGATTACACACAATTACAAGAATCCATGATGCAAGATGTCCGGCAATCAGACCAAGTGGTATACCTATTCCGCCTAATATAGTCGCCTCAAAGAACACACTTTTTCTAATCTGTTTCTTTGTAGCTCCTACACTTTTTAACATTCCATACTGTTTTATCTTCTCAGTTACCGAAATATCAAAACTGTTCTTAATACAAACTACAGATGTAAATATAATAATACCAATTACAACTCCCACAATAAGGAGAAAGTTCTTCATATCATCCCCGCCAAATGGATTGGTTTCAAGTTTTATAAGGTAGTCGTTCGTATCTACTCTGTACTTCGCTTTTCCCATCTCCTCTGCGTAAGCATCAAATTCTTCGTCTGAGGAAAATCCTGAAGTTGCACCTCTTATCAACAATTTTTCGTCTATACCGATTGCATTTGAAATATTCTTATACAATGATTCTTCATCTACTGCATGATATCTTACATACAAATCAACTGTTCCCTCAACGTCTTTTCCATCCAGCGTTACAAAGGAATATCCAGGCTCAGAATAATCTTCTACTTTGTATGGAGGTCTTGTGATTTTTCCAACAACTTTATATTTTTTTTGAGTTGTATCAGTCAGTTTTTCCATTAATTTATCATTTTCTTCATCAACTATTCCATACTCTCCAACTCCAAGTTCCACGCCATCCTCAGATATTCTTTTACCAATATCTAAAGTAATGGTATCCCCAACTTTGATATCAACTCTTCCATTTGTCTTTAAATGCGTAGGAATAACAATTTCATCTTCTTTTTGTGGAAATCTCCCCTCAACAACCGTACCCAATAGAGATTCCATATCGTCTTTTTCCATGGCTCTGACTAAGGCATAAGGTTTATAGGAATTTTTAGAGTTTATATCTGCATATCCAATATTTTTTATCTTTAAAGATTTCTCCACATCCCTGCTTTGGATTACATAATTTATCTCATTCTCTGGTACATTATAGTATACGACATGATAGTCACCTGAATTTATTTTTTCGTAATTAATCAAGGATTTCAACCCACTTTTATACATTGAAGCAACTGCTGTAATGAGAGAAACCGAAAGAATAATACCTACAATAGTAACAATTGTCCTCTTCTTATTTAGTTTTAAATTCTTTATTGTTAATCTTTTTAGTAAATCCATATCTATACCTCTTTCACAATTCTTCCATCTTCAATCTTAATAATTCTGTCTGCTATTTTTGCAATTTCCAAGTTGTGTGTAATCATTACAATAGTCTGCTTGAGTTCTTTGTTCGTTTTCTTTAAGAGTGCCACAATCTCATCACTTGATTTTGAATCAAGATTTCCTGTAGGCTCATCTGCCAAGACAATTGTAGGCTTTGTAATAAGCGCTCTACCTATACTTGTTCTCTGCTGCTGTCCTCCTGACAATTCATTTGGAAGATGATTTTTTCTCTCTGACAATCCCAAAGTCTTAATCATCTTATCGAGTTCTTCCTGATCACACTCTCTGTTATCAAGCGCTAATGGCAATGTGATGTTTTCCTCTACATTTAATATCGGAAGCAAATTGTAGAACTGATAAATAAGTCCAATCTGTCTTCTTCTAAATATTGCCAATTTATCATCATCCAACTCTGAAATATCATTTCCATCTATATAAATCTTTCCTGAAGTTGCTCTGTCAACTCCTCCTATCAGATGAAGCAATGTGGATTTTCCACTTCCTGAAGCTCCTACGATTGCAACAAACTCTCCCTTTTCAACTGAGAATGAAACATTATCAAGCGCCTTAACTTCAGCCTCATCCTTTCCGTATATTTTTGTCAAATTTTCTACTCTTAAAATTTCCATAATTATTTACTCCTTTCAGTTTATACGCAAAGTATATTACACCAAAGTTACAGGTAAGTTACTTTTGAAAAAATTTTTTATATATTAATTATCGCTACATATCTACAATTTTAGTAGCAATCTTTTCACAAAATCTTGAATCATGCTCCACAAACAGCATTGTAAAGTCATATGTCTCTATAAGCTTTTCGATTTGCATTCTGGAAAACACATCTATGTAATTAAATGGCTCATCCCAAATGTACAAATGCGCCGGTGTCAGTAAACTTGTAGCAAGAAGCACCTTCTTTTTCTGCCCCTCGGAAAAATCTTCCATCTTTTTTACGAACTGTACTCTATCAAAATCAAGCTGTCTGAGAATCGCACACAACAAGCTCTCATCAATCCCCTGCTCTCTACAATACTCTCTGATAGTTCCATGCAATCCGGAAGTATCCTGATTGACATAAGAAGTGACAATACCCGCGGCAATCTCTAGCATTCCACTCTTATTTGCATTCTCGCCTAGTGTCTGCAAAATTGCCTTAATCATTGTAGATTTTCCACATCCGTTGGCACCTTTAAGACAGACTCTCTCCCCTTTTTTGATTTGAAAAGTAATCTTATCAAATACCGGTTTCATACCGTATGCCACAGAAAAATCTCTCACATTAACCAGCACTTCTTTGTGATGAACCATCGGCATTATTTTGAGATCCACCACCGATTCAACATCCACCAAAAGATCTTCCTTTTCTTCTATCTCACGGTTAATTCGCTTTTCCATCTGTTTCACTTTTGCTTGCATCTTCTTTGTCTTTGAACTAATGTATGACCTGGCATTTTTAGGTCTGTCCGGAACATTTACCGGATCAAATCCTATCTTGTTCTTCTCGCTTTTAGCAGCCCAGTCAGACATACTTGCAGCTGCTCTCCCAAGTTTTTCAATTTCCTTTAGGTGCTTTTTATTTTCTGCCTGAGCATAAGCATCTTTTTTCTCTTTGTTCTCCCACCAACTTGAAAAGTTACCTGTCTGAACTTCGATAGTCTGCCTGTTTAATACAAGAACATGATCAATACATCCATCAAGCAGTTCCCTGTCATGTGATACCAGGATAAATCCTTTCTTTTGTGCGAGATATTTTCTGATAACAGCTCTGGACTCGACATCAAGATGATTTGTTGGTTCATCGACTAAAAGAAAATCATTCTCGCCTGAAAATAATACCGCAAGCAATACTTTAGTTCTCTCACCATGACTTAAAGTCTCAAAAGGACGATACAAAATCTCTGTATCAACCCCCATCAGATTCAATTCACATATAACACGCCAACTTTCGCATCCGCTTTTCAAATCTTCGATAAACTCTGCCGCACTCTGCTTCATCTGTTCATCTGTGATTACATAAGGGAAATAATCAAACACCGTATTGGTCTGAATAGTCCCCTGGTATTTATATTTTCCCATCAAAAGATTCAGGAAAGTACTCTTTCCTTTCCCGTTTCTTCCAATTAAACCTAATTTCCAGTCTGTATCAATACTAAATGATACATCATCAAATATTAAATCAAAACTTCCCTCATATCCAAAAGAAAGGTTATTAACTAAAATCTGTGCCATACACATTCCTCCTCTCAGATTCCTACCGTTTTAATATCGCTTCTCAGTGATTACACGTTCGCCAAATGCAAAAAAAGATTATTTGTTTCCAAATAATCTTACGTTCCATCTTATCCTCTGTTTGCAATACAAGCATATTCACCCTATGTCTGTATTTCTTCATTTATATTAATTGTAGCCGTGGCTAAAAAATAAAAGAGGTTATGATAAGAACATAATCCACTTTTGGCAACACGAAAAAACAGTAAGAACCTTGTTCATACTGATAATAAATCTCAATAGATTTCAATCTGTCATATACGAAATCATATTAAAATCTAACTAAATAATTCATGTAATCAAAAGTAAATTATCTTCTCATCTTTTCACCTCTTTCTCAAAAACTAAATTGAATATAACTTATATTTTATCAATTGTCAAATACTGCTTCTTCAAGCATTTTTGTTGCCGTCTGATATCTGTCCCAGCCCGGGTCTTTGACACTTTCTTTTATGGCTACTTCAGCAGAATCCCTTAGAGCAAGCCGATTATGGCTTTATTTTTTTGTCAAATTTCTTGTATTTCTACGTGCTATTTTATGCTATTTGTGGTATAATATAATTGATTGGAGGTTTTCTTATGTATATTACTATTACCGGTAGCACAAATAACAAAGACGTTTATATTACACAGTCTTACCGAAAAGATAACGGCAAGACATCTTCACGCATTTACAAAAA
>JAILRH010000251.1 GCA_024698345.1 Lachnospiraceae bacterium | reverse complement strand
CATATGTTAAATATAGTATAATTACAATTTAAAATCTCGTTCTTAAAAATAGAAGAACGAGATTTTGTGTATCGTTATAGTAAAATATTAATTGTTAATTTGTGTTTTCAATCTTTGCCATGCAATCATGGATATCTTCTCTGATATCATCTATGCGGTCACAGTACATTTTGAAGAATGCCATATCATCCTCATCGGGTTCTGTATGATTCATCATGGATCTAACTATGGCACATAAAGAACGAAGACGTCTGATTTCGATTTTATCAATTAAATTTTTGTCTTTTTTTATTTGTTTTTTTAGCGCGATTTTCTTAAACATAGGCTTTTCTCCTTCATTCCCGTTCATTTTTAAACTCTACTCATATTGTATCAAATTAGAAATTATAAATCAACAAAGTAAGAAGGAAATAAAAGAATTATCTTTACTTTTTTTTATATTTTTTTTATAATACCACATAGAGTCAAATGAGACTTTAAGCTTCTGTAGCTCAGTTGGTAGAGCAACTGATTCGTAATCAGTAGGTCACGCGTTCGAGTCGCGCCAGAAGCTTTTTTATTTTTTTATGAAATAATAATAGTAATAATAATATTTTCTAAACAACTCGAAGGATTCTAAAGAATTTTGGAAAAGAGGTTTTCAATATGGCATATAAGCCTTACAAAGTCAACAGCGGACAGGATAACAAATATCTTGAACCTAAATACCAAATAGAGAGAATGAAGTTATTCGGTTTTCGTTCAGGTATAGCCTGGAAGATGATACCGGCTCTTTTTTATTATGGAATTATTGGTTTGATTCTATTTTCAAGTATGAATGGTGAATTGAGAGAATTCAAATTTGAATATGTTGACTATATTCTATTTTCACTGAAGTATATTTTCCTGATTGTGTTATGTTACAGTCCGGCTATCTTTTTATCAGACTTTAAATATAACAAAAGATTACCTTTCTTTAAAAAAGAATCAATTATTTCTAAGACTATAGGAATGCTATTTGTTGTGCTGATTTGTGTTCCTATGATTTGGGTTTATATGTACTGCATGAGCGATACATATAAAAAATCTACAAAAGATTATTATGATAGAATTGAAAAGCAAAGACAGGAGCGGATGAATTCAAATTCCGAAACCACAGAAGTCGAGCAAACAGAAATTGAAACAACTGTGAATGAGCAAACAGAAATTGAAACAACTGTGAACGAGCAAACTGAAATTGAAACAACTGTGAATGAGTAAATTAAAATCAAAATTCAAACTACTTAGACTGTGAAAAATAAATAATATAACGGATTCAATTGTGAAAATATTGTTATTTTTGCAGAAATTCATATTTATTACTTGAATTTATCGACATTTTTTTATAATCTTATTAATAAGTTATTAACCCGAAAGGGTAGTAAAATAAATAATATGGAGTGAATTATAATGGAAAAGAAATTGAAAGTCGGCGTTTTAGGCGCTACAGGAATGGTGGGACAAAGATTTATAACTTTATTGGAGAATCATCCATGGTTCGAGATTACAACTTTAGCAGCTAGTCCAAGATCAGCCGGAAAGACTTATGAGGAAGCTGTCGGTGACAGATGGAAAATGACAACTCCTATGCCAGAGAGCGTAAAGAAGATGATTGTACATAACGTTAACGAAGTTGAAGCAGTAGCTGCAACAGTTGACTTTGTATTTAGTGCAGTAGATATGACTAAGGATGAAATCAAAGCTATCGAAGAAGCATATGCCAAGACTGAAACTCCTGTAGTTTCAAACAACAGTGCTCACAGATGGACACCGGATGTTCCTATGGTAGTACCTGAAATCAATCCTGAACATTATGAAGTTATTAAGTTCCAGAAAGAAAGACTTGGAACAAAGAAAGGATTTGTTGCAGTTAAGCCTAACTGTTCAATTCAGAGTTATGCACCTGTTCTTACAGCATGGAAAGAATTTGAGCCAATAGAGGTTGTTGCTACAACATATCAGGCAATTTCAGGTGCAGGAAAGACATTCAAAGATTGGCCTGAGATGGTAGGAAACATTATCCCATTCATCGGTGGTGAAGAAGAGAAGAGTGAGCAGGAGCCACTCAGACTCTGGGGCAAGATTGAAGACGGTGTTATCAAAAAAGCAGAAGGACCTGTTATCACAACACAGTGTATAAGAGTTCCTGTATTAGACGGACATACAGCAGCTGTATTTGTTAAGTTTGCAAAGAAGCCTACTAAAGAGCAGCTTATCGAAAAGATTAAAGCATTCTCAGGACTTCCACAGGAACTTAACCTTCCAAGCGCACCAAAGCAGTTTATCCAGTATCTTGAAGAAGATAACAGACCACAGGTTGCTCTTGATGTTAACTTTGAAAACGGAATGGGAGTATCTGTTGGACGTTTAAGAGAAGATACAGTATATGATTACAAGTTTGTAGGTTTATCTCACAACACATTAAGAGGTGCTGCAGGCGGAGCTGTTCTTTCAGCAGAACTTTTAGTTGCACAGGGATATATTGAAGCAAAATAAAACATTATATACTTTTATAGAAGAGATGGTTTTTATGCCATCTCTTTTAAATTTGCTGTATATTTCATTATTTTATATATTTTCACTTGTTTTTTTAACTTTTTTGCAAAAAGAATAGACTATTTTCTTGTTTTATGCGATAATTTTAAAAGGTGTGGGCAATAATTAATTTGCTTACAATTTTATTTATATTTCGAAAGGAGTATTACTAAATGATTTATTCAAAAGAAGTTGAAATGATGTGCCCTGTAGCTAAGGGTGCAAAACATGAGCCAGCTCCAATTCCTGAAGAAGGAAAATGGGTTTACTCAAAAGAAATCAAAGATATTTCAGGATTTACACACGGTGTAGGCTGGTGTGCACCTCAGCAGGGAGCATGTAAGCTTTCATTAAATGTTAAAGAAGGTATCATTGAAGAAGCATTAATTGAAACAATTGGATGTTCAGGTATGACTCACTCAGCAGCTATGGCAGCTGAAATTCTTCAGGGAAAGACAATTCTTGAAGCATTAAACACTGACCTTGTTTGTGATGCTATCAACACAGCTATGAGAGAGTTATTCTTACAGATTGTATATGGTAGAACACAGAGTGCATTCTCTGATGACGGACTTGTAGTTGGTGCAGGTCTTGAAGATTTAGGAAAAGGTCTTCGTTCACAGGTTGGTACAATGTACGCAACAAAGGCAAAAGGTGTTAGATACCTTGAAATGGCTGAAGGTTATGTTACAGGTATCGCATTAGATGCTGATAATGAAGTTATTGGTTACCAGTTTGTTAGTCTTGGAAAGATGACAGACTTTATCAAGAATGGTGATGATCCTACAACAGCTTGGGAAAAAGCAAAAGGACAGTATGGTCGTGTAGCTGATGCTGTTAAGATTATCGACCCTAGAAAGGAATAAGGAGGTAACAATAATGGCATTATTTGAATCATATGAAAGAAGAATTAACCAGATTAACGCTGTTTTAAATAGTTATGGAATCGCTTCAATTGAAGAAGCTGAAAAGATTACAAAGGACGCTGGATTGGATGTTTACAACATGGTAAAGGGTATTCAGCCAATTTGTTTTGAAAATGCATGCTGGGCTTACATCGTAGGTGCAGCAATCGCTATCAAGAAAGATTGTAGAAGAGCTGCTGATGCTGCTGCAGCAATCGGTGAAGGTCTTCAGGCTTTCTGTATTCCTGGTTCTGTTGCTGACCACAGAAAAGTAGGTTTAGGACATGGTAACTTAGGAAAGATGTTACTTGAAGAAGAGACAGAGTGTTTTGCATTCCTTGCAGGACATGAGTCATTCGCAGCTGCTGAAGGTGCTATCGGTATCGCTGAAAAAGCCAACAAAGTTAGACAGAAACCATTAAGAGTTATCTTAAACGGTCTTGGAAAAGATGCAGCTCAGATTATCTCAAGAATTAACGGATTCACATTCGTTGAGACAAAATACGATTACAAAGAAGCTAAGTTAAACGTAGTTTACGAAAAAGCTTATTCTGAAGGACTTCGTGCTTCAGTTAAATGTTACGGTGCTGACGATGTTCAGGAAGGTGTTGCAATCATGCATCACGAAAATGTTGGTGTATCTATTACAGGTAACTCAACAAACCCTACAAGATTCCAGCATCCTGTTGCAGGTACATACAAGAAAGAATGTATCGAGCAGGGCAAGAAGTACTTCTCAGTAGCATCAGGTGGTGGTACAGGACGTACACTTCATACGGATAACATGGATGCAGGTCCAGCTTCTTACGGTATGACAGATACCTTAGGACGTATGCATTCAGATGCTCAGTTTGCAGGAGCTTCATCAGTTCCAGCACATGTAGAAATGATGGGATTCATTGGTGCAGGTAACAACCCTATGGTCGGTATGACTGTAGCCGTAGCAGTTAGTATCGAAGAAGCTGCTAAGGATGGTAAGTTCTAGCCGATAAAATAAGGGATTGTAGACAATTTTTGTTTTATAACTTAAATGCTTAAGAGGTGTCTTTGGACACCTCTTTTTTTGTGAAAAAGTACTTTCATGACGCAAAATGACACTTTCATGACGCAGAATTTTTTTTGCGTCATGAAAATTTTGCGATTTTTGCATCGTGAAATGATAAACAGTGCAAATAATCCAGAGCCGGTAGAAGTACTAAAAACATTTGTATTAGGAAACTGAGATGCTATGAGAAAAATAATACTAAAAGTGATAAAATTCTTGACAACAAGCTTATATATATATAATAATTGACGTTGGGCTCGCGGGTTTTACAATGCTCAATTATATTTCCAAGTGAACTATTAAATAAAGTATTGTATCCAATAATAACAATAAAGTTATATTAGGAGGAATATTCAAATGAATAGCGTGAAAAAGATGATAATCTTTGGTTGTACAGTTGCAATGGTATTTGGGACTGCTACTGTAGTATCGGCAGGTGCTTCAAAGTATCTAGATGGAGGCAAAGCAAAGTGGACAGGAGGAGAAAATTCAGATGGAATCTTGTATTCTAATTTGTATGATGAGAAGGAAGACGGAATAAGATATGAAGTGACAGTATGGGTTGATCCTGATTGGGGAGATAGAAAAGAACAACATGGAATAACCAAAGGACTTGGAAAACAAGGAAGAGTCCATGTTGCAAAGGCCGCAACTCATAGAAATCCTTTTGTTAAAGATGATTATGGGTATAAAGGTTTTCATACTTATAGATAAATAAAATTCTAAGGGAACCTTGGTATTATTTTGCCAAGGTTCTTTAAATTTTATTTGGTATTCAAATAATAAATTGGAGATGGTAAGATGAAAAAAATATTTACATTTATAGGCATAATGGTAATAGTGTTTTCTATTTATTTTATGTTGCTCATTGCTGATAAATCTATATTTGTTGGAGAAAGTGGTGGTTATGATTTTTCCTTAAGCAAGCAAATAGAATTGGAAAAACTTGAACAGTATGCAAAAAAATGCAATATTTCTGTAAATATAGTAACTATTAATAATTATAGTTTTGGTAATGTTGACTGTCAGATTGAAATTATAAATAATGTAAACCAGATAAATAATAAGAAAAAAAACAGTTTATTTCCCAACCAGCACGTTAAAGTTATATCTAATAAGAGTCTTAACGGTAGAAAGACAAAATATTTTTTTGCTAAAGAAGATAATCCAAATAAAATAGAAATGTTAAAAAAACTAATTGAAAATAATGGTATTGAAACGGAAGTCTCACACAAGTTTCCTATAAAGTTCAATGTAGGAATGTTATTTAGCACTTTAAATATAGGTTTTTTTGTGGCTATATTTTGTATGACTTTATTTTGTACAGCATTATTTTATATTTCCAGACAAAAAGAAATAGCAATATTAAAATTGAATGGATGGCCTTCT
>JAILRH010000237.1 GCA_024698345.1 Lachnospiraceae bacterium | reverse complement strand
TATGGGAGTTAAATCCTGAAAAAACATTTATTAAAAGAAAAAGTCAAAAGACGATTTGGAGAAGGAGATTAATTAAAATGAAAAAAGTTAGAGAGATTAAGAAGACAGTAGTATTATACGGCGAGACTAATGGTTATATTGGTTGTTGCAATGCTGGTACAGGAAATAATAACGGCAATAGCTAATTAGTCTTTAGCATAATAAATAATATCAGATTTATTGTATAATTAAATATTATATAATTATTACATAGAACATCAAAGTATAAAAATAGCCAATTTCAATGGTTTGACGTTGGTGAAAAGATCCTTGTACAGTAAAGTTTAGACAATTAGTATTTCTGTACAAGGATTTTTTTGGGGAGAAAAGAGAGTTAATAAGAATATGGATAGTTTGAAACATTTATCAGGGGAGAATGTAAAAGTTGCATTAATAGATAGTGGAATTTTTACTGATAGAAGAGAATTTAAGAATAGAAAAATATGGCAAAATTGCGAAACAGATGATGTGGGACATGGAACTGCTGTGGCATCAATTTTATTTAGCGTTGCCAAGAATATTGAATTGTTTAGTTACAAGATATTTGGAAACGAATATGAAACAGAAGTAGAAGATTTAATTGAATTGTTGGAAAAACTTGAAAATGAAAAAATAGATATCATTCATATCAGCAGCGGAGTGACTTTCATTAGTAAGGAAAATAAACAGAGATTACACGATGTATGTAAAAGACTGAGTGATAATGATGTGAGTATTGTTGCGGCTTTTGACAATGATGGAAGAATTTCATATCCTGCATATTTTGATTGTGTAATAGGTGTTGATTGGAACAAATATTGCTCCAATGGAAGAGATTACATTTTTTTTGACGGCTCTAATATCAATATTGGAGGTACGGGAGCGTCAATGCGATTGCCATGGAAGGATGGCTATAAGATAGTAGCAGGTGCAAGTTTTGCAGCACCATATATTTCAGGTATCGTAGCTAAGTTGAAAGAAAGCGGAATTAAAAAAAATAAGTATATATTAGAAAAATTGTCAGAGAACAGTGCACGTGTAGTTAAGTGGAGAAAAAAAGAAGAGTATAATAAGTTGCCTAATATTAATAGGGCGGTTACATTTCCATTTAACAAGGAAATTGATGCAATATATAGAAATAACGATTTGGTTGATTATAAACTGGTAGGAGCATTTGATTATAGATTACTGGGAAATGTTGGTAAAAAAGTAAGTGAAATTATAAATAATGATAATTGCGATTTAATCATAAGAGACATTGATGAATTGGATTGGAAAAAAGAAGAGTTTGATACTTTTATATTAGGGCATACGGATATTATATCAAGTGTTTTAAATAAATCATTAATAAATGAATTTATTGAAAAATGTAAAAAATATAAAAAACAAATAGTATCTTTTGATGATCCGAATGATTTTATAACAAATAATACTGAAAAGAATGTATATACGCCTAATATAACAGAAGCTGAAATTCCTGTAAATAACATGGGAAAATTGTTTGGGATTAATACTCCTGTAGTGAATGTAATGGGCACCTCATCAAAACAGGGGAAATTTACATTGCAGTTAAAGATAAAAAGAGAAATCATGGGACGTGGTTTCAAAGTGGGCATGCTTGGAACTGAGCCAAACGCAGAAATAGTTGGGTTTGATGAATGCGTTCCTATGGGATACAATTCGATGGAAATGGCTAGCCGACCGGAAATCATACAAGTGATTAATGAAAAATTACATTATATTGATGAAAAAAACGTGGATGTGATAATTTGTGGATCTCAATCTCAAACGGTATCGTATAACTATGGAAACATGGGATTTTATCCAATTCAACAACATAATTTTATACTTGCAACCGAACCTGACTGTACTGTATTGGTTGCAAATATAGGAGACGAAGTAGAATATATAAAGAGAACTATACAATATATCGAAGCCACAGCAAGTTCTAAGGTGATTGCAATTGTGATGTCGAATTTAATTAGTGATAGAAATTGGAATGTAAAGGGAACTGCATTTAGAGTGGCTGAAGGATTAATAGAACAAGATATAATCGACAGAATTGAAAAAGAAACAAAAAGAAAGTGCTATTATATGGGAAGTGAAAATAGTATCCATGATTTAGTAGATTCAATAGTGAATTATTTATCTTGATATGAAAAGTGAGGAAAAAATGAAAAAATCAAAATATCTGTACCCGTATGAAAAAAATGGCTTTTATATTTTAAGTGGAAGTCAATGGAATGTTTATAAAGTTGAAGAAGAAGTTTTTGAAAAAATAAAGAACAATAATATAAATGATATGGAAGAAGAGGTTGTTCAAAGACTGAAGAAGGAACTGTTGCTATTTGAGGACTGGGAAAACGAAGATGATATTATTCTTGATAAGTTTAATGAGGCAATCTATGGCAATAAATTAAAATTGACAATTATCCCTACAGAATTATGTAATTTCCGATGCGTTTATTGTTATGAAACACATAATAAGGGGAAGATGACTGATGATGTTGAACAGGCAATTGTAAAATTTGCAAAGAGAAATGCAAAAGATTATTCTTCTGTTGATATAGAGTGGTTCGGAGGAGAACCTCTTTTGGAAAGCAGTAGAGTTATTACTTTGTCAAAACAAATAAAAGAAGTATGTAAAAATAATAAGATTCCAATGGTTTCAAGTATGACAACAAATGGCTATTTGCTGACTCAGGATATCCTTTCTCAGTTGATTGATGCCAATGTATTGTATTATCAAATCACTTTAGACGGTCCTGAAAGTATACATAATAAAATGAGACCTCTTGTGAGTGGAGAGGGATCATTTAATAAAATCTATAATAATTTACTGGATGCAAAAAAAGTAGATAAATATTTTAAAATTGCAATCAGAATAAATGTGTCAAAAGATAATAAGGATAGTATTAATGAATTATTGAAAAAATTAGACAGAGATTTTGGAGATGACACACGTTTTACAGTTATCATGGAAACAGTAAAAGATTGGGGAGGAGATAACGAATGTGTTTCAAATGACACATTGCTTGAGGATAGAGGAGATTTAGAAGAAGAGATGGCTATTCTTGGGGATAATTTAAAAACACATTCTAATTTCTCAGAAAGTGCTGTCGGAAGAATGTGCTATAGTGGCAGAAAAAATGGTTATGTTATTAATTTTAACGGTGAGATCCTTAAATGTGCCAGAGCACAATATGAAAGTGATGAGATACAGAAGAAAAATCTAATAGGGCAATTAATGCCTAATGGAAAGATTGAATATAAGTCTTCTGATGCACAGTGGTTGAAAATATATTGGAATATAAAATATGATGGAAAAGACTGTGATAATTGTTGGGCAAAACCAAACTGTGTTTTGAGTATATGTCCGTTAGCTAAAGTGGCAAATATACAACCTAAATGTTTGTTGAAAGAAATGGGAAAAAGTATAGATGTCTATATTAACACAACCATCACACAAGGAAAATATAAAATTGTTTAGGAATAGTGGAGAGAATTATGGATAAGAAAGAGTTACTTTTAGAAATATTTGAAGAATGTGGAGTTTTTATTGATGATGATTATATGGATGAAGAGATAGAGATGGATTCATTACAATTTATCAATGTAATGATTGCAATTGAAAATACATTCGGAATAAAAATTGATGATGAAAAGATGGCGCACGCAAACAGTAAATCATTCAATGATTTTATCGAGATGATTTAGGAAATGTTATGTAGTACCTAATTTTAATGATTTACGGAGACAAATATGGAAAATGATAAAATAATAAAAAAGAAATATGGGACAATTAGCAATTTGTTGTATGTAATATCAGAAAATGGAAGCAGTAATAATAAAATAATACTGATATTGCTTATAACGTTAGTAACCAGTCCTTTTATGCAGTATATGTGGTACTTTGTTACAAAGTATATAATTGATGCGATTTCTTATGGTGGAAGTAAGCAAAAAATATTTATTGTGATATTAGTAGGCGGAATAGCATATCTAATTGTATATTTACTTTCCATATACGTTGAGTCTGATAAACAATGGATCCTTTTTGAGCAGAGATTTAATTTCTTAATAAAGAAAAATAGAAAAACATTGGAAATGAAATACGAGTACTTGGAGAATCAAAAAGTTCTTGACTGTCATTATAGAGCTATGGGAGCAGCGACAAATGAACAAGAGGGACTTGAGGGTATGATGAGGAAAACTATAGATTTTATATCCATAGTATCTATTGTCATAGCAGGTATGTGTATTCTGGGAAATTTTAATATATATATACTGATTACAATGTTGTTACTGGCTACTGTTAATTTCTTAATTAAAAATAAGGTAAATGCTGTATGCAAAAGTAAAATTTGGGATCCAATGGCAAATACATGGCGAAAAGTTGAGTATATGAAGAATTTGACATCGGATTTTAATTATGCAAAGGATATCAGAATGTATGGCGTGGCTCCATTTTTAATGGAAAAATTTAAAAAGATAAATAACAGTGTGTACGTTAATTTTAAGAAAAACAGAAATTATTGGTTAATTGCTAATGAAATAGGAAATCTGTTGTGGATTCTTGCACAGGCTGCATTGTATATTTGGTTGACGAGGGATGTTTTGTATAATGGGATGCCTATTGGTAATTTTACATTATATTTAGCTTCGGCATCAACATTATTTTCTTACACATCTATGTTTTACAGCGCAATATCAGATTTAATGAAACTCTCTATATCGGTGGATGATTACAGAACTTTTATGGATATAGAAAATGTTTATGAAACTGATAATTCTGATGTTGGCAAAACTAAAATAAAAATTAGTGATAAAAAGAAGTACAAGATAGAGTTTAAAAATGTATCTTTCAAATATCCAGAATCAGATCGATATGTATTAAAGGATATTAATTTGACAATTAATCAGGGAGACAGAATCGCAATTGTAGGAGTTAATGGTGCGGGAAAGACAACATTTGTCAATTTAATGATGAATTTATATGAACCAACAGAAGGAACAATATTAGTAAATGGAATAGATGTTAGAGATGTTGACAGATGTGATTATTACAAGATTTTTGCACCGGTTTTTCAAAATATAAACATGTATGCTTTCCCACTGGCACAAAATGTTTCTATGAATGATTTGAAATCAACAAATAAAGAAAAGGTAAAGGAAGCACTTGAACGTGCAGGATTGCAAGAAAAAATTGATGAGTTATCAAAGGGAATAGATACTGAAATACTGAAAATTATATATGATGATGGAGTAGATCTTTCAGGTGGTGAAAAGCAAAAAGTTTCAATAGCAAGAGCAATATATAAAAATGCTGAGATAATAGTACTTGATGAACCTACAGCTGCATTAGATGCAATAGCTGAAAATAAAATCTACGAAAATTTTGATAAATTAATTAACGACAACACTGCTATATATATAAGTCATAGACTGAGCTCGACACGTTTTTGTGATAAGATTTTGATGTTTGAGGATGGCAGAATAATTGAGAGTGGAACTCATGATCAATTAATGAAGCAAAAAGGAAAATATGAAGAAATGTTTGAATTGCAATCAAAATATTACAAAGATGAAAATGTGGGTTAATAGGAGGATAGTATTTTCATGAAAAACAAGCAATCGACAATTTATACAGTATTGAGAATGCTGAAAATTGTTAATAAAGAAAATATATTTATTGCTTTTCTTTATGCATTGAAATTTATTTTTCAATTGTTGTTAATGGTAAAAAATATAGTTTTACCAAAACTTATTATAGATGAAATTGTCAATGCAATAAGTGAAAAAAGTGTCGAAAGCCATACACAAAAAATAATATTTTTAATTGGATTGTTATTGTTAATTGAATTATTAGGACAAACAGTTGTTGAATATGTTTCATTAACTTTAGGTCAATTTTCAGAAAAATTTACAGAATATGTAAATGAGTCCATAGCAGAAAAATGTATGGCGTTGGATTTGGAACAAACAGAAAATCCGCAAGTTCTTGATCAGATGAATAAAGCTAAGGAAGGAATGTCCTGGTATAGTGGAGGTGTAATAGGAGTATTAAATTCTTGCTATAATATTTGCTTTAACATTGTTACGTTTTTTTTCGCAGTATTCATCGTAATATTGTATTGCCCAATACTGATACCTGTTCAAATTCTTGCATTAGTGGGAATGTCATATTTTATTGCTAAAAATAATAAAGTTGAAGTCGGCTTCCATTCAGATTTATCTAGAATAAACAGAGTCTTTGGATATGTATTGTTTGCTTTGCAGGAATTTAAATTTGGAAAAGATTTCAGATTATACGATAGTATAGATATGATTGAGGAAAAAGAAAAATTCCATGTAAATGAGATGACAAATCTGTTTAAGAGGATGAATAAGGAACAAAGAACTAACTCGAGCTATAGTGCAATTATTAATAGCATTCGTGAATGTATTGGATATGCATATGTCGGTTGGTTGGCAATAACAGAAAAAATAACTATCGGTGATTTCTCTATGTGTTCTTCGGCGATATCACAAGTGTTTGGCAGTATGTCCGGTATTACAAATGGAATACAGGATATTACTAAAAAGTGTAATTACGCAAAAGAATATGTTATTTTCATGGATTATCCGAATACATTAAAGGAAGGAAATGACAAATTGACGGATAATAATGGAAAGCATACGATTGAGTTTGTAAATGTATCATTTAAGTATCCTAGAAGTGATACATATGTGCTTAAAAATATTAATTTGACAATCAATTGTGGAGAAAGATTGGCATTAGTCGGATTGAATGGTGCTGGGAAAACTACGTTAATAAAATTGTTATGCAGGCTCTATGATGTATATGAAGGAGAAATATTAGTAGACGGTAAAAATATAAATAATTATTCAGAAGAAGAATATAGAAAATTGTTTGCAGTTGTATTTCAAGATTTTCAATTAATGGCATTTGGAGTAGATGAGAATATTGGATTTGGAGATGTTAAAAAGAAAGAAGTGGAAGAGGCCTTGGAGATGGCAGGAGTATATGATGATATTAATAAACTGCCAAAAGGTATCAGTACACCAATTTCAAAGTACTTTGAAGAAGAAGGTACTGAATTATCAGGCGGACAAAGACAAAAAGTTGCAATCGCCAGAGCTATATATAAAAAAGCTCCTATTATTGTTTTAGACGAGCCGACTGCAGCACTTGATCCGATTTCGGAATATGATATTTATTCCAAATTTGATTTACTCATTGAAGGAAAAACAGCAATTTACATTTCGCACAGGCTATCAAGTTGTAAATTTTGCGATAGAATAATTGTCTTATCAGATGGAAACATTAAGGAAATGGGTACACATGATCAGTTGATGGAAATTAAAGATGGATTGTATTGTACTATGTTTTCGACACAAGCAGCTTATTATAATGGGGAAAGATAGAAATGAAAAGAATAAACTTAAAATATAAAGATACGATAAAGATTGAAGTCACAGAAAAAATACAATATTTTATTATTAAAGATGATAATGTTGATAATGTTAATGATGGATCGGAATATGATTTTTCCTTGGTACTAGAGGAAAAATGCATTTTATTACAAGTTTCAAATAAATATCAAGAGTTTTTATTGAATGGAATCGGGTTTGATTCATCGGAGATGTTGACGTTATCTGATGATGATACTTTGCACATTGGTGGTAAAAAAATACAGTTTAGCAAAAAAGCTGAGAATTTGGAAGATGTAAAACTTCCATTTCAAAAACCAAAATATTTAACGTATCCTATGTTTACAGCTTTGCAAGGAATATTAAAGGGATATAGTCAAGATAAAATATGGATATATAATAATTATATTTTGCTTTGGTGCGATAAAAAAATAGAAAACGTCGCATATTGGATGGATTTCAAATATGCCAATGAAAGCAATAGTGATGAGTTTTGTCCTTTAGTGATGAAAAAGAACAGAGAAAATTATGATAATAATTCTGACTTTATAGAAAATGTAATTCATTATATTGATAACAAAATATACTTTTTTATCTCGATAGATATGTATAATGTTGATGCTTGGTGGGGAAAAGATGAGGAGAGATGGCATAAAGTACATCAGGTGCTTGTATATGGCTATAATAGGGAAAGAAAAGAGTTTATAACTGCCGATTTTTATAATGAAAATTATAAAATTGTAAGACTTAAGTTTGATGAATTAGTAAATGGATATTTTAATAATTCTATGGGAGAAGATAAGACAAATGCAAAGTATTCCAGTGATATCTTATTAAAATACATAAAAAATGAGCAAAAAATAGATGTTGATCGAATAGTGAAATTAATAATTGACTTTATTGAAGGAAAAGATGATGTTTACTATAACTATTTAAATTTAGCAAGATATGGCAGTGTGTATTATGGTATTGATTGCTTGAAAAAAATTAGAAAGTTCGTCAAGGATTTAACTTTTGAAAAAAGCGAGATAGATATAAAACCTTTTCAGTTTTTGTTGGAAATAAATACTATAATGACGGAAAGAATGCAATATTTAAAAGAAAAGCATGGTATTAATATAAGTGAAAAGTGTTATGAACTTATAAATAAATGTTGTATAACCTCTGATTTACTCAGAAATAAATTGTTAATGATGAAATTGTCAAATCAATTTAATTATTCCGAACAGACAGATTATATAATGGCTCAATTGATTGATGATGAATATAACATGATGAAGGAATGCTATTTTAGTTTGACAGGACAAAAATATATGTCTAAGAATCAAGAAGAACTATATACACCGTTAGTGGCGGACTTCAATATAGAAGAAAAAAGCAAAGAGCTTCTTATAAGCAAAGAAGCTATTAAGAATATGCTTGAAGAACTGGAGCAGAAAAAGGCAAAAAGTCAGAGCATGTTATATAGAGAATCTGATGCTGTAGTCTTTCCATTTGATTGCGAAATACCAAATTCGATGTATAAAGGACAAGAGACGGAAGAAATAAATCAATATGATAAAATAATCACCTATTATTACGACAATGATAACAAATTAATTGCATTCAGAAAATTTACAGACGAGTATTGGGAGTATACGACAGAAGTAATATATTTATATAAATACGTTGTTGGCAAAATAAACAGATATACATTATATTTGGACAAAGAAACAGATTCTTATGTATTGAGATTTGCCGATGAATTTACTATGAAGGATGGAAAGTACGCTTCTTATTTTAGAGTGTATAACGATAGTAGAATGATAATGGGAGTGTTCAATTACGTTAAAGAAAATCCTAACTGTTGTGATTTTTATGAAGTTGGTACTGATAAAATGAAAAAATTATTTGTAGATCAATACTATTATCAAGATAATATGTTGAAACAAGTAATTAGAATTAAAAATGGTGAGAAGATTAATGTATTCCCATTGTATGGGGCAAGTGAATTAGAATACTATGGAATTGAAAATAGAATTGAACAGAGTATTTTGGAAGAAATTGTTTCTAATTCAAACAGTCTCAAAAAGATAGTAATAGATGCAAATTTGAGTTTGTCTATCATCAAAATAGATATAAATTATGCTGGAAATAATGAGACGAAAAGTATTGATATAATTATGCAGGAAGGCTATCAGCATGACGACATGTTTGAGATGGGAATAAATACTATATTACATGATGCGTATTTCAATTTGCAAGGAAAGTACGACTTTGTAAAAAAAGAAAAAGAAGATGATTTTAAGTTTGAAGTTTATTTGGAAAATGAATTGTTAATTGAAAAGAAACGTTTGGAAAGTGAAGTAGAGTATTTTATTGAACAATAATATGTAAAAACAAAGGAAGGTAATTAGGAAAATAAAAAAAACTAATAAGCAGGGAAGATGTAAATAGCATCAACCCTATCCATAGAAAAGAGAGTACTTACCTACTCTTTTTTTAATTTACGATGAGCCTGCTCGATTATTGTAAATTATTGTTTATATATTCCAGATAAGGTCGCTTTGAAACCTTGTCTTCATTGTCCCTAAACCACTGATACGATTCTGTGAGCGATTGTTCTAGTGGCTTTAAAGTTGGCATAAGTTCTTGTTGCTTCTTAATATCGAGAGAGTATTCGTAATTGGCAAATGGAAAATAACTTCTTATAAAGTGCGAATCATCTACACTGATAAGTTCAGGTGTTTTTCCAACTATTGAATAACACATCTTAACCCAGTCATTTACACTAATCGCCGCTGTGTTGCCCACATTGTAGATGAGCGGCGAAGCTGTATAATCAACTTCATTCTTAGGTTGCTTTGTTAACAGCAACTCCATAAATCTGCACAAATCTTCAACGTCAAAAAACTGGAGCTTAAGATTTCCGTCACCCGGAATAAAGAAAGGTCTGTCATTTATGGCACACTCAAATACAAAAGCCTCTCGGTACACATTGTTACCGGCACCACAGAGGTATGGAGGTCTCAAGATGTAGGCGTCAGGTACCTTTGACAGAAGGTACTGTTCTGCGGCAATTTTGTCAGTGCCATATGTATTCCAAAATGTATTTGGTCCAACAGTTTGATCTTCAGTGAAAGGCATTGCGTTGGTCTCAGGATAAACTGCACTTGAACTTATAAGAATATAATCTTCGAAACCTTTAACATGTTCCAGCAATAATTTAACATCCTCTTCATTATATGCATTAACATCAAGAATGATATCAAAAATGTAATCATCGAGTTCATCTGTTAGTTCTGTACGGTCAGCTTTGATGTGAGTGACATTCTCAAGTTGCGGGAGATTTCCGCGATTCAAAACATACACATCATAACCATTTCCGGCAAAATACTTGGCGACATTCATACTGACAAAAACAGTTCCGCCGGTTACCAATACTTTTTTCATATGACACCTCCAAAGTGTATTATCAGGACTAGTTACTGAGTTTATTTTTACGTCTTCAGTATAAAAAAAGAAAGTATATATAGTCAATAACACTGGCGGTATAAGATAACAAGACTCAAACGCTGTTTGACTTTTTTGCTTACATCACGGGAATATTTAATTTTATATTTGAATTTCTTTTTATCGGGGAAAGCTTTTTCCCCGATTTCTTTTATTTTATTTGATTTGATTTTGACTGTTTTCAGATTTTTTAAGCCGAATAAAGCCTTGCGACCGATGCTTTGCGTACTTTTTCCAATCACGATATTGTTCAACTTTGGACACTGGACAAATGCCTTGTCAGGAATGAGCACGGTATTGTTTCCGGTGTTGACTGAAGTTAGGTGAGTTAAATTGGTGAATGCATCATGTTCAATCTCTTCAACTTTAAATTCTCGGTTGTTGATGGTAATTGAATCAGGGATAACGACTTCCTCAATATTTTTAGCTTTTACCTTGGCATCTGTATAAATTATAAGATTATCTTTTGTGGTTTGAAGTGAGAGGATTTCTGATGTTGTGTCAGCAGTCAAAATTCCGGCAAAAGATACAGAATCACATGACAATATCTTAAATATCATATTTGCTGAAGAATCTTTTGCCATCATAGAGATATTATTCACTTCTTGTGCTTCCATAACATAATGACCAATGGGATTAATTGGTGTAATACTACCGTCATACCAATTGATTTCGCCGAATGAATAGGCGTCCATAAACGTGGTTTTGACAGGAGCCTTGCCGCCATACTTTCTATACCAATCATCAGAATACAGAGTTGTTCTGTTGATTGTGGCAGATTTTGCAAACTCTTTAATCTTATGTAATTTTTCTTTTTTTCGAATCTTCCTTGCTACAATTACAGTTCTGTAATCATTAATTTCATACGAGCATGTGGAGAGCATGACAAGAGAATCGTACTCATTTACAGAAATCGGAATGTTATACAATGATCTCATTTTAAGCTCATAAAGAAAATTAAGATATTCATCAGAACTGTTAAAGCTGCTCCTTATGTAATTAAAAGAATCATTAGAAGCAAAGTCACCGGGAACTTTCATAACAGAGATAATAGCCCACTTTGACTCATCATATAATGAATCAAAGGTAAAATAAGGGTGAGCGGCATAGTAATCAATGCTGCTGTATTTCTCAAGCTCGTGAAACATCATACCGGTACTCTTCATATTGTGCCCGTGAATAACAAGATTTTTTGCATTGAGATGTGTGCTTCCGTCAATATACAGACTTCCATTCTTGTCTTTATTTCCCTCGAAATCATGGGTGAGATAGAAATCAGAACCACCAGTTGCCTGAAGCACAGGATAGTCAACATCAGTCCCGTCAATGCGCAACCAACCCCTGATATCGGAGTTATACTCGTATAGTTTGGCAAATTTAAGGAGCATCCCATTAGAGTCGACAGCGCCTTTGGTAGCAGTATCATCCAGTGAAACATCAAACATTGTTTCTGATTCAGTTACCACACTATCTGCAGAGGCTTCGTAAATGTAATTACCGGAAATAAGCGGAGGCACCAAATCTTTAGTACTATTGTCAGATAACAGAATTGAAGAGTTAATATTTTGGGAATTTGCAGAGTAGTACATATTTCTATATTTATCAGTTACTTTTTTTGAATAGTAAGGCTGAATTCCCAAATAGTAAATAAGAAAACATGCTGACGCTAAAAACAGTGTCAAAGAAAAAAAAGTCATCCGTTTCTTATTAATGAATTTTCCAAGACTGGAATGGTGAGTCTTTTTCGTCATAAAAATCCTCCTTTCTGTCGTAAATGTACAATCGAAAAAAGTGATTGAAAGGTTTTTTTGTGCAATATCTATAAAATAATTGTGATATTTTGGTGAATTAGTTCCGCCCAAATGCGTTGACAAAGCAAAATAAATCGTGTTAACATTAGTTTAACGTTAAACGGAGAAAAAAACAAGTGGCAAAAGGCTGGATGTATACCGATAGAGCTTCAATTAATGGTATATATGGGTCTCTCGCGCGTTGGATAAGGGGAAATCTGAGAAGTTTAACGATAAACTTAAATTGATTAAACATGCTTACAGAAAAAAGAGCGGAGTTTAACAAAGAAAGGCAAGGGTGTAATATGAGAAAATTATTCAAGCGAGTATTCGCAGTAGCGGCAGCTACAGTATTAGCATTTACCATGAGTAATGTTGCATTTGCAGCAGAGGACATTGTTCTTAATGATTCGGGAAGTCCATTTATCAAATCTTTTGATCCGGGCACAAGCGGAGAATACAAATACATGGGTTATGTATATTGTTTCGAGGCAACTTCGGATTACAAGTATTTACAAATCACATATACAGGAGATGCAACAGCGTTTGAACAGCTGAGATTAGAATTTGTAGTTAATTCAGATCCTACAGAAGAAATTAAACTTACTCCATGCTGGTTCAGCGAGAATGACGAAGGAACATTCAAGACAGTTGACGGAGGACTTGTTCCTGCTCCAACTTCAAAAGAACAGACAGCAATAATCGACCTTAAGGCTTCAGGAATTGATTTGGCAACAGGTATCAGAGCTTTCCATGTACATGATACTCCTGGGCAGGGTAAATTTACAATCACAGATGCAAGACTTATGACAGAGGTACCTGCCGGAAGCAAATCATCAACAGGTAGCAGTTCATCTACATCTAACGACAGCAAGACAGCTGACAGTTCAGTAAGTTCTGATTCATCAAACAGTGGTTCTTCAGATGTAGCAGCTTCTGATTCATCATCAGATTCAAAATCATCAGGATCATCAAAGTCAGCAACAGCAGACACAGCAGACGGTTCAAGTTCTGATTCAGCATCAGGATCAGCCAATGCAGCAGGAGCAACAACAGGCGGCGGATCAACAGCAGCACCTGCAACAGGTTCAGCTACATTGCCAATAGCAGTTGCACTTGGAGGAATCGCAGTAGCAGCAGTTGCATTTGCTTGCTCAAGAAAGATGAAAGAAGACTAATCAGTAATAAATAAACAATAATGTGAAACAACATTAAAAAACAAAGAACAGTAAAATTAAAACTTAAAAGAACAGTAAACAGTAATATTAAAACAAAAAAACAAAGAAAAATAAACAGCGAAATCAAAGCTGTGAAATAAAGAAAATAATTTAAGAAGTAATATAAACATTTTTTCAGGAGGAACAGACATTATGAGAAAAAAATTATTAATGAAATCAGCTGCATGCGTATGTGCAGGAGTTTTGGCAGTTAGTTCGCTTTCAGCAGTAAATGTATTACAGACATCAGCTTATGAGAATATGGCTGCAACAGATATTACAGCAGCAAACGTAATCGGAACATATGATACAGTATCAGAGAATGATTATGCATACCAGGGATATCACGGATGTGATGTAGATTCCACATACAAATATCTCAAGATTACATACAAAGGTGATGCAGATGCACTTGCAGGAATGCGTTGGGAATTTAGAAATGCGTCAGACGAGGCGTTGGGATTCTTCTGGTTCTCTCAGAATGCTCAGGGAACATTGTTAACAACAGAAGGAGAAGTTGTTCCGGCAGCAACAGAAGAAGAACAGACAGTAATCATTGACCTTGTAGCTTCAGGTGTGGATCTTTCTGATGGAATTTCAGCATTCCATTCACACGCAAACGGAAATACAGGAAAAATTGTAATCAGCGATGCGGCATTTATGCAGTCACTCGGTGAAGTTGAAACTACAGGAAGTTTGGACGTTGAGACAACAGGAACTGCAGTTACAGCTGAAGATATTATCTTAAACGGTGATGAAAACGGACAGAGTTCATTAATCGGAAAATACAAAGGACCTACACTCAAGGGTGAACCGACAGATGCATACAAATACATGGGATTTGCAACATTAAAAGATGCTACAAGTGCTCACAAATATCTCATCATGACATTTAGCGGAAATATTACTCAATTACGTTTCCAGTTTGCAAATGTAGTTGATGGAAGTGAAACAGCAATAACAGAGCCTTACTGGTTCAATGCAGAAGGTCAGACATTATTCTTTGCTACACCTGATGATTCAGTAATTCCTCTTGAAGGAGAGAAAAAAGCAGTAGTTATTGACCTCGCAAAAACAGGAATTGATTTAGGAAACTACAATTCAGTTCACATGCACTGTGACCTTATGGCAACATACGGAAATTATGAAATCATTAACGCAAGATTATCTGCTTCACCTGAAGTATTTGAATCAGATTATGTCACACCTGTTGTTGAGAATCCAACAGAACCGGCAACTAATGCACCAACAACAGTAGCACCAACAACAGTAGCACCAACAACAGTAGCGCCAACAACAGTAGCACCAACAACAGTGGCACCTACAACAAAACCAGCAACAAAGGTTGCAAAGGCTAAGATAGCTTCAGCTAAGAAGAGCGGAAAGAAGATTAAACTTACAATCAAGAAGGTTGCAAACGCAAAGAAATATGAAGTTAAATATGGAACAGACAAGAAATTCAAAAAAGCAACTAAGACTGTTAAGACAACAAAGGTTAAAGTAACACTCAAGAAGATTGCTAAGAAAGTATATTACATCAAGGTTAGAGCAATCGCAGCTGACGGCACAACAGGTGCCTGGTCAAAAGTTAAAAAAGTTAAAAAATAATAAATATAAAAAATAGTTATTAAATAAGAGATAAAACCCTTACAACTTGTAGCGCGGACGGACTATCGGAAAAACAAATTATTGTTTATACTTGTTGTAGGGTTTTTTCCCTTTCTATAATGTAGATATCAAAGATAATCTAAAGGAGAAAAAAATCAGATGAAAAAAAGAATGAAGAGAGCAGTTGCATTGATGCTCGCCGGAACGTTGATCGCTCAACCAATGCAGATTTTTAAGCAGGCGGATAAAGTTGTTGCCGCAGAAAATGATAATCCAGTTGAAGGAACAGTGTCGCCTTACAATATTCCTGCTGCAAGCACCGAAAAGAGAATCGGAGCAGCACTGCCATATCTAAGATATGATTCAACTAAGGCTCAGCTTGGTGGCGGAGCACAACTTAGAACATCAACTGACTGGTCGAAAGATAATGTGGCTTCACAGGCTTCTGAACAGTCATATGTTGCACTTCCTTCAAGTGGAGATTATGCAGAGTGGACTATCGGGGAAGATGGAGGCGGTTCAGGTGTAACAATGAGATTTACAATGCCTGACTCATCAGACGGAATGGGATTAAACGGTTCGGTAGACGTATATGTTAACGGAAGAAAAGTAAAGACTGTTGATCTTACTTCTTATTATATGTGGCAGTATTTCCCAAGCGGACAGCCAAGCGACACACCGGGTGGAGCAGCATGTTTTGCATTCGATGAAGTACACTTTAAGTTAAATACAAGCCTTAAGGAAGGTGATAAGATTCGTATTCAGAGCACCAAAGCATCAGGCCTTGAGTATGGTGTTGACTTCCTTGAGATTGAGGAAGTGCCTGCAATGATAAAGGCACCTGCAGATTCTGTAAGTGTAGAAGATTTCGGGGCCACTCCTGATGACGGAAGAGATGATCTTGCAGCGTTTAAGAGTGCAGTTTCTTATGCAGACCAGCATGGATACTCATTGTATATTCCGGCGGGAACTTTCCATTTAAGTGGAATCTGGGCAATCGGATGCAATGATCTCAAGATTACAGGTGCAGGTATCTGGTACACAAATCTTCAGTTTACAAGTGATCAGAAATTCGGCGGTGGTATTTCAGGTGGAAACTCAAGTTACGTTGCAGACGGATATTGCAAGAAACTTGATTTTTCTAATGTATATATCAATTCTAATCTTCGTTCAAGATACGGTGAACAGGCAGTTTACAAATGTTTCATGGATGTATTTGCAGACGGATCTGTAATTCATGATATCTGGGAGGAGCATTTTGAATGTGGCTTCTGGTTTGGTGATTACAATGGTTCAATGGATTACTCTGACGGAGTAAAGGTAATCAACTCAAGAATCAGAAACAACCTTGCAGACGGTGTGAACTTCTGTCAGGGAACTTCAAACGCAACTGTTTACAACTGTTCTATCAGAAATAACGGTGATGACGGACTTGCAATGTGGAACAACAGTGAGGGAGCAAAAGAAGAGAGAAACAACACATTCGCTTACAATACTATCGATTTTGTATGGAGAGCAGGTGGTATCGCAATCTACGGTGGTGATGGACACAAGATTTACAACAATTATATTTGCGATATGTACATGGGTTCAGGTATTCACCTTAACACAACTTTCCCTGGATACAAATTCAGCAACACATCAAAGATTCAGTTTGATAACAATATCTTAGTAAGATCCGGAACAAACTCAGATGCTTGGGGTGAAGATTTATCAGCAGTTGATATTAAGCAGGATGTTAAAAATGTAGTATTTAACAACACAGCTATTTATGATTCACCATTTACAGCTATCAGACTTTTAAATTCAAACATGTCAGGTATCGTATTTAACGATACAAAAATATACGGTGCAGGTCTTGCAGGCCAGGAAATCACATTCTCTTGCAATAAGCATTCAGCCGTTGCAATCAGAGAAGACGCAGGAGCATCAACAGTGTTCAACCGTGTTGATATTGCAAATATCGCACCTGATAAATACGCAAATGATCCGGGACAGAAGAACACAACATGGCCATATTGGACTGACAGACAGACACCGGGCAATTTGAATGACAGCAATGTAACACTTCGAGGAGCCGGCTTCCGTTATGAAGTACCTCCATATCCTGACAAGAGTCATATTAATCCGCCTGAGCCTATTCCGGTTATAAAAGGTACTGACATTCAGGTGACAGGCCTTGCATGGGTTAATCAGGAAGGAAAATCAGAGCTTAATAATGGTGATGAAGTAACTTTCAGAGCCTATATTTACAATGACAGTGATGTTGTAATTCCTGACAATGTTCCTATTACATTTAAGGTAACAGTTGACGGAGATAAAATTGTAAAGAGTGATGAGTACTATGGCGGACTTGGCGCACATAGCGGAATCGTTTTGGAAACAAAAGGAAAATGGAATGCTACAGCAGGCGGCCATACAATCGTTGCATATGGTGACGACGGAGATGTACTTATCGAGGAAATTAATGAGAACAACAATACAAGAACAAAGAAATTCAATGTGGCAAAAGGAGGACATGGTGGATTTACAAAAGTGACAGGAGGATATGACCTTGTAGTTACAGATGTAACATGCAACCGTGATTCAATTGCCGTTGGCGACAATTTAGTATTTACAGCAACAGTAGCAAATGCAGGTGACAGAGATATTCCTGCAGGAACAGTAATCGGATACCAGGTACAGATAGATGATAACACTTCAGAAATTCTCTGGTGCGACACTTATTCATCAGGTATCAAAGCAGGAGAGACAGTAGATCTTACAGTTAATTCAGGCTCAAAGGGAATTAACTATTGGACAGCACAAAATGGACACCATAAAATCATGATCTGGGTAGATGATGTAAACAGAATTACAGGTGAAGTTGATGAAAACAACAACAAGTTCACAACATATATTGATGTTCCATATCAGTTTGTTACAGTAGAAGCAGATGAGACAGATAAATTAGAGGATCCAACAACAGAGCATCCGACAGAAAACCCAACAGAAGTACCAACAACAGAAAAACCAACAGAAAAACCGACAGAGCAGCCGGAAGAAATTAAGGCACAGGTTGAAATTAACGGATACCAGATTAGTGCAACAGCTAAAGGTATGAGAACAGTTTACTCAATCAGTGATCCAAAAGCACAGGTTGCAGAGGTTGGACTTGTATATGGACTTAAGGATGAATGTCAGCAGGCTGAGATGGTTATCAACAGTGCAAATGCAGATGTTCATGATTATCAGGGAACAAGCAAAGGCAAGATTGACGAGAACATGAGCGATATAGCAGGAGCACAGAGTTATGTAATGACAATGATGTTTGGAAATGTAAGAACAGAGTTCTACACAACAGATATCTATGTCAGAGCATATGCAAAACTTACAGACGGAAGAGTTATCTATTCAGGAGTTGAGGAGTTCAATACATACAAGATTGCTCAGGCATTGTACAGAGATGGCAAGATGGGCAACCTTGCAGGACACGAATATCTTTATAATGAAATTCTTTCAGTAGTAACACCGGGATATCCAAAAGTGGATTTTAACTGGGCCAACGCAATTGCAAAACCTTCAGATTTATAGAATGTTAAAATTATTAGAATCTTATAATAAAGTTTTACTGGGATATTGAGTCTTAGTAATGCATAAAAATATAGTTTTTCTCATTTATATAGGGCGCCGGAAACGGCGCCCTTGCTTTCATATTACCTAATTGCACATAACAAATTCCAGAATATATATCAGATGCGAGATGACTCACCACTTAGCACATATGTGCTTGAAGTGGGAGTCTTGAAAAATGAGTTCTTTCTGCTATGAATGCATATACCCTCTAGGGTATATAAATATACCCGATTTTGTATTTTCGCAAATCCTTAAAACATAGTAAATTTAAGATAACAAAAAGTCGGAAATTATTAAGGAGAGAAAAAATAAGAACCCCTGATTTAAGGGGAAAAAGACTTAAGTATTAAGGAGGGTAAAATGAAATTACAAAACAAAAAGATTCTTAGTTTATTGATGGCAACATCCCTGGCATTCACGGGTGTTAGCGTTACGCCAAAGCAGATAACTGCAGCGGAGGGAACCAACGTGGTAAACATTGCAAGTTCAGCAGCAAAGAACTATGTGTTTATGACATCAAATGCGAATAACGGAAGTGAAGGCTTCCTGACAATCGACAATGGTTTTTCTTCTATTAATAGTGCAAACGAAGATCTTAGCAACGGAAACAATCTTTTAGGAAAAACAGCTACAACGAGTGAAGTTGGAATCTACATCAATCTGAAAAATGACTATGATATTAACAGTGCATTGATTTATCAGGGTTCAACAAACTCAAACTACACAGATTCATATTGTACAAAGTATTCTGTGTACTACTCAACAGAAGAAGTAAACAATACAAATCAGGGCAACATCACCTGGAATCTTGCAGGAACATGCAACAACGGAAGTATTTACTCAGGAGCAAAGATTCAGTCAGCTGCCAACGTAAGTTCAACAGGTGATAATATTGCTTTTTCAAATACATACACAGCAAGAAGTGTAAAGGTAGTATTCGACAAGAATTCCTGCATGGGTACAGGAACGAATGGACAGGGAACGGGAACTACAGGAACAGTCAGCCTCTTATCAGTAAGAGTATACGGTACATTACACGGAACATCTCAGGGAGGAAACGGCTCAGGAGGAAATGGCGGTGAGAACCAGACAATTCCACAGCATTCGGGAGTGACAAAAGTTCTTTTCATAGGAAACTCATTTATGTACTACAACACATCTTGGAACATGTTCAAGGATATTGCGGCACTTCACGGAAGAACAGTACAGGTTACAGCAGCAACAAACGGCGGACAGAATCTCATTTACCAGTCAACAGCCGGAAATGTACTTGATGCAATCAAGAAAGATGTATATGATATCGTAATTCTTCAGGATAAGGTTGGAAGCAACTTCCAGAAGAGCACATTGTTAGACGGATGTGCGGCGATTATTCCTATTATTAAACAGTACAGTCCAAATGCAAAACTTGCTTTCTATGAGCCATGGCCAACAAAAGATCAGATCGATTCAAAGATGGCTTACTTTACAGAGAGTTATATTGAGGCAGCAAATAAATACAATGCTTATCTTGCACCGGCAGGTGAAGGATTCTATGAATTATATAAGAAGGATGGCCTTAATTACTATTGCAGCGACAACAGACATCCACAGCCACTTGGAACATTCAACTCAGCATCCACAATCTACTACTCATTGTTCCCAAATGATCCTTATCTCACATATACATCAGCTCAGCAGACAACGCTTAACAACATTATCAATAACAATGTCGCTTACACAAATGAGGGTCAGCAGAGCAGCTACAACCTTGCAACACTCAACAAGATTAATGCTTACGCATACAAATATTCAAAAGCAGTTATTCCGGCAGTTGAAGGAAGAGGAAGTTATACATCAGTTGCAAGCGGAGGCGTTGTTGCTAATCCTACAGGAGGAGAACAGACAACAATTCCTGACACAACTCAGAATAACAATCAGGATAACGGAGTTATGGACGTATTATTTATCGGAAATTCGATGACATACTACAACAATCTTGCAAAGGTTGTTAAGGGAATCGCAGGACTGAAAGGTCACACAATCAACTGCACAGCAGCAACAAACGGCGGACAGAATCTTATTTACCAGTCAACAGCGTCAAATGTTGTATCAGCAGTTCATAACGGAAATTACGACGTGGTTATTTTACAGGATATTGTTGGCGGATTTGACGCTGACAAACTTACACAGGGTGCAAGTCAGATGATTTCTGTTGTAAAACAGTACAATCCAAATGCACAGATTCTGTTCTACGAGCCATGGCCTACAAAAGATACAATCACAGGAACAGGAAGCCTGCTTCCATATTTTACAAACAGCTACATTAAGACAGCAAAAAATAATAACGCTAAGCTTGCACCTGCAGGTGAGGCATTCTATGAATTATATACAACACACGGACTTGATTACTACTGCTCAGATAACAAACATCCACAGCCACTTGGAACATTTACATCTGCAGCAACAATTTACTACACATTGTTCCCAGATGAAGTTTATGGAACATTCAGTTCAGGAGATCAGAATGCTCTCGATAACCTGATTAACACGAACGTTGCTTACACAGATGAAGGAAAGCAGAGCACATACAGTCTTGAAACTTTGAATTTAATCATGTCCCTTGGACATAAATATGCAAGAAACGTTGCATCTGCAGTAGCAGGAAACGGAACTTACACATCAGTGGCAGGAAGTTATGTTGATATTGATTCACAGCTTAATCCAAATAACTTACAGCCTGTAACAGGAACAGTAATTAATAACTCTGAATTTACAAACAATAATCTTGCACAGGGAAAGAACGCAGTTGCTTCTTCACAGAAACAGGCAGCATCATTTGCAGTAGACGGAAAATCAGACACACGTTGGGAGTCAGACTTTGCAGACGGACAGTGGATATATGTTGATCTTGGAAGTAAGAAGTCATTTGACTTTGTTGGATTCTCATGGGAAGGTGCATACGCATCAAAATACTACATTCAGATTTCAGACGACGCACAGAACTGGACAACAGTTTCATATGTAACAGCTAATTCAGCACAGACAGTAAAAATCAACCTTGGACAGACATTCAGCGCAAGATATGTAAGAATGTACGGAAGCAAACGTGGAACTCAGTACGGATACTCATTCTATGAAATGGGTGTATGGAACAGCACAGGCGCGCAGGGTGAGGAGCCAACAACAGTAAAGGTTGAGGAGACTACAACAATAAAGACTGAGGAGCCAACAACAGTAAAGGTTGAAGAACCAACAACTGTAAAGACTGAGGAGCCAACAACAGTAAAGGTTGAAGAACCAACAACTGTAAATGGCGGAAATTCCGGTTCAGTTGTTACAAGCAGCGATGTAAAGATTGCCGGATTCCAGATGAGCACAACAGTTAAGGATGACAAAGGAAATGTTGGAGGAATCAGAGCAGTCGGACAGGTTGAATCAAGAATCAACAACAAGAGCGTAACAAACTGGGGACTCGTATATGCCCTCAAGGAATACAACGGCGAGAAATACAATGTATCAGATGCGGATATGACAGTTGCATCAGACAATGAGTTTGTTTACTCATACCAGTCAACACCAGTTGGAACTTCAAGCGAAATACTTGGAGATTCACAGACTGCAACATACTATGTGATGACAATGACCTTTGGTGGCTCAAAGGCGGCAGCCCTATCAGCAAAATACTCAGTTCGTGCATACGCAGTACTGGAAGACGGAACATACGTATACAGTGACTGCGAGGATTACAGCATCGCAGGTGTTGCAGCAGTTCTTTACCAAAACCGCAAAATGCCAACAGCATACGGACATGAATTCTTATACAATGAAATCTTAAAGAAAGTATATCCGGACTTTGTTGCAGTAGATTACGACTGGGCTAACATAGTAGTGAAGCCTAAGGAAATAAACGGATAATTTGTTTATATGTGAAATAATATATCAGGCGGTAGATAAAAGAGAGGACAACTGATTAGAAAACTAAGTAGATAAATAAGTGGTTAATTAATTATAGAATTAAATAGATAAATAAGTGGTTAATTAGAAAAATGATTGAGGCGTACTTAAGGAAAGTTGCTTGAGTGAAAAATTAAATAAAAAATTGAGAATGTACTTGAGAAAAAGATGATTAATGGATCAAGAATGGTGTAGAAATGCACAGAGAAATATGTTGGCCACAAGATAACTTGAAGAGTAAGTTATCTTGTGGCTGATATGCGTTTTGTAGTAAGACTTCTTCCGCGCAAAGCGGAAATTCGCCTGCAGGTCGGTACGCTGCGAAAAAGCAAGTTAGAAAAATTAAGTGATAAATAGTGATATGGAATTATTGTGTTGAAATTCAAATATCAGATAACTATAATTAGAAGTTGAAGCACCAAAAGCACTAGAGCGCCAAAAGCACTAGAGCACCGTAACTTATTAACTGTTTAACAAAGTTTATAAATAAAGGGATTTTTGTTAAACTTGTACTAAAAATCAAGGAGGGTTTAACTATGAATGGTTTTGTAAAAGGACGAGTTGATGTTAAGAAGACTATAATATCACTGTTGCTTATTGTAGTTCTTGAATTTATAGCATTTTATATGATTGGTCCGGCTATTAATGTATGCAACGTCGGATTCTGGATTTTCCAATCGATTTTTGTGGGGATTTTTTTATTAACAACATTCAAGCAGATAAGTGTAAATCAAATTGGATACAATGTACTCACAAAAGTAAGCGGTGGTTTTATTATTCTTGCGGCAGTAATAGTGGTTATTGGAAGTGTTTATTCAGCAAAGATTTTCCACGCAGGCAAGTATTCATCGCTTATAGAAGTTGAGAAGAAAGATTTTGCGACAGATATGCCGTCTTCGGAAAAAGACGTAAATGATATTGCACTTATGGATACTGCCAGTGCAAAGGTTGTGGGACAGAGAGCCATTGGTTCGCTTTCTGATGTTATCAGTCAGTATGAAATCAGCGACTCATACAGCACAATTGATTTTGATGGAGAGCCAATGAAGGTGGCATCTCTTGAATATGCAGGTTTCTTCAAATGGATTAACAACAGATCTCAGGGAGTTCCGGGATATGTATTTGTTGATCCGGTGAAATTTGAGGCAAAATATGTGAAACTTGATAAAGCAATCAAATACACACCATCAGGATTTTTCAATGACAATCTCTATAGACATTTGAGATTCCAGTATCCGACATATATGTTTGAGGGATATTATTTTGAAGTAGACAATGAGGGCAATCCGTATTACATCTGCCCTGTACTGAAGCCACACGTTGGATTGTTTGGCGCATATGATGTAAAGGGCATCGTTCTCTGTGATCCATGTACCGGAAAATCGCAATATTACAAAGTAGGAGAAATTCCAAACTGGGTAGACAGAGTATATGACGGAGATCTTGCCACAAGAAAATATAACTGGTACGGAACTCTCTCCGGAGGTTTTATAAACAGTATCATTGGTCAGAAGGGATGTAAGATGTCCACAGATGATTATGGATACAAAGTAATTGACGGAGACGTTTGGGTGTATACCGGAGTTACTTCTGTAATCGGAGATCAGTCAAATGTTGGATTTGTTCTCATTAATGCCCGTACATGCGAGGCGATTTACTATACAATAGCTGGTGCTGAAGAATATTCGGCAATGGATGCTGCGGAGGGTCAGGTACAGAACCTCGGATACAAGGCTGCATTCCCATCCCTTATCAATATTGACGGCGAGCCGACATATTTCATGGTATTGAAAGATAAGAGCAAGCTTGTGAAAATGTATGCCATGGTAAATTACAAAAAATACAGTATTGTTGCCACGGGAACAACGCAGAAAGATACACTTGCAAATTACAAGAAATTGCTCAAGACAAACAATATTTCAAAAGGCAAATCTGAGGATTTATATAAGACAAAAGAGATTGTTGTGGACAGTGTCAAGTATATTGAAATGTCAGGTGAGACGTTCTGCTATATAACAGACGCGGACGGCAATGTATATAAACAACTTTTTGCAGAAAATGAGAGTCTCATCTTCGTAAAAGAAGGGGATACTCTGACAGTCAAGTATGAAGAGAGTGAAGATGGAATTAATTCGCTGACATCATATGAAAGAAAAGAAAATGCAACTTCTATAAGTGGTGAGTAAAAATAAGTTGCCCACCGGACTTAAAATGATGTGCTCCCTGTCAGCACGACAGGGCAGATATCAAAATGTCCGGTGGGCAATTGTTATAATTATTTCATTGCTTAAGTCTGATTATTTAGACCAAATTGCTTAACAGTCCAATCTTGATTTTCGGGTAATGCCTAAGACCATTAAAATAATACCTAAGCCTGCATAAATGAATGTTCCTGTGTATGACAGGTCAATGTATGAGAAACATTCAGATGGAATTCTTGGATGTACAACAACCTCAATTTGGTCTCCAACAGATGTATTTTTAGGGCATCTTATGGTGTCGCTATATTCCTTGTCGTCATGGACATAAAAAACAGTGGCAATATTCTTAGAAGGGCGAGAGCTATAATTTACATCTGTAACAACCGCTTCAACTCTTGGACCGTTATGTATATAATCATACTTTCTGGTTATGTACGCAATTGAGAACAGTAATACAATAAGTCCAAATAAAAAAATTATAACTTTTAGCGAATCAAATCTCATTTTAGTGTCTCCTTTATCTTTTTACGCACTAGGAATAGATAAAATCAAATATAAACATCTTATAATTCCAATTTTGTCTATAGTTATCATTATGTTTATAATCCTTATCTGTAGTTTTTGCAAGCATTAAAGGAAAATGGACTTGAAGTTTTATAAGTTATTAAAAGAAAATGGACTTGAAGTTTTTTCAAAGAGAATGTAAAGTTAATATTAGTGTTTGATAAATGAATCGGAAGTATGAAAAAAATATCTCAGTCGGATAAGACTCCAACTTCTATAAGATGAGAGTCACAAGATAGTATTGAACAAGTTTTACTTACGGAACAGAGGGGCAGATATGCAATTTGAAATTGGAGATGTTATCAAATTAAAAAAAGGACATCCATGTGGCAATAACGCATGGGAGATTCTTCGCGTGGGCGCAGACTTTAAGCTTAAATGCAAGGGCTGTGGTCATATGGTTATGGTTCCAAGAACCATGGTGGAGAAGAATTTCAGAGGGAAGATAGAAGAAGAATAAAGTGAATAAAAATATACAATAATTGTATATCGATACAGTGAAGGCTCAATAGTGAAGGAACCATTATAAAGGTAATCCGGTAAAGCCTGAGTTGTATTAATATAGAAGTCTTATTAATGCACCAATGAAGGGAGAACATTTGGCGCGCAAAAAAAGGAAAGGGGAATTTATGCGCAAAGTAACAAGAAGTTTACTGGCAATGGGCTTGTCAGTAACAATGGTTGCAGGAGGACTTGCAATTGACGGAAAGGGGAAAGATGAAATTCAGGCTGCGGACGGCTATGCAGGCTATACCTTAGCATGGAGTGAGGAGTTTGACGGAAACTCACTCAACAAGAATGTGTGGAACGTTGAGGTAAACGGATACGGTGGATGGAACGAGGAACACCAGTATTACAAGGATGGCGACGACACCATTCAGGTTAACAACGGAACGCTTAAGATTATTGCAAGAAAGCAGACTGTCTGGGGAACTGATGCGAATGGAACGTACAAGTCTTATGACTACACATCCGGAAGAATCAATTCTCAAAACAAGGTAAAACTTGGAAATGGTAAGATTGAGGCCAGAATCAAATTACCAATATTTACAGGTACATTTCCGGCGTTCTGGCTCATGGGTAACAATGGAAAGACATGGCCTGAATGTGGTGAGATTGACATTATGGAAGCCGTAAATACTGAGAACGTTGCTTACGGAACAGCACACTGGCCAAAGAATGTTGGCACAGGAAGTGATCAGGTAAACAGCAAAGGCAACGGAACTTACGGTTGGAACCTTGACCTCACTCAGTGGCATACATACGGAGTTGAGAGAACGGACACAGCGATTACATGGTATGTGGATGGAAGAACATATCACACAGTTGATCTCACAACAGATGCTGCAAACAAAGCACCACTGAAGTTAGAGGCTTATATCTTATTGAATCTTGCCATCGGTGGAGAGTGGCCTGGTCACACAATTGACAACAGTGCCTTCCCTGCAACAATGGAAGTAGATTATGTAAGATATTACACAAAGAATTCAGGTGAGACGCCTACAACTGTAAAGGAGAATCCAACATCTACACCTGAGACTACAACACCTTATGTTGTTACAGGAACTGATTTACTTGAAAACTACAATGGAACATGGCAGTGCTCCCTTGGAACATGGTCAGGAGCAGCAGGAAGCAGCAGCGCAGCAGCAAATCCAAAAGACGGATTTACATACAATCTCACAAAAGTCGGAACAGACATGTGGGGTGTAATGGCACAGCTTTCAAACATTCAGTACGTTGCCGGAAATACTTATAAGTTCCATTGCACAATGTTATCAGACAGAGATAAGAAAGTATTTGTTAAAGCAGAAGGCAAGGACAATGCAGCTCTTGCAGAGAGTTACGTGCAGCTTAGAGCAAATGTTCCGTACGACTATACAATGAATGTTACAATTCCTGCCGGATACACAGATCCGTTAATGATGCTTATTGCACCTGCAGGAATTCAGGAGAATGAGTCGGTAAGTGCAGATTCGGCAATGACCTTCAAAGTGACAAATGTATCACTGGCTACAGACAAGATTATAGAAACGCCAACTGAGGCACCAACAGAAAAACCAACAGAGGCTCCTACCGAAGCACCGACAGAGGCTCCTACCGAAGCACCGACAGAGGCTCCAACAGAAGCACCTACAGAGGCTCCAACGGTAACAGTTACTCCAAATGTTTTAGGATTCCAGATTAATCCAAGCTCACAGGGACTCAGAACAGTTTACTATGTTGACAATTATGATGGCAATGCAGTTGAAGCAGGATTGGTTTACGGCCTTACAAATTATAGCACTGCATCAGATATGGTAGTGGGTAGCAAAAACAATGATGTTCGTTCTTACAAGGCAACATCAAAGGGCAGAACAAATTACGATTTTGATGCACCGGATACAGCAGCAACATTCATCATGACAATGGAGTATGGTAGCGTAGGAAAGGCATTCTTAAACGAAAATCTTAGCATCAGACCATACGTAAAATTAAAAGACGGAACTTACAAATACGGTGATATCAGAAAAATAAGTGTATATTCACTTGCTGACGGATTGTATACTCAGTCAAAGATGAACACAAGGGCAGCTCATGAGTACCTGTATAACAGCATCTTAAAAGTAGTGAATCCATCATACAAGGAAGTGGATTATCTCTGGTCTGATATAGTATTGTAAGTATGATACAGTAATATATGCAGCTGTGTTAAATAAGAATATGTAGCTGTGTTAAATAAGAATATGCGGCTATTAAATAAGAATATGCAGAGAGTATGCAAGTATCCTCTCTGTATATTCTTATTTTTATAGTAAGTTATTTTTGTAGACGCACATTTTGCAGCAAGACTCGCTGAGCGTTCTTGAATAAGATAGAAAAATACGTTCTTGAATAAGATAGAAAAAAACACTTGAAATCAAATTGGATTTGTGATAAAATGTCAATTCGTGATATAAAATAAAATTCCTTGCTTTCTCGAAATAGCGGGAAGGCCAGAGACCACAAGGAGGTACTAAGCATGAACAAATATGAATTAACAGTTGTTGTTAGTGCAAAACTCGAAGATGAAGAAAGAGCAAACGTAATCGAAAAGGTTAAAGAAATCATCGCTCGTTTCGGTGGCACAGTAACTGATGTTGATGAATGGGGTAAGAAGAAGTTAGCTTATGAGATTCAGAAGATGTCTGAAGCTTACTACTACTTCGTACACTTTGATTCAGAAGACACAGATTGTCCTAACAAAGTTGAAGAACAGATTCGTATTATCGAGAACGTTGTTAGATTCTTATGCGTAAAGGTAGAAGCATAATTTAACAACAGGAGGTAATAGGATGAACAAAGTTATCTTAATGGGTCGTTTAACAAGAGATCCGGAAGTGAGATACTCACAATCAGGCGACGGACAGTTGGCAATTGCCAGATATACATTAGCCGTTGACCGTAGATTTAAGAGAGATGGTGACCAGCAGACAGCAGATTTTATTTCATGTACTGCATTCGGCAGACAGGGAGAATTCGCTGAGAAGTACTTACACCAGGGAACAAAGATAGTTGTCGAGGGAAGAATCCAGACAGGCAGCTACACAAACAAAGACGGACAGAAAGTTTACACTACAGACGTTGTCGTTGAGAACTCAGAATTTGCTGAGAGCAAAGCTGCAGCAGCAGGCAACGGAATGGGTGGAGGATTTGCAGGACAGACACCTTCACAGCCAATGTCACCTGTAGGAGAAGGCTTCATGAACATTCCTGATGGAGTTGAAGACGAAGGTTTACCATTCAACTAGAAACTATTAACATTTTGTTGATAACAATTTATAGGAGGTCATAGTTATGCCATTTAATAAGAGTGAAAGACCAGATTCTCCAATGAGAAGAAGAGGCGGTCGTAGAAGAAAAAAAGTTTGTGTATTCTGTGGTGCAGAAAACAACACAATCGATTATAAAGACGTTGCAAAGTTAAAGAGATACGTATCTGAAAGAGGAAAAATTCTTCCTAGAAGAATCACAGGAAACTGTGCTAAGCATCAGAGAGCTCTTACAGTTGCAGTTAAGAGAGCACGTCATATCGCATTAATGCCATACACAGTAGAGTAATTGGCAGTGCAAAAGTAGTCACGAGAGTGTTTATACATTTTCGTGACTATTTTTCTTTATCTACGACGAGCCAAGTGGAAATTTGTGCATCCACGACAAACACAGAGCTTTTTATGGGAGGAGTAGAATAACTATGTATTATTTAGTAATTAATATTTTTATATCATTAATAATACTATTGGCAGTATTAATATTAAAAACAATATACAATTATATTTTGTGCAAAAAAAATGGAATTAGCAAAGAAGAGTTTAAACGGGTTAAAAAAGAAGTAAGCAGTGCAAACGCGCAAATGATTGCAAACAAAATAGTCAGAATAATATTTACGGTTTTGACTATTTTACTTCCGATTTTAATTATTGGAACGGTAGTGTTGGTAGTAATAGTATTAGTACTTAGTATTATCACGTTGTTTGGCACGGCATATGTAGACACGGGAGAAGACCCTTCCGGTTATATAAAGTTGGGAAGCGTAACGTATTTTTGTATTTGTGCGTCGGTAATTTTGATTAACGTGTGGTTATATTCATTAATAGCTAAAATAGTAATGAAACAAATTGCAATCGCGAAGCGATTTCATTAACTTGCCAAACAGTGGTAAAAACAGTTTTATCATTGATTTTAAAAGGCATTTATGATATATTTGCACTAGTGTTTTATATGGAACGTTGTTTTGTATGAACTAAACCAAACTATTTTTAAAAATTATAAGGAGGCATTTTTAAAATGAAAAAGAATTTTAAAAACACAGTCGCTGGTGTTACAACATTAGCATTAGTTGCAACTATGTTCGCAGGAGTTGCAGTAAGCGCTGAAGAAGAAGGAGCTGCAGAGAACACAGTTGATTTAAGCGTATGGACATTTGAACAGGGTGGACAGTACAATCCTAATGAAAGTGGAAACGAAGGATACCTTAACAGTGTAACAATGAATGGAACAGGTGAGGTTATTGACGGATGGCTTAGAGGTAATGGTGAGGCTTCAAAGCAGGCTCAGAGCAGCCAGGTAACAGCTGACGGATGTGTTATTGATATCGAGAACACAGGTTGGGATCGTAATTGGAGTACTCCAACAGTTATCAATCCATGGTCTATCATGGCTTCTACATCATTTACAGGTAAAAGTGAGCATGAGTATACAGTTACTTTCAAGGCTTCAGCTACAGAGAGAAAGTTGGCAGTAGTTGATTTTGTTGGTTCTTATGGTGCTGCTTATTCACTTGAGGATCCAAATGCAATCGTTGGTGATAACAACCTTATCGAAATCGGAACAACAGAGAAAGAATACTCATATACATTTACTAACTGGGTATATGACAATGAGCCGGTTAAAGTTCAGTTCATGTTAGGCTGTGTAGCAGGACAGAAAGACCTTAAGGGCAATGACTTCACATTGCAGGAAGATGCTACATACAAGGGAGTTGTTACAATTTCTGATCTTAAGGTAGTTGACAACTCAGGAGATGATTCTACAACAGAAACACAGTCAGAGACACAGTCAGAGACTCAGACAGAGACTCCAACACAGGCACCAACACAGGCACCAACACAGGCGCCAACAACAGTAGCACCAACAACAGTAGCACCAACAACAGTAGCGCCAACAACAGTGGCACCAACAACAGTGGCACCAACAACAAAGGCACCTACAAAGGTTGCAAAGGCTAAGATCGCTTCAGCTAAGAAGAGCGGAAAGAAGATTAAACTTACAATTAAGAAGGTTGCAAACGCAAAGAAATATGAAGTTAAATATGGAACAGACAAGAAGTTCAAAAAAGCAACTAAGACTCTTAAGACAAAAAAGGTTAAAGTAACACTTAAGAAGATTGCTAAGAAAGTATATTACATCAAGGTTAGAGCAATCGCAGCTGACGGAACAGCAGGTGCTTGGTCAAAAGTTAAAAAAGTTAAAAAATAATTAGAACTGATTACAGTAATAAATATATAAATCATAATATAACTTTTATAAAAGGAGATGTACTTATGTTTAATCATAGGTACATCTCTTTTTTGTTATCCACGACGAGCCAAGCGAAAATCTGTGTGGTGGAATATTTTGCAAATAGGTGGATTATTTTCGTAAAAATATTTCAAACCCAAAATGGTGTGAACAATGTGTGAAAAGTATCATTAGTAAAAAATAAATAAAAAAAAGTGTAAATTGTAGTAAAAAACAACAGATTATGTGGAATAATCACGATATTTATCAAAAAACTTGATGAAAAATATTTTTGCTGATAATTTCAAAGTAAGGGTGAAACGGACAAAAAACTAGTGTAAGTAGTATAGGAAACGGAGAGGTAACGATATAGTATTATAATTATCTTAGGAGGAGAAATGAGAAAAATAGTTAGAAGAGCTTTTGCCTTGACACTGGCAGGAGTATTTTGTGTACCAGGTTTAGGAACGGAAAAACGTGTAGTATTAGCAGACGAGGGGAATGTGCCACAGATAATTGACACAGAGTATCAGAATGGCGCAATAACAATTGACTGGAATGATGTTGGACAAGCACAAAGTTATAATGTATTCAGAGCAAAGAGTCGATTTGGGGAGTATCAATACATTGGAAATACAAATGTCAGCCAGTTTACAGACACAACGATTAATCAGTCAAAGTATGAGAATTATTACAAGGTTACAGCGGTAGGTAATAATTTTGAGAGTGAGAGATCAAAACCGACTTCGCTGGAAATTCAGATGTTTGGGGAGAATGCTTACTTCTTTTCGGAGAATGACAACAGGGGTGATATTAATCAGGTTACAGAATCGGTTTTTGCAAAGCAGCGATTCAATCAGTTTGGAAAAGACAGATACCTGTTTGCTTACAAGAAAGGCAATTATGGGGACACCGAAACAGTTAACATAGGTTACTACACTCAGATGATAGGTCTTGGCAAGACACCTTATGATGTTAGAATCAGAAATGTTAAAACACCGAGTGCTTTGGGTGAAGACAGCACAAACGCAACTTGTAATTTCTGGGTAGGAATTGAAAATCTTCTTGTTGCGGATACAGACCATAACGATGATGTTTATTTTGGATTTCAGTGGGCGGTTTCACAGGCTGCACCTGCAAGAAGATTGTATGTTGAGAGAAATGCAGTATTTGACTGGTACTGGGGCTGGGCCAGTGGCGGATATGTTGCCGATTCATATTTTGAAAAAGCAGCCGGTTCATATTCACAGCAGCAGTACTATTACAGAAACTGTTATATAAATGATGGTGCATACGGAGTTAACTGGAATAAAGTGATTCAGGGATGCACAGGAAATACAGTAGATACAAACGGCATGGATAACTTACTCGGTGCAGATGGAAAGACCGATTGGGGCTACAACAAAGCTTCGACAGTTATTAATAAGACAGATAAGCTTAGAGAAAAACCATTTCTCTATTTTGACGAGGCAAGTGATGATTATAAAGTTTTTGTTCCATCCTTGAAATATAATACATCAAATGTTTCGTGGACTTATGAAAACATGGGGGATGGTATTTCTCTGAGTGTTAAAGACAGCTTCTATGTCGCAAATGCGAAAAGAGACAATGCAGACACTATCAACGAACAGTTGAGACTTGGAAAGAATATTATATTCAGCCCGGGTGTTTATTATGTTGACAAGCCAATTGAAGTTAAATATGCGAACACAATAGTACTTGGTCTTGGACTGGCAACATTGATTCCAAACAACGAGCAGGCGGCAATGAAAGTTGCTGATGTAGGTGGAGTAAGTATTTGCGGACTTATTTTTGACGCCGGCAATAAATCAGATGAAATGTTGGAAGTTGGACCAAAGGGTTGTAACAAAGATCATTCAGCTAACCCTACAGTTCTTCAGGATGTATTCTATAGAGTTGGTGGAACGGGAGAACTTGGCAGATGTGACAGTTGTCTTGTAATCAACAGCAATGATGTAATTGTAGATCACACATGGATATGGAGAGCTGATCACGGAAACAATACCGGCTGGTACGCCAATACATCAAAAAACGGTATGGTTGTAAATGGTGACAATATCATCACATACGGACTCTTCTGTGAGCATTTCCAGGAATACGATATTCTGTGGAGAGGCGAGAATGGAAAAACATATTTTCTCCAGAATGAAAAATGTTATGATCCACAGAAACAGGAAGAGTGGAGAAGTCATGAAGGAACAGCAGACGGATATGCATCATACAAGGTTGCAAATAATGTAAAGAAGCATTATGCAGTAGGACTTGGAATATATGATGTATTTATAAATACAAACGGTGCAAGCATTCATCTTGAAAATGCTATTGAAGTGCCAAACAGCCCTGATGTGCTGATTGAAAATGCATGTACAGTTGAAATTGCAAATGGTGGAGGACCACTTGTAGGTATTAATCATATTGTTAACGGAACAGGTCCCGCAATCAGAACCGGAGAAGGTTCGGGCGGTGGATACGCAGTGCAGAGACTGTTGAATTACAGAGGAGGCCAGGCGTTATCAATAGAAGATTATTACGCAAACAATCAGTCTACTGCCAAGTTCAGAGAGGAAGGCGTACAGACACAGAATGACAGTAAATCTGACGTAATAATCGAGAAAGAGGAGCAGACCACTGAGAATGAAATTCCGGCGTGGGAAATGTCAGACAAACTATATGAGGATGCCGCAAAGAGCAGATTGGGAAATGAGCATAGCGGAGATGAAGGAATCAAAGTTAGAGACGAAATTGTAATCGATGGACTTCAGATAAATGTAAACAATATGGGTGTCAGAACAGTTTACTCAACTGCTAATAAAATCGACGGAAAGAATGTTGCTGAAGTTGGACTTATATATGGTATCGAAGATGAGCAGTTCCAGGTTTCAGACATGTATGTTGGAAGCAACAGCAATTCAGTAAGAAGTTTCTCAGCAACTGAGACAAAGGGTAGAATGAATTATGTTCAGAGTCATGACAGAACATATGCAATGACAATGACAATGAGCTATGGAACAAAGAGTGAAATATCAGCACCATATTTTGTGAGAGCATATGCAAAACTTGATGACGGCACATATGTATACTCAACACTTGAGAGATACTCAGCATACACAATTGCAGAGAAAATATATTCAGGTCTTTTGTCTCCGACAGAAGAGATGCACAATGCAGTTTATGAGAAATTTATCAAAATAGTAAATCCTGATTATCAGGATATAGAGTATATCAATTAAAAAATTACACACATTTCATAAATGAAATTTGTCCTCTATATTTACATTAGTGCAATTGTTTATCCATACCAGCTCGAATCCGCAGATAAATCTGCTTCTTCTCGCTGATTTGGGTTCCCCAAATACATAAAACAATAAATATTTGAAATCCTGCAAGCAGTCTTTCATAATATTTATTGTTTTATGTGCATGGATGAATGGTTACACATTTGGACGGTTGAAACAATCCCGCAGTTTCAGCCGTCCTTCCTTTTTAGTTACAAAACAATTTACAATCCCGAAATTTGCATATTGGTTTCGGTGATTGATTTGACAATCCAAAAACGAATGTAACTGTTGTGGAGAGCGAAGAGAAAAAGCAAAGAAAATGCAATGAAATTTATTTTATTTTGGGGGAAGAAAATATTTTTACAGTTTTCCCCTCAATTGATTGAAATTTATTAATATTATAAACCGCTCCAAGTATTGCTTGTATTAGTGGAATGGCGGGAGAAAAATGCGTTATGGAAAAGCCTATATTTATGGGGCTAAAAACGTTTTTTGAAAAATGGTTTGAAACGTTAAATAAAAGTATTTTTATGTTGCTAAATTATGGAAATGCAGAAATGTATATGCTATGATGAAAACATGAAGCATTGTGAACCAAAGTGTCAATTTCATATTGGGTATATAGAGTGTGAGATGACATTTGCCCAAAGAATAAATGAGGTAAGAATCAAGGATATACCTATTTTTTTTGATAAAGCTAATATGTAGGTTCACATGGATTACGACGAGGTTTCAAATAATTGAAAGGGAAAAGTACGGAGGTATATATGAGCAATAAACTTACAGCGGAACAGATGAAAGTATTTACAAATAAGAGTAGAGAAGCAGCGGTTGAAGGTGCGGTACTTATCAAGAATGAAGATAAGGTATTACCAATTCTTTCAAACGAAAAGGTTTCTGTATTTGGACGTCCACTTATAGATTATTACAGAAGTGGTACAGGTTCCGGGGGAGCAGTTAATGTTGAGTATGCTACTAATATCTTAGACGGATTGAAACAGGATGGAATCAACTACAATAAGGAGATAACAGAAGCTTACAAGGAGTGGCTTAAGGATCATCCTTTTGACAACGGCGGCGGCGGCTGGGCATGTGAGCCATGGTTCCAGAGAGATATGCCTATCACAGAAGAGATGGCGCAGAAAGCGGCAGCAGAGAGCGATAAGGCTATTTACGTTATAGGAAGAACTGCCGGCGAAGATAAAGATAACGCAGTGTGGGAAGGAAGTTACATTCTTACAGGCGAGGAAAAGGCGAATATCAAGAGTATTACAGATGCTTTTGAGAATGTTATCATCGTTCTCAACGTATCAAATATTATAGACATCAGTTGGATAGATGCACCTGAATACAACGGACATATCAAGTCAGTGTTATTTGTCTGGGCAGGTGGTATGGAAGGCGGATGTGCAGTTGCAGATGTTATTTCAGGTAAGGTGACACCAAGCGGAAAGCTTCCTGACACAATTGCCTACAGCATCGAAGACTATCCGGCTGCCAATAATTTCGGCAATGAATTAGACAACTACTACGAGGAAGATATTTATGTTGGATACCGTTATTTCGAGACATTCTGTCCTGACAAGGTTCAGTATGAATTCGGTTTTGGTATTTCTTATACAACATTTGATTACGAAGTTGTTGAGGCAAAGGCAGATGAGAAAGAGATTTCAGTTTCTGTAAAGGTTACAAATACAGGTGATGAGTATTCCGGAAAAGAAGTTATTCAGGTTTATTACGGAGCACCACAGGGAGCACTTGGAAAGCCTGCAAAGGAACTTGCAGCATTTGCAAAGACTGGCGTTCTTGCACCAGGTGCATCAGAAGTTCTCACCATTTCATTCCCTGTTAAGCAGATGGAATCATACGATGACAGCGGTGTTACAGGCAACAAGTCATGCTACGTATTAGAGGCAGGCGAGTATGAGATTTTCGCAGGTAACAGCGTAAAGAATGTAACTAAGGTTACATTTGCTGACGGTTCAAAGGCTGCTGACGGTTCAGAGATAACAGATGGCAAGTACATTACAAAAGAGCTTGTTGTGACAGAGAAGCTTGTAGAAGTAATGGGACCAATTGATGATTTGAAGATTATGAAGCCGGGTGCAAAGAAAGCAGACGGAACATACGAACTTACATATATTGAAGCATCAAAGAGCACAGTTGATATGGCAAAGAGAATCAATGACGCGCTCCCTGAGGCTATGGAAATTACAGGTGATCAGGGCATAACACTTCAGGATGTAAGAGACGGCAAGGCAACACTGGATGCATTTGTTGCTCAGCTTACAGTTGAAGAGATGGCAATTCTTGTTAGAGGTGAAGGAATGAGTAACCCACGTGTTACAAGTGGTACAGCTTCTGCATTTGGTGGAATGTGCGATTCACTTTTCAACTACGGCGTGCCTGCAGCATGTTGTGCAGACGGTCCATCAGGACTTCGTATGGAAGCAAAATCAGTTCAGCTTCCTATCGGAACATTACTTGCTGCATCATGGAATGTGCCATTGGTACAGGAATTATACACAATGGAAGGTCAGGCTCTTCTTGCAAACGAAGTAGATACTCTACTTGGACCTGGAGCAAATGTTCACAGACATCCGCTCAACGGAAGAAACTTCGAGTACTATTCTGAAGATCCATATCTTACAGGTGTTATGGCGACAGCTACCTGTCTCGGACTCAAAGAAGGCGGCGGATGGGGAACCATCAAGCATTTTGCATGTAACGGACAGGAAGCACATAGATTTAAGATTAATGCGGTTGCATCTGAGAGAGCTATCAGAGAAATCTACCTCAAAGCATTTGAGATGGCAGTAAAGGCTGACAGCATCAGATCAATCATGACATCATACAACCCAATTAACGGACACTGGTCAGCATCAAACTACGACCTTAACACAGTTGTACTTCGTGAGGAGTGGGGCTTCAAGGGTATCGTAATGACAGACTGGTGGGCTCGTATGAACGACGTTGTTGATCGCGGCGAAGAAACTAGAGAAGACACAAGAGATATGATTCGCTCACAGAACGATGTATATATGGTAGTTAACAACAACGGTGCAGAGATCAACTCACTCGGTGACAACACTGAGGAGTCAATCGCAAATGGCAGACTCACAATTGGAGAACTCCAGAGAACAGCAAAGAACATCTGCTCATTCCTTCTTGAATCAGGTTGTATCCACAGAGAGCTTATCGATCCTGATGTTGCAGTGTCATACGCTCCTGCAGCAGAGGCAACTTGTGAAGTTCAGAAGTTAGCAGATGATAACAAAGTTAAGATTGGTACAGATGTTGTTTCTGCAAGTTTCGAAGTAGACGAAGAGGCAGAATACTCAATCATCGTAAACATCATGTCACCATTCTCTAACCTTGCACAGTCGACATGTAACGTAAGCTTGAATGGAGAAACAGCATTCATCATCCAGACAAACGGAACAGATGGAAATTGGAACTTACAGAAACTTGTAAAGGTTAAGTTGGAAAAGGGTATCTACAATATTGGTCTTGAACATGTACTTGCAGGTCTCAATGTTGATTACATCCAGTTCAAGAAAGTGCCAAAAAAAGTAAAAAAATAGTAGCGGCATAGAAAAAGTAAGTTCTAAGAAGTTGATATAAAGAATGTTATGTGAAGAAGTAAGAAGTGGCATGCGATGGGATGCGAAGTGAAGATAAAAGAAGAGAAGTCATATATTATGCATATATGATTGAAGAGATAATTGGACAACATAACAGAATAATTTAACAGAATAAGATAACAGAATAACATAACAGAATATTATAACAGAAACACCGGGGCGCCTGCGCCCCGGTGTTTCTGTTATGTTGAAAACTCTTGTTGTGTTGAAAGGTTCTGCTAAATTGAAGCTAGCTTTGTCATATGCCCTCCGAGAAGCTTTTGGGAGATGAGGGAGGGCAAAATACCGCGCAAACCGGAATTTTGCCGAAAAGTCGGTACGCAAAGAGAAAGCAAGTTGAAGAAGCTATCCGCGCAAAAAAATTGGATTCAAAAATGAATATAATCACTTTAAATAGATAATACTATGAGAGTAATAACTATTTGGAGGTAATTTATGGGTGAATTAACAGAACTTGAACTTCAGAATATCAGACATCTGATTACAGGATATGAAACTAGCTACGATAAGATGACTACTTATGCACAGCAAGTAAGTGATCAGCAGTTCAAACAGTTTTTTGACAGAGCGGCAACAGATGCTGCAAACAACAAGCAGACTCTTATGCAGTATTTGGGATAATTAGTAGCGGATTGGTGAAGAACTTTAGATCAAGATTTTAGTTGCTATGGATTAAAAGACTAAGAGGCTGAATAGTTTAAAGACCTAAAAACATGAAAGGGTGAATGGGTAGAAAACTGGAAAGGCTGAACAGTTAAAAATGAGAATGATATTTTGGAGGAGTTTATTATGCAGGAAAAGTATATGGTTACAGATTCACTTGCGTGTATAAATGCGGAACTTGAAAAGTTTGGCAACATGATTGCACAGACAGATAATAAGCAGTTGAAACAGACGCTTAAAACGTTTAGAGATAGTTGTGAAAAATCTCAGGAAGAATTATATGAGATGGCAAGGAGCAAGAACTATTACATTCCGGCTCAGCAGGCAACTAGCCAGGAAATACAGCGAGTAAAAGGACTTTTTACAACAGGAATGCAGAATTCTTGAGTGAATTGCAATAGTTAGAAAGCAAGCCTCCCACTTAGTGCGTAGACACTTTAGGTGGGGGGCTTAGAGTGTATTTTTTATATCTACGAATATAAAATGTCTATGAATATAATTCGTCTATAGAAATATTTAGTTCTCTAGCACCTTGTTCAGGAGTAATGGTGCCATCAGAAATCATTTTCAAAATCATATTTCGTTCGCCAATTGCCTTGCCTTCCACAAGCCCTTCCGCTTTGCCTTCCGCCTTGCTTTCAGCTTTGACCATATCTATATATTCCTTGTCATCAAATTCAGTAAGAAGCATCTCCGTCACCTCCGCCTTGTGTGCAAGAAGAATGTCAGCAAGAACATTTTCTTCAATGCACCTACCTACAGTTTTGTCTATTGCTTCTTCGATTGTAGCATATATTTTTTTATATTCATATACGCTGTTGATGAAATATGAATAGTCACGCAAAGGTTTGCATTTTTCAATAAGTTCCCTGTTATTATCACTATTGATATTAAGCATTGTTGCCCTGCATTCCAACACATCTGTTTGTTGGGCAAACATATCACTGAGTTTTAATACTTGCTTTTCAGGGACATCGTCATGTCCAACATAAAAAACGTAGTACTGAGGCGTTGGAAGCTTAATCATTTTAGAACCATACAGGTTTAATTTGTTGGTTTTTATATATTTTTTGTAGAGCTGTGAAAAATATATAACCCCGCGTATGGGCATGTTGGGATTGTAAGAACTTTGATGTTCATATAGGGACATAATCTCATCTGATGCGACAATACATGAAACGTCATTTTTGTATCCCATATAAATGACATTTTCGATAGTGTTTATCGTGAGATCGTCGAGATTTGTATAGTCCTTGTTGTTTAGCGCGTTGTAAAGAGACAATAAGTACTCTTTCCTTTCTTCTCTACCGAAAAGAAAATTAAAGAATGTGTCTTTGTAATTCTTTTGTGTGTAATGTGTCAATATAAAACCTCCTACTTAATCAAGTCTTTTTTCGCTGTTCTTTATAAGTTTTCTCCTTAATTAATTATAAAATGTGAATGTTTAAAGATATAACTTGTAATCACAAACTGTTTGTATGTACAATAATACACATAAACTGTATGTGATGTCAAGCGGATTTAGAATTATTTGGTGTGATGAGCAAACTTTGAATAGAAGGAATTTTTTTAAAAAGAATGAAAGAGTCCACTGGCGCTGAGGTGTATTTGAATTCGGAAAGTGAAATGTAAAATATAAATAGGAAAACAAATTTGAATGACAAATAAGAATTTGAAAAAACTAAAAAATAGCAAATCGTAATAAATTCAGACTCCACATCATAAACTAAATAGTAAGAAAGTTTAGATGATTAAAAATAAGATAGTAAAAACCTATAAAAATATGAAGATTTGATGAAATAATATTTTCATGGATTGACACAGAAAAAATGCGATGTTAAACTTTCAGCAGATACAGAAGAGGCGGAATTTAGAACGATATTAAACGAGGCGCAGGGTGAAGCGTCTTTCAATGGGGATGTTTGGAATACTTACTTTGATTAATTATTGAAGCACACTTGTTAGTAAGGTGTGCATCGGAAACGGAAAAGTGAGGTTTTATTATGGATTATGAGAATGTGATTTGGAGATTGGAACTTACAAATGAACCATTGGGAATTGAAGCTGCAAAAGTTATAAGAGAACTTTATGAAGAGAATATGCAGCTACATGAAGGATATGAAGCGATGTTCAGGGACCTCAAGTACGAGATTAACAAAAACAGATATGGAACATCGGCTAATGTTAGTTTTTAAGTTAGATTGCTAAAATGCTCTGACAAAAATGGGTGTAGGCTACCGCTTGTTTTTCTCTGGAACGGAAAAGCATATTTTAGCAATCTAACTGAATATAAAGGAAATTGAAGTAGGGTAATATAGATTTCTTTATAAATTACACGAGTGAATAGAGGGGCTGTTCGAGAGAGCAGCTCCTCTATTTTTTGTGCAATGAACAGAATATGTGTATAAGGACTGACAGGGATAGCATCTGATTATAGGGCATTGGCTAAACATTGTTGGGAAACATAGTAAAAGCACAAGAAAATTGTAGTAAAATCAGAAGTGAATCATATGAATATCACAGTGGACTGAAAAAACGGATGCGTGCTTGAATAAAAAATACGATTCGCATATACTAAAAAAGAAGAAAGTGTTTAGAAATTACGAAAAAGTGGCGATTGCAGGAGGCGTATGCATGAGTAGTAATAATGATAATGTTAAAAGTGAATATGGCAATACAAATATTGGAGCCAAAGAGCTGGAGTTTGCAATATTTTGTATAGAAAATGTTTCTGCAAAGTTGAAAAAAACAGGCGAAGAGACATATGATTTGTTGGCAAAAGATTCGGATATCTTGGACGGATATATTATTCCAAATTGCGATATACTGCATACACAGGGAAAAGAATATATAGTAGATGACATTATTGAATATATGAATGAATGCGGGGTGATACATTGATTACATACCATGGTTCATACATCAAAATTGAGAACCCAGATGTTTATAATTCAAGGGAAAGCGTAGATTTTGGTAAAGGTTTTTATATAACGCCGATAAAAACACAGGCAGAAAAATGGGCGGCAAGATTTAAGAGAAAGCAAAAGAATGGAGTTGTATCATTGTATGAATTTGACTTTGATTCTGTTGAAAAAAGTGAATACAAAATATTGAAATTTGACGGATACACAGAGGAATGGTTAGATTATATAACGAATTGCAGAAGACTGGAAAAAAAAGATGATTTTGATATTATCATTGGCGGTGTGGCAAATGACAGGGTATTTAATACCATTGAATTGTATTTTGATGGTTTAATAGATAAAACAGAGGCAATAAAACGGTTGAAATATGAAAAGCCGAATTTGCAGATATGTATAAGAAGTCAAGATGTTATCCAAAAATATCTTTCATATAAAGGAAGTGAGGTAGTGTGATGAATGCAAATCCCATTTTGCTGCAAAAGAAATATGTGAGGGTTATTGATGAGTTTGCAAAAATATCCGGAATAAGTATCAGAGAAGCGATGGATTTTTTCTATCATTCTGAAATATATTGTGAGATGAGCGAAGGAATATCAGATATGCATTGCAGAAGTGACATATACCTTGCAGAAGAACTAAAAGAAGAATATGAAGCAAAAAATTAGAAATTAAAAGATAGTATTATGTTGAAATAATATAGTGTGACAAATAATAAAATTTGAAAAAAGTGAAAGTGAAAAACAATACATTTAGTATAGGGGGAATGAAAATTGAGAAGAAAGTACAAAAACCTGATATGGCGCCTGGAACTGACTAAAGAGCCACTTGGAATAGAAGCGGCGGAAGTGATAAAAGAGCTGCTGGAAGAAAATGAAAAATTACATGAAGGGTACGACAGCATGCTACGTGAACTTCAGAAAGAACACAGGGCGAGAGTTGAGGAATAAGATCTGTCAAACAGCCTATACTATAAGAGAAAAGTCGAAAGATAACAGACAAGTGCTTCTTGAACTGAGATGAGGATAGAATAAAACAGGAAAAGATAGAAATAACCAAGATAGAAATAGCTGGAAATTGAGATTGTGGAGGATTATATAGGCAATGTTAAACATATATTTTGGCGATACAGATGATGTAATATATAATACGGCAGTATATTTTAAAAATACATATAATGAGAAATGGCTAACAAAAGAGTTGACAAAACAAATGATTTTGGATGTTGATAAATCTGAGGTCGTCAGTGAAAAAGTTATTAATAGCCCGGTGCTTGGAATGATTTCACCAGAACAATTATCAGGGGGAGTTAAGACTCTTATGCTTGTTGCATATGACAAAAAACATGTATTTAACGCATCAACATGCGGAGATAATTGCGCAAAGTGGCTTTTAAAAATTGCCGAAAATGAAAAAAGAGAGATAAATCTGAGACATATTATGAATTTTGGTGATGGAGAATTTAAAATAAGAGTGCTGAATACAAATCGAATTGTTCATAATATGAAAGAGTTGATTTTAGAAGCTGGAAGATACGTTTAAGGTGGATTATTAATGAAGGGCAAAGTACAAATAAAAATAAAAAACAGAAAATGTCAATTTGAATTTGAAATTGAAAGAAATATCACTATAGTCCGAGGTGATAGTGGAACAGGCAAAACAACTTTATTTAATATGATTTCCGAATATACCCGTTTAAAGGAAGAGAGCGGAATAAACCTACAGTGTTCAAAGAAGTGTATTGCACTGACTGCTATCGATTGGGAACATCAGCTTGAACAGGCCAAAGATAGTGTGGTTTTTATAGACGAGGGAGATAGGTTTGTATCTTCAAAAGATTTTGCAAATATTATCCGAAATTCAGATAACTATTACGTTCTATTTGTTAGAGAAAATCTGCATGAGTTACCATATAGCGTGAATGAGATTTATGAAATTCATACAAGTGGGAAGATTCATACTTTTAAAATAATGCAAGACAGGTTGCGGCGGTTATTATGTTGTAGTCTGTAAAAACAAAACCTCAATAGTGTGTAATGAAAACACATTGTTGAGGCTTTTTTTTTTATAGGAAAATGACCAATGATTTTGTGGCCTGGAAAAGCAGCAAAAATTGAAAAAAGCATATTCGAATTATGGTGAATTTAGTTATTAATAAATGACTTATAACTTATTAATGAAGGATTTGCGCAAACTTATTAATGAAGGATTTGCGCAAATTGACATAACATATTCAAAATGGTATAATTTCGACGTATATTGTGTTTTTTTTGTGTCCATTATCAATAGGAAGATAATTAACATAATGTTAGATTTAATAAGGAGATGTGCACCGAATTTCATTGTATTGTAGCAAATATTATTGTGGTGAAGTGTGCGTAGGCAGGAGGAATAATCATGGCATTTGATTTTAGTAAGAAGTTTGAAGCCTTTGAAAATAAAGTGTGGCTTGCATCTCCCACAATGCATGGAGAAGAAATTGAATATATAAACGAAGCATATAAGACTAACTGGATGAGTACAGTTGGAGAAAATATAGATGAAGTGGAAAAAATGGCAGCGGAGAAGTCGGAAGTACAGTATGCGGTTGCTCTTTCATGTTGCACAGCGGCACTTCATCTTTGTTGTAAATTGGCAGGTGAGAGATTATACGGAAAGCCTGCAATATCACATGGAGCCTTGGAAGGGAAGAGGGTCTTCTGCTCAGACATGACATTTGATGCAACTCTCAATCCGGTAGTTTACGAAGGTGGTATTCCGGTATTTATTGAAACAGAAAAAGACAGTTGGAATATGGATCCAAAGGCTTTGGAAAAGGCTTTTGAAATGTATCCGGAAGTAAAACTGGTTGTGTGCGCGGAATTATATGGATTTCCTGGAAGAATTGACGAGATTAAGAAAATCTGTGAAAAACACGGCGCTTTGCTTATCGAAGATGCAGCGGAAGCAATGGGTGCAAGCGTGGATGGCAGACAGTGTGGATCGTATGGAGACTATAGTGCAGTTAGCTACAATGGTAATAAGATAATCACGGGTTCAGCAGGCGGTTGTCTCCTTACTAAGAGCTTGGAAGATGCAAACAAAGCCCGTAAGTGGAGTACACAGGCACGTGAAAATGCAGCGTGGTATCAGCATGAGGAAGTTGGTTACAACTATCGAATGAGCAACGTGATTGCCGGTGTGGTTAGAGGGCAGTACGGACACCTTGAAGAGCATATTGCTCAGAAAAAAGCAATTTATGAAAGATACGAAAAAGGGCTGGAAGGTCTTCCAGTAAAAATGAATCCTATAACAGAAGGAACAGAGCCAAACTACTGGCTGTCTTCATTAATTATTGATGAAGATGCGATGTGCAAGCAGGTTCGTGATGATTCGAAGGCTCTGTATGTTCCTGAAGAAGGAAAGTCATGTCCGACTGAAATTCTGGAAGCGCTCGAATCAATAAATGCGGAGGGGCGACCAATCTGGAAGCCAATGCATATGCAGCCGATGTACAGAATGCATGAGTGTGTAGGCACAGATGGAAGTATCAGATGCAGAACCAATGCTTATATAGATGGTGGCGTGGAAGATGTAGGAACTGATATATTTGCCAGAGGCGTATGCCTCCCAAGTGATAACAAGATGACTGTGGAAGAGCAGGATAGGATTATTGAAGTTATTAGAGAGTGTTTTGAGTAAGAGAAAAATGTATTCAAAGTTTTTTAAGAGAGTGATAGATTTTATATTGAGTTTATGCGCAGTTATAGTATTATCTCCAATTTTTATCGTGCTAATAATATTGGGGGCTATTTTCATGCGTGGGAATCCATTCTTCTTTCAGGAAAGACCTGGAAAGAATGAGAAGATTTTCAAATTGATAAAGTTTCGCTCTATGGATAGTAGAAAAGATAAAGATGGAAATCTTTTGCCGGATAATGTACGTCTTAACAAGTACGGTAGATTTTTGAGAAGTACAAGTTTGGATGAATTACCAGAATTATTTAATATATTGAAAGGCGACATGTCAATAATCGGACCGAGACCGCTCCTCGTTAGATATTTAGATAGGTACAATGAAGAACAGAAACATCGCCATGATGTAAGACCGGGTCTTACAGGTTATGCACAGGCACATGGTAGAAACGGAGTGTCATGGGAAGATAAGTTTGCAATGGATGTGTGGTATACAAAGCACATTACATTTATCGGTGACGTGAGGATTATCTGGGATACAGTAATGACGGTTTTAAAAAGAGAAGGAATAAACTCAGAAACGTCGGCGACTATGGAGGAATTTATGGGAACGCCTGAGGGAGTACTACCTGATTGGCAAGGGCCTAATTAAGAAACCATCTTTAGCATTTGGAGATAGTAATGAAAGATATAATTATATTTGGAGCCAGTGGCTTTGGAAGAGAAGTCGCGTGGCTGATAGAGAGAATAAACACTGTTAGTCCTACTTGGAATATTCTAGGCTTTATGGATGATAATGAATCTATTCAAGGTGAAATAATAAATGGATATAAAGTAATTGGAAACACAAAGGATGTGAGTAAATATCCAAATGCATATTTCGTCTGTGCAGTGGGAGCTTCAAAAATAAGAGAAAAAATCATCAATAACATGAAAAATATCAATCCTAATATTAAGTTTGGGACGGTTATTGATCCATCGGTAGAAATGTCCGATTTAGTTGCGATTGGTGAGGGAACAATCATTTGCGCACATACAATTATTACTGTAAATATTGAGATTGGAAAACATGTAATAATAAATCTTGATTGCACAATAGGTCATGATGCAGTATTAAATGATTTTGTTACACTATATCCAAGTGTTAATGTTTCAGGCATTACAAATATTGGGCATGCAAGTGAGTTAGGAACAGGACTTCAGATTATCCAAGGGAAAAAAGTTGGAGATTATTCTGTAGTTGGGGCTGGTTCGGTCATTGTTAAAGATATTCCGGATAAATGTACAGCTGTTGGAAGTCCGGCGAAGCCGATAAAGTTTTTTGAGTGAAATTACAAATTTGAAAAATAGTAAAGGTGGATTTTATTAATGAATGTATTATTCTTAACTCTATTAAGTTTTAATTCAATAAAAGAACGGACTATATATACAGACCTACTTCGTGAGTTTGTAAAAAATGGACATAATGTGTATGCTATTTCTCCTGTGGAGAAAAGGCAAGGAGAGAATACTCACTTGATAGAGGAAGAAAATGCTACTATTCTTAGGCTGCAAATAGGAAACACTCAAAAAACAAATCTTATAGAAAAAGGTATTTCTACGGTAATGATAGAGCCAACATTCAAAAAAGCAATTAAAGATTATTTTTCAAATGTTAAGTTTGATTTGGTTCTTTATTCAACACCGCCGATTACACTTGTTTCAGCTATTGAATATGTAAAGAAGAGAGATAATGCGACAACATACCTTTTGCTTAAAGATATATTCCCACAAAATGCAGTTGATATGGGAATGATGAGCAAAACAGGAATAAAGGGATTGTTGTACAAACATTTTAGAAACCAAGAAAAGAAATTATATAAAATCTCAGATAGGATTGGTTGCATGAGCCAGGCAAATGTGGATTATGTGATTAATCATAACCCGGATGTTGATCCTGAAATTGTTGAAATCTGCCCAAACAGTATTGAAGTAGTTGATAAAAGTGTAGACTACGAAACAAGAATTTCAATACGGAAAAAATATAATATACCTGTTGATAAAAAGGTATTTATATATGGTGGAAATCTTGGAAAACCGCAAGGAATTCCATTTATAATTGATTGTTTAAAAGCATGTGCAGATATTGAGGAGGCATTTTTTTTGATTGTAGGAGATGGAACGGAGTTTCATTTATTACAAGAATACGTTGATGCTGAGAAGCCAAGAAATGTATGTTTGATGAAACGTCTTCCAAAGGAAGATTATGATACTATGGTTGGTGCTTGTGACGTGGGATTGATATTTTTGGATCATAGGTTTACAATACCAAATTTTCCAAGTAGGTTATTATCTTATATGCAAGCTAAAATACCGATACTTGCATGCACTGATCCAAATTCAGATATAGGAAAGACTATTGTTGATGGTGGATTTGGATGGTGGTGTGAGAGTAATGATTTTAGTAAATTTGTTGATGTTATAATGAAAGTGATATGTGAAAATATCAGCGATTTAGGAACAAGCGGTTATGCTCTTTTTAAGAAAAAATATACAGCAAAAAAATCATATAATATAATAGTTAAGGAATTATAGGATAATAATTAATGTGGAGAGATAGATGAGTATTAAAGTTCAAGAGAAAGAAAAAATAGTATTGTTTATTGGAACATATGCAGATGATGAATATCTCCAAGAGTTAATTGAGAATAAGATATATAATCAAACAGCGGCGAATATAACAGAAAAATATTATATTCAAGGACTAAAAGCATATTGTCAGAATGTTAGTGTGTTAAGTGCGTTAGTAATTGCTAGATATCCAAAGTGCTTAATAAAAAAGGTTAAAAGACGTGATAAGTATGAAGATAAAATTTTAATTAAAAACGTGGGCTTTTCAAATTTACCTTTAATTAGATTTTTTTCGCAGACAGCATCCTTGCAAAATGAAGCAAAAAAATGGGCGTTAGAAAATAGGAATAAAAAAGATAATGCCGATATTATTGTTATTGTCTATGCAATGAGATTTTCGTTTCTTAAAGCGGCCAAAGTTGTTAAGAAAATAATACCTAGTATAAAGATAATAAATATTGTACCGGATTTACCTATATATATGCATATGAATAATCATTCATTAGTTCAAAAAATAAAGTCTCAATTAAATCAAAGATTACTTATTGGTGAACAAAAGAATGTTGATTATTTTGCACTATATACAAAAGAAATGAGAAATATTCTAAAGTGCACATCAAAGAATTCAATAGTTATTGAAGGAATTGTAGACGCTAAAGATATAAATAATAATATTACAAATGTAGAAAAAACTGATAAAGAGATAATACTTTATGCTGGTTCGATAGATGAAAAATATGGAATAAAGACATTAATAGAAGGATTTATTAATGCTAATTTAAAAAAATGTGAATTACATATTTGCGGAAGTGGAAGCTATTCTGATGATATTATAAGAATATCAAGCGAAAATAATAGAATAAAATATTGGGGATTGGTGTCACCGCAAGAAGCTCGAAAAAAAATGTTTGAAGCTAGCTTGCTAGTAAATCCAAGGCCATCGAATGAAGAATTTACTAAATATTCATGTCCATCTAAAACATTAGAATATATGTCGACTGGAGTACCGGTATTAATGACAAGGCTTAAAGGTGTTCCAGATGAGTATTATGATTATGTATATACGATTGATAATGAATCTTCCATTGGAATTAAAGAAGCATTGGAAAGAGTTTTTACGAGGTCAAAAGAAGAAAGAATTCAAAGAGGTCAAGAAGCAAAAAAATATATTTTAGATAATAAAAATTATTATTCGCAAGTACGTAAATTATTAAAATTTATTGAAAAAGAACAGGACATTAAATCACTATAATTATTAGAAAACATGATATATGAATTATGGTCCAATCTAAATTGTAAGAGGATAATCAATGATTTCAGTTTTAGAAGAATTTGACAATAAAAAGAAAGAAAAAATAATATATATTGGAGTAACTAGTTTTATTTTGAG
>JAILRH010000229.1 GCA_024698345.1 Lachnospiraceae bacterium | reverse complement strand
GTTCCTCTGAACGAGTTTTCATCAAGAAAACTCGTGAATTGGAACGGACGAGTTATCATTATTATTATGAAGTTAAAAACTAGTACTTGATGAACAGTTTTAAGAAAACATTTGCTTAATGCGACAGAGTATTCTGAAAACTGCGTAAGAACGTTTCATAAAGTATACTTTTTGAATTTCTATGCAAATAAGAAATCGATTGTTTTTGTGATTTTGTCACAGCGATCCACAACAATTCTGATGCTCTGTCCGAGTTTATAACTTCTTCCAGTTATCTCACCAACCATAGAATAGGTTTCCTCATTGAAATTATAATGATCACCACGCATATTGTTGACATGTATCATTCCTTCAACTGTGTTTGGAAGTTCTACATAGATTCCATAATTTGTAATTCCGGATATTACTCCTTCAAATTCCTCTCCTATGTAGTTTTTCATATACTCTACTTTTTTGAGTTTATCCACATCACGCTCGGCATCATCTGCTCTTCGCTCGTAGGCACTGCACTGCTTTGTCACATTTCCCAGAATATTCTTGTAATGATCAATTCTGTCATTATTTAACCTGCCGTTTAACTGTTCTTTGATAATTCTGTGTATCTGAAGATCCGGATATCTTCTGATTGGCGACGTAAAGTGGGAATAGTATTTTGCCGATAATCCGAAATGTCCAAGACATTCAGGAGTATATGCGGCTCTTTGCATCGACCTAAGGGTTATTCTTGAAATGAGATCTTCTTCCGGTTTTCCTTCAATATTGGTTAATAATTTCTGTACTTCCTTAGGATGAACTTCGCCATTTGAGCTTCTCATAGTATAACCGAATGTACTTACAAATGCCGCAAGTTTATTCATTTTTTCCTTCTCAGGCTTCTCGTGATTTCTGTATACAAACGGCAATTCCTGCCAATAAAAATCTTCTGCAACTGTCTCATTTGCTGCCAGCATAAAATCTTCAATTATCTTTGTTGCCACATTTCTGTCATATGGCATTATATCTATAGGTTTCCCCTTTTCATCTATCTTTATCTTACACTCAGGAAAATCAAAATCAATTGCTCCTCTGTTTTCACGTTTGCCGCGAAGAATTCCCGATAGTTCCTGCATCAATTCAAACATAGGTACTAATTCTTTGTACTCAGCAATCGCCTCTTCATTATGATCTGCCAGTATTTCTTTGACTTTTGTATATGACATTCTTCGGTCCGAACGGATTACCGTTTCTGCAATCTGATGGCCTATAATGTTTCCTTTTTTATCAATGTCCATAATACAACTTAGCGCAAGCCTGTCCACTCCCTCATTTAAGGAGCAAAGTCCGTTAGACAACTTATGTGGGAGCATAGGAATCACCCTGTCAACAAGGTAAACGCTGGTGCCTCTGTGCAATGCTTCCTTATCAAGCGGCGAACCTTCTCTAACATAATTGCTTACATCCGCAATGTGAACACCGAGTTTGTAATTCTCGCCCTCTTTAAACAGCGTAATGGCGTCATCCAAATCCTTTGCATCTTCACCGTCAATGGTAACCGTTGTCCAATCTCTTATATCAAGTCTGCCTTCTTTATCTTTTTCAGGCACTTCATCCGGAAACTGTTCAACTTCCTCCATAACCTCTGTAGGAAAATCCATTGGAATATCATAAGACATCACTACAGAGATTATATCTACTCCAGGATCATTTACATGACCAATAATTTCTGTAATCATGCCCTCAGGTTTTCTGTCCTTAGTTCCGTAATTTGTTATCTGTACAACAACTTTATGACCTGTCATTGCTCCCTTTGTAAACTTACCCGGCACATATATATCCTCGGCAATTCTTGTGTTGTCCGGTATAACATATCCAAATGTCTTGTTTTTCTGGAAATATCCAATTACTGAAGTTATCTCGTGAGAAATAACTTTTACAACTCTGGCCTCTTTTCTCTTACCGGTTGGGAGCGGGTCCACAATAATATCAACTGTATCTAAATGAAAAGCTCCGTTAGTCTTTGATGGCGGAATAAAAAAGTCCTCCTCTATGCCCTCAACAGTTACAAATCCAAAGCCTTTTTCATGACTTGTAAAAACACCTGTATATCTTTTTTCCTTTGAAATTGAATACTTTCCTCTCTTTGAAAGAATAATCTTTCCCTCCTCCAATAATTCAGCGAGTACTTCTTCCAATTCCGTTCGTCTCTCTTTTGGCAGATTCAAAATAACTGCCAATTCTTTAATCTTCATTGGAACATAAAACTTATCGTTCATCAAATCCAATATTACCTTTTTCTGTCTTTCTATATTATTCATTATTTCCTCTCATTTTCCATATTACAACAACTATAATAATTGAAAATAAAAAGCACTCCTCAGTGGAGTGCTTTTTATTAGTATTTGATAAATCCCATATTCAATACTATTGCCAAAACAAAGAAAAGAACGATACAAACTTTTGTAATCTTCTCAAGATTACCTTCCATTGATCTTCCTTTGTTTTTTCCCCAGTAAGTCTCAGCAGCACCGCTGATTGTTCCGCCAAGTCCTGCCTGCTTTCCTTCCTGAAGCAATATTACCACTGTAATAACTAAACACACTAATATAAATAATAATGTCAATACTCTTAATAAAGTCACGTCTCCGTACCTCCTATCCATAAACAAGTAATATTCTATCATGATTATTTTTATAAATCAAGTTAAATTTTTCTCATCATTTTATCTTTTAAATTTTTCTCATCATTTTATCGTTATTTTTATTTTCTTAACCGGAACTTTTTTCGACTGTGAATAGTTATGCTGCAATGCAGTAGTCTCAATCGGCTGTGAATTATTATTCTGTAGAACAGTCGTCTCAACCGGTCTTTTCGAAGTAGATTTTTCTATAGAAGTATCTTCGCTTAATCTTACCCCCTAATCATATAGGCGATTTCGATTTTCTGAAATTAACGATAAATATACCGACACAAACAAGGATTAATGCAATAAATACATTGGCTCCCAGTATTCCATTTTCGTTCAATAATAGGAATGACAGGATAACCCCAAACACCGGATTCATAAATTTGCAGGTCGATACTTTTGATACATCATTATGTTTCAACAATAATCCCCACAATGTGTATGCCGCTGCAGAAATGAATCCCATATACAAGATAAGACAGATACTAACCGGTGTTACTCCGCCAAGTCTTCCTCCAAGCAGAAATCCTGTAATTGCCATTACAATCCCTCCAAAGAAGAACTGATATCCACTCAGCATTACAACATCAGAATCCTTTGAAAACTTCTTGATAAAACCTGAGGCCATTGCTGAAGAAAAAGCCGCTATCATAACAAATCCCTCACCACTCAGTGAAAAATCAAGATCAATATTATTCCCACCAACATTAACAAGGATAATTCCAAGGAATCCAAGAATACTACCCACTATCTTTTTGGGTGTCAATTTTTCCTGTTTAAATCCAATGGCGCATACAAAAAGTGTGAGAAACGTTCCGGACCCTGTAATAATTGAAGACTTAACTCCTGTTGTATGAGCAAGTCCCATGTAAAAAAATAAATACTGAATCACCGTTTGAAAAGCACTTAATGTTGCAATTTTCATTGGATTTTTCGGTTTTGTAAAAGATTTGTTTGTGATACAGGAAACCAAAATTACCATACTTCCTGCAATTGCAAATCTACATCCTGCAAATAGAATTTGTGAAGCAGTATCGCTTCCCTCAATATTAAATAATCTGTAACCAATCTTTATGCAAGGAAATGCTGACCCCCAAAGGAGACAACAAATCATAGCCACAATAATCATAATCGGTGTTTTTGCTAAAATCTTCTCATTCATAGTAACTCTAAACTGCTCAACATTCTTTCCAAAATATAACTCTTTATAATATAAATCTGTATACTTTCATACAAATCAAATCTATATCTTTCTTTTATCAGGCTCTATATTGACCCCATTAAATCAAGAACGCCTCAGCGTTCTTGCTGCGAAATGCGCGTCA
>JAILRH010000220.1 GCA_024698345.1 Lachnospiraceae bacterium | reverse complement strand
TGAAATACAGGAAGTAATTTTGGATGCATGCTCTTGGGATGGAGGATTTTATATTGCAGATTAGATATTAATCACTACTTAAAACGCCTCATTGTATTTCGAATATCATTTATTAACTAACTACCTTTCAACTCAATTTTTGGCCCTCAAATTTTCTGACTTTTTTAAAAATGCTAATAATTGTTAAGAACAAAATATAAAAAGTTATAACTTGGGAAAGTCTTATAAATAAAGGCTTTCCCGATGTTCTTATAACAATTAATAAAGTCATATAACAGTTTTTAAAATAGACTTAGGTCCGCAGGGTGTCCAGGATTCGAACTTCATTGCTCGTTGCACGCTGATGTAGACCAATTAGACAGAATTATTATTATGAAATTTAGTTTGTTATATAAAAGATTCTATTATATAATAGTTTCAGACTTAAAAAAGAAAGAATGAGGGTAAATGAGATGAGCAAAAAAGGTACAAAAACAAACAAAAAACCTGAAAACTCCGGTACAAACACTAATAAGACAAGTACCGAAAACGTCAAGGGTTTGACAACTGAGGAAGCTCTAGAGAGAGCAAAAGAAGGTAGGAATGTTCTTACTCAGGGTAAGAAAAAAAGTATATTTTCTATGATCCTTGAGCAGTTTGCATCTCCTCTTTTATTACTTTTAATTGCTGCCGCAGTAATTTCTATCGCTAATAAGGAATTAGTTGACGGTATTATCATTATCGTAGTTGTACTTGCCAATGTCATTATTGGTACTGTTCAGGAAGTATCCGCCGAGAAATCAGTTGAAGCACTGAAGCAGATTAATGCTTCCACCGCAATAGTTATCAGAGATGGAAAGCAGAAAGAAATTCCTGCTGCAGACCTGGTTGTAGGTGATTATGTAATTCTTGAAGCAGGTCGTGTAATTCCTGCAGACCTTGCCCTGACAGATACAAGTTCATTAAAGATAAATGAATCCGCTCTGACAGGAGAGAGTGTTGCTGTAGAAAAGGACAGCAGAGAAAAGAGTAATGACAAAACACCACTTGGTGACCGCAAGGATAAGGCATTTATGTCTACATTAGTAGAATATGGTCGTGGAGAAGGTGTTGTTGAAAAGATAGGTGACAATACAGAAATCGGTAAGATTTCAAGTATGTTACACAAGATTACAAAGCAGGAGACTCCACTTCAGAAGAACTTAAACAGCATATCATTAGTACTTGGTATTGCAGGTGTAGTTCTCTGTCTTCTCATGGTCGTATGTCAGTATTTTGTTTACAAAACTGATATTATCGAAACTTTGATGATTTCCATTGCATTTGCAGTTGCAGTTATTCCTGAAGGACTTGCTACAGTTGTTACACTGGTTCTCTCATCAGGAATCCAGAAGATGAGTAAGCGTAATGCTATTGTTAAGCAGATTCACGCAGTAGAAACACTTGGTGCCGTAAATGTTATCTGTTCTGATAAGACAGGAACACTTACACAGAACAAAATGACTGTTGTAAGGTGGTACTTCCTGGGAGAAGAAGTTGACTCAGCAGATATCGAACTTAATAATCCTATATTTTCACATTTGCTCACAGGATTTTTGGCATGTAATGATGCAAAATATTCTTCAAAAACAGGGGAAGAAATCGGTGATCCTACTGAGACAGCATTTATTAAATACGCAAAAGATAACAAATTAGGTTACGACAGCATAATGGAAGGCATCACAAGATTTGATGAGATTCCTTTTGATTCAGACCGTAAGATGATGACTACATTAGATAAGGTTGAAAAGAACGGTGAGACAAAGAATGTTTCATTTACAAAGGGGGCCATTGATTCTGTTATCGTAAGATGTGATCGCATTTTAGATGAAAACGGAGTTAGAAAAATTACAACCGAAGATATTCTTAACGCTTCTAAATCAGCAGAGAAGATGAGTTCTGAAGCACTCCGTGTACTGGCACTTGCTTACCGCGAGGGTGATACAGAGCCACAGGAGAAGGACATGATATTCGTTGGTCTCTCTGCAATGATTGACCCTCCAAAGGAAGGTGTTAAGGAGACAGTTTATGAATGTCACAATGCAGGTATCGACGTTGCCATGATTACCGGTGACCACAAGATTACTGCATTTGCAATTGCAAAAGAACTGGATATCGCAAATGATATTTCGCAGTGTATTTCCGGTGCGGAAATCGATGAGATGGATCCTGAAGAATTCAAGAAGACAGTTCTCAACTACAGAGTATTTGCGCGTGTTTCACCTGAGAACAAGGTACAGATTGTGCAGGCGTTCCAGTCACATGGCAAGATTTGTTCAATGACAGGTGACGGTGTTAATGATGCGCCATCACTCAAAGCAGCTGATATCGGTGTAGCCATGGGTATCGGTGGAACTGAAGTTGCCAAAGATGCAGCAGAGATGATACTTGTTGACGATAATTTCATCACTATAAAGAATGCGGTTATGGAAGGACGTAACCTCTTCAATAACATTAAGAAATCTGTAGTTTACTTATTACGTTCAAACTTCGGGGAAGTGGTACTTATGGCTTCAGCTATTTTTGCAGGATTTTCATCACCACTTTCCACAATACAGATTCTCTGGGTTAACCTTCTTACAGATACAGCACCTTCCCTTGCACTTGGTATGGACGTGGGTTCTGATTCAGTAATGAACGAAAAGCCAAGAGATGTTAAAGCAGGTATCCTTGATAAGGGAGACTATATTAATATTGTAATTCAGGGATTAATCAGTGGTTGTGCAGCATTGCTTGCATTCTTACTTCCTGTAATTGTTAAATACGGTGCAGGTGATATTCTTGGACATTTAGGAAAAGATGCAGAACTTTTGAGACTCTGTAGAACTTACTGCTTCAGTACACTTGCAATAAACGAAATGCTTATGGCTTATGTATGTAAGACAACAGGTCGTCTTGCATTCTTTACTAAGGAATCATGGAACAATAAAGCACTTAACATTATTACTGTAGCCGGAATATTGTTACAGATTGGTGTTCTTGCTATTGCACCACTTAGTAAGTTGCTTAAGCTTGCCCCTGTAAGTGTCGGCGATGTCGGAGTTATCTTTTTCATTGCAGTTTCTGGCGTTATGATTAATGCGGCAATTACACTTGCAAAGGAAAGATTACAGATTAAGAAAGATAGAAATATTTAAAAATTTATAAAAAACAATTAGTCAGGAACGTCTCAGGCGTTCTTGATTTTCTAAACACATTAATATCGCAAGGAGGAACCATGGAAGAGAACAATAATAACGTAGCAGCGGAAGAAGAGAATAAGTCATTCAAATTTATGAGTGAAAAGCAGTTCCTTAGAATGTGCATGTATGCAGTTGGCTGCATAATCATATGTACTATTTTTGCAAGAACCATATGGAATTGGGACGCTACAAAAGAAAAACTCGGAGGATTGTTATCAAGCCTTTCCCCTTTTTTAGTAGGTTTCTTTATAGCATATATTATGGGAAATCTGGCAAACAGCGTAGACAGACATATTTTGGTCAAACTGTTTCATATTGAGAGCCCGAGCCTTAGAAAAGGTTTGTCACTAATCATTTCATATGTGATTGTAATTGGAATCATAACCGGCGCACTGTTTTTTATCATACCTGCATTAATAACAAGTATCACAGATATGGCGGGAAGTATAAATGAACTCTATCTGAAGATGTTTGCCATGATAAATGATTTTTCGGAAAAGCATCAGAATCCTACCATGGATTATATCAAAAAGGTTGTTCAGGACAGCATGCCACAGTACATCATAAAATTCAGAAACTGGGCTACCGGTATAGCACCAAACCTTGCAGGCGCCTCAATGTCTGTACTGAAATGGATTCTCAATTTTATAGTTGCAATTATTGTTTCTATTTATATGCTCCTTGATAAGAACATTTTGGTTAGAAACGGTGAGAGAGTTATTTTTGCACTGCTTAGTGAGAAAAAGGCAAAATATGCATGGCATACACTAGAAAAGGCGAACGAAATATTCAGTGGATTTATTATTGGAAAATCCATTGATTCACTGATTATCGGAATTATATGTCTTGTTGCAATGAAGATTTTCAATATCGGAGAGTCATATGCCGTTTTGATTAGTATCGTTGTTGGTCTGACAAATATGATTCCGTATTTCGGACCGTTCCTCGGAGGAATTCCAAGTATTCTGATTATTTTCCTTGCGGTATCACCAAAGCAGGCACTTGCATTTTTAATACTCATTGTTGTATTGCAGCAGTTTGACGGTAATATCTTAGGACCATATATTCTTGGGGATAAGACAGGGCTCAGACCAATCTGGATTATATTTGCAATCAGTGTGGGGGGCTGGCTTGGAGGCGTGGTCGGAATGTTCTTTGGAGTTCCGTGCGTAGCAGTTATTTCATACATCTTGGATGATGTGGTGGAAAAGCGACTTGCCATGAAGAAGATTAATGATCTTGAATCCCTTAAAGTAGATAATAAACCGGAAGAAAAGATGCTCACAAAACTATATCACAGCTATATTGCAAACAGAAAAAGGGGAGATGGGGTGCTCAACACAAGTAAAGGACCCAACTCGTGTAAAGCAGTAAAGGGCAAAAAGAAAAAAGACAATAAAAAGTAATAAATGCAAATATTATACTTAATATAGGTTGATAAAAATAATGTTAACATGCATAGTTCTTGATAAATAAAGGATTTATGCATGTTAATTTTTTATGTTAATTATATACATGCTCATTTTGGCAGTAGCCTTGAAACTGGGTAATTTAACAATAAAAAATCAAAGGGAATATTTGTCTACACAGTTCCATCTGCAGCAAATGTGTTCCAAAGCACATGGACCTTCTGTCAGACAAATACAATTACTGCGAGATTGCCACCCGTTCTTAGTTTCTTGTAAATTTTGATTTATATTCGCTAGGGGAAATTCCAATCTTTTTCTTGAATACATTAGAAAAATAAAACTCATCAGTAAAAGCAAGTTTCTTTGAAATCTCCTTTACACTCATATTTGTGTTCTTTAAATACATCTTCGCATAATCCAGTTTTTTCCATAAAATGTACTGATATGGAGTTGAGCCGAAAGCCGATTTGAAAATGCGGATGGTATGCTGGTCAGACATTCCGATAAGTTCGGACAAGGTCGACAGCGTAATCACTTCAAACAAATGGTCATTGATGTAATCCTTCATAATACGTGCATTTTCGTTCATTAATGGTTCTTGCTTTTTTGTGTGCATCTTCATTCGATACAGAATCTCATAAACAAGTTTGCCGGTGGAAAGATCAAGATCAGGAATCTTATTTTTTGCATTATTAACAATCTCTTCCAGCAAATCTTTTGTGTACAGGTTTTCGAACAGGTACACATTATCAAGGGAATATGCGGTTAGGATTTCTGACATAAGCTGCCCTGAAAGATTGATCCAGATTTTCTTCCATGGATTGTTTGGATTTGGGTAGTAACAGTGACTGGACCCCTGTGGCAAAAGGTAGCTGTCCCCTTTTTTTGGATGAAAGACCTTTCCGTCCACTTCCACAGTTCCTTCGCCTTCCATAATATATTCGATAACCGTAACGTCAGAATTTCTTCTGGCAATGCGGTAGTTCTTGTCAGCATATGTAATTCCGGTCAGTGAAAAAATAACTCCCCGGCTATTGTCCGCAGAGTGATCAAAATTGTAAATATCCTCAATCATACTATCATTCTCCGTTCTAAAAACTATAATTAATTATAACAGTATATAGGAAACAGACAAGGGATTTTGGCGTAGAATAAGTGCAAATAATATGTAATTATGCATGAGTGGCGCGATAATGCGGGTTAATTTACCTATGTTATTATTGAATCAGTTGCATTATTATAATACAATTATGGGAGGAATGGCACTAATTCCGTATCATGAACGCGGGTAGCTTTGAAAACAGGAAAAAGTGACAATTTTAATATTTAGGAAAAGGAGAAGAAGTATGAAGAATAGTAGTACAAAAGCTATGGCAATGTTTTTGTCTCTTGCGATGGTTGCTTCCATGACACCGGGAGTTACAGTTGAAGCAGCAAAGGCAAAAGCAAAGCTCAATAAGAAGAAAGCAACAATATATGTTGGAAAAACAGTTAAGTTAAAAGTAAAAAATGTAAAGGGAAAAGTAAAATGGAAATCTTCAAATAAAAAGGTTGCAAAGGTTAGCAAAAAAGGTCTTGTAAAAGGAATCAAACCTGGAAAGGCTACTATTACAGCTAAAGTCGGCAAAAAGAAATATAAATGTAAAGTCAGAGTAAAATGGCTTCCTACAGGATTAAATACGAATACAACTGTAGCAAATACAACAACTCCAGAACAGCAGACAACAACAACACAGGCTACAACTACAAAGGCAACAGTTGCAACAACACAGGCAGCAACAACACAGCCTGTAACAACTGCTGAGAACAGCACAACTGCAGAGGAGGAGACTGCAGGTGAAATTATAACAACCAAGCAGGAAGAGTCAACTTCAGCAGGTGAGGTTACATCATCTGAAAGTCAGACGACAGAAATTATTACAACATCCCATGAAGAAACTACAACTGTAAAGGAAACAGTAGAGGAAACGACAACAGTTGAAGAACCTACAACAGTCTCATTGAATGCAAAAGATGTTGCAGGACTCACAGAGATTATCAAATATCAGAAGAGTAAAGGTGCAAGTGTTAGTGAGGACCTTAAGTCAGACCAGTATGTATGGGACAAGGATGGCAATCTTACAGGTATTAACTGGTCAGACGTGAGATTGAAAGGTGATCTTAATTTCAATGACAACAGTAATGATGGTGCGTGTGTTTTTGAGTCAATCAAAACTATAGATATAAGCCAAAATCCGGATGCTTATAAATTAACACTCAATAACAGTAAAACTTTGCTGAGGATTAATCTAGACAAATCCATAGGATTTAGGAATATAGACTTGAGCGGAAATACTGAGTTGCTTGAGGTGCGCGCAGATTATATGAACAATCTTGTCAGAGCATTGTTTAATGGCTGTACAAAAATAGAATCAATACAATTATACGGGGCAGATTGTTTGGCACAGTTGGAAGTGTATGGATGTGATAATTTATGGGGACTGGGTGTAGATAGCCAATTAATAGCAGACATTGATACTTCGCAGAATCCTAAGCTCGTAGTATTGGTAATACAGGATAGTTATTTTTTAAGATATATTGATATTACACAAAACAGATTTATTGAGAGATTAAATACCGACGATAGTTGCGGAGAAACTGGTTTGAAAACTATTGATTTGTCAAATAACTTTAGATTGCAAGAATTAGGATGTTATCGTTGCGGATTGGAAAAACTGGATTTATCTAAGAACGTAGAACTTAGGGAAATTAGATGCCAATATAATAAATTAACAGAACTTGATTTATCAAAATGTAAATTACTTAGTAAAGTGGATTTAGATGGTAATCCTTTGGCTAAATCAAATAAAATAAATTTATTTGAAATAAAGAATAATATAAAGAATATTATAAACAATAATAATGACTACAGAGATTTGATTGAAAATGCGGCAGTGACGGAAGCAGTTCCGGAAGAATCAGATAGTTCTTCTGTTCAGTATAATGAGGCTGATGTAGAGGGATTAGAAACAATTATTGATAATTTTGATAATGATAATAATACTGTTAGCAGAGACTGGAGTTCAGATCAGTATGAATGGGATGAAAATGGTAGATTAAAAAAGATAAACTGGTCTAATGCAGGATTAGAGGGAGAATGCTTTATTATAGGCGAAGATGACTCTGCGAAGTTTTCGGAACTTGAAGAAGTAGACTTGAGCTATAATGAAAATTTGGATAGTATGTCTGTGTGCTATTGTCCTAAAGTTAAAAAGGTTGATTTTACAGGATGCTTGAAAGTGAGAGCGATGGCTTTATGTGGCAATGACAATCTCGAATACATAGAGGCAGACAATTTAATCTTGATGGAAGAATGTAATATTGAAGATAATAACAGTTTGGAAGTTGTAAGTTTAAAAAACAGTTACTATCTTGAACAATTTAGTTTGAATAATTGCGAAAATGTTAAATCATTGGCAGTTACAAACTCTTTATTGGAAGAATTACCGGTTTTGGATAATTTGGAGTATCTTGATTTTCATAATTCAAATATTTCAAGTTTGGAAACAGGCAACAGCAATTTGAAATACTTAAACTGTAGAAATAATAAGCTTACAGCTTTGAACCTTGGTAAGATGAGTGAACTTGATTTTCTTGACTGCCGAGGAAACGTGATAGAAGAACTGAATTTTGCAGCAAATAAAAACTTAGTAACAATCAATTGCAGCAACAATAATTTGAAAGCACTCGATGTATCTGGAAATAGTAAATTAGAGAAACTTTATTGTTTAAACAATCAGATTAGTGAATTGAATATGGAACAATGTGACATGTTAAAAGAACTTGATTGCAGTTCAAATAATTTAAAAAATCTGGTATTTGCGTCTCCTGAAAATTTGGAATTGCTTGATTGTTCAGGAAACAAGTTTACAGAATTAGAATTGGGAGAGAAAGCATATTTTAAAGATTTGATATTCCTTGACTTCTCAGATAACGAAATCAGCATTTTTAATAAGTATGATTTATTTGCGGATAGTCCAGAATTTTTGTCGGTACTTAACTGCAGTAATAATAATCTGAGTGAATTGGATATTGAGGAAATTGCACTAGTTTATCTCAATTGCAGAGGAAATAATATAAATAACATAAATGTTAGATATAGTGAGTTTACGCGGTATTTGGTATGTGATGAAAATAATATTGAAGAATTAGAAGTGCCATTTCCTGAATCCCGTTTTGATTTATTATTGCATGATGATTCAACTACTGTTACCATATTTAGAGATGGCAACTAAAAATTGGATATAAAGCCCCTTATGGTTCATTTTTTACCCGAACTAAAAAATCGTGCAATTGTAATTGCAGTTACGATTGAATATAATTGAGAAAGAGTGAAAGGGGATGGAAAACGCGAGGCGAGTTATATCGTTCTTGCGTTTTTCATTTTAATCGGACATTATCTGAAGTTCAAGAATCGCTCGCGATTCTTGCGGTGGTTATTTTGGGAAGGCATCCCAGGAGAGTCTTTAATTATGTAAAATGCAGCACATTTTTTTGAAGGGGTTTGTGCTGTTTTATCGGGAAAGGGGAACCCGATATATAAAAAATTATTATAGGGGGTCTTAATAATGTTAAAGAGACGTAGTTTGGTGCTCACTCTTGTGGTAGCAATGTTATTTAGCATGCTTCCTTTTTCTATGGGCACAACAAAGGTAACAGCTGCTTCTTATAGTCCGGAGACAGCAGGGAGAAGGGTTGTAGGATATTTACCATCCTACAGAAATTACACAATCAATTCTATTGATTTCTCAGCAATGACTCATTGCAACTTATCATTCATGACTTATGCAGGTGGAACACTTACATCAGGTTTTTCTGCCGGAGATGTTCAGACTATCGTTAGCAAATGTCATTCTAACAACTGTAAGGCTATCATAGCTATTGGTGGATGGAACGGATTCCAGAACGACGGAGTTTTCACTTCAGCTTCCAGAAGAACAAACCTTATCAACCAGATTATGAATTACGTAAATTCATACAACCTTGACGGTGTTGATATTGATATCGAGCTCAACGATGCTGATATCTGGAACAACTATGATGCTTTCATTTCTGAACTTTCAGGAAGACTCAAATCGCAGGGCAAGATTCTTACAATGGCAGTAAGCCAGTGGTTCACAGGAAGCATAGCAAACAGTACATACCGTTACTTTGATTTCCTCAATCTTATGTCATACGACTACAACCAGGCAGGAACAGGCGAGGTTGCACCTTGGTCGCAGATTTATGACATGGTAAATTATTACGGAGCAAGAGGAGTTAGCAATGACAGAATGGTGATCGGAGTTCCTTTCTACGGATATGGCGCAGGAGGAGCAGCCCGTACATATGCAGAGATGATTCAGATGAATCCTGCAAATGCATATGCAGATTATGCTAATGGTGTTTACTATAACGGCATTAACACAATCAAGCAGAAAGCTGAGTACAGCAAGTCATACGGCGGAACAATGATTTGGGAAGTTGGTCAGGATTCATTTAACGGATATTCTCTTCTTGCAGCAATTAAAGAAGTAATGGCAAATGGAGCACCGGACAACAATAATAATAATAACAACAATAATAACAACAATAAGAATAACAATAATAACAATAACAATAATTCAAATCCGGGAAACGGCGGAGCTGATGTAACAATTTATCAGGACATCAATTATGGCGGAAGATCAGCGACCTTTGGAACAGGAAATTACAACCTTTCAGCAATTCAGGCAAAAGGATTTAGAAATGATGATTTATCATCCCTCAAGGTTCCTTTCGGATACAAAGTTACACTTTATGCCGATGACAACTTCAGTGGAGCAACAAAGGTTATTACAGGCGACACATCTTGGATTGGAAATGACTGGAATGACAAGATGTCTTCGATGAAAGTTGAAAAGGCAAAATACAGAATTATCAACCGTCACAGCGGACTTGCACTTGACGTAGCAGGCGGTAATCCTGCAGCAGGAACTAATGTGCAGCAGTGGACAATCAACGGAACTGATGCTCAGTCATTCTATGTTTCATTCAACAGCGATGACAGCACATTTGTAATTACAAGCGCGCTCAGCGGAAGAGCCCTTGATATGGGTGGATGGTCTACTGAAAACGGCGGAAATCTTCTTATCTGGGATAACAACAACACTGCAAACCAGAGATGGTACATTACATCAGTTGACAACGGATATGTATTCTTCATAAACAAACACAGCAACAAAGCTATGGATGTTGAGGGATGGTCTACTGCAGCAGGCGGCAATGTACATCAGTGGGATTATTTTGCACAGGCAAATCAGCAGTGGAAATTCGAGATGGTTAATTAGAGATGGTTAATCAGAGATGGTTAATCAGAGATGATTTAAATATTTAGACGGGGATAGAAGAAAACCTCTTCGCAAGGCACCACGTTACATGTATTTGGCAGAATTGGAATACATGTAACGTGGTTTTTTTGAATGTTTAAAGAACAGTGAATTTGGGGCTTGCGGAAATGAAAAATATAATGTTATATTAAAAATAGAAATTGGGATTCGGGGAAGGTACTAAAAAACTGTATAATGTATTTTTATGGAGGGAGTTTTTTTAATGAAAGCAAAATTGTTGATGGTTTATTTAGTGTTGATGATTGTCACACCTTTGGGTAGCATGTACTTGAATGAACAGGCAGCAAAAGAAGCGAGAGATTTGGTATCAAGTATTCCGGCAACCAAATCAGTTAAGGTAGTTGATAAGATTTATGTCTCAGGAAGATTGGACGGAAATGAGCATGAGGTTAAGTCTTTTGGCGCAATTCTTATTAAGAGTAATAAGTCACAAAAGGCCTTACAGAACTACTATGGAAAGAACAAAAGAATCTACGTTAAGAAACAGGAGAGTCCTGTTATCAAACAGATAACAAGAAAAAAAGTTAAATTCAAAAAATATGAGCAGAGTGATGATATGTACATAGTATATTGTTGGGGATGTCCTGAATATAAGGTTGCAAGAAAGCTTGATATCAGGGCATGGACACCTAACCCTAGTACAATCAAAAAATTGACAAGTGTTCAATAATTATGAAGGAGGTTTATTCGTGGTCAGCGATAAAGAAATTGATGATATTGTTAATATGTTAGATGGAAAGACAGCTTCCGGAATCTCAAGAATCAGAGTAATTACATCGGACGATTTTCAAAAAGGTGAGATAGCATCAGTATCTCATCATGGAAGATGCGATGTTGGTAGCCCTTGGGCAAAGGGAACAGTTAAGAACGAGAAAGCTATAGACGCAGACGATGCAACATGTTGATAGAAAAAAAGAAAGCCGTTATGGAAAAGTACCATATCGGCTTTCTTTTTATGATTCTGTGTTGGAGCACAATTTACGACTGGGATAGAGGTTCTCGCTTCTGTAAGTGTACTAGTTTCTTCTATAAAAAAGTGTTGTACTGTAGCTGTCTCGAGTAAGCATAAAAAGCTGTTTGTCAGATTTCCACCAGTAAGATTCAGTTCCGTTTGTTGATCTGTAGAAAGTAGATTCACCATAAGATCCTTTAAGGTTTCCGATTATGGAATTGAAAGTGGCTTCATCAATAAGTCCAAACTGAAGTCTTACCTCTTCTAATGAGTCATTGTTAAAAACATAAGTAAGTCCGGGTGCATTTTCAGAACCTACATTTATCTTGTTGTAATTTAACGGCTTCTCAGGATTACTCAGATAATATATGTAAGTGTAGCCGTCTCCCGATTTTGAAATTGCAGGATTAGCTAAAGTGTCTTCGTTCTTGTCTTCAAGAGCTTTGACGTCATCTATAGACATGTCGAAGGTAACATCCCTAAATGTGATAACGGAATCAATTGTTGCCTCGATGTCGCCTTTTGTTGCATCCGGAATGTTCTTGGTTGCAGCAGTTGCTGCATTCTGATTGACTGCAGAACTACCGGAATCCTTCTTGTGCGAGCTCAACATTTTTACACCTATGGCACCGCCGACAAAAATGACAGTTGCAAGAATAATGAGAAGTGTATTAAGTGAAAGCTTGTTACCTGGGTTAGTGTTACTCATATGGTACCTCCGTGGATATTTTTGAATTAGTGGACGCTGTTATCAGCGTATAGTCATATATACATATTAATATATAATACAAAAAAACGGTATTAAAATTGTGAAAATGTTAAAAATAATCAATATCAATGTACGATTTGGTTATATTTATCACTTCATAGAATGGGATGCCATGATATAATAACCTAGTAGTACTTTTTAGATCCTCCATGTAAATGGTGGACATGGGCACTCCTAGGCCCAGAGTATACTAACATATTTTTCAGTCCGGAACGGTTAGAGCAAGGGGGCCCTAACCGTTCTTTATGTATAAAGAAAAAATTAGCCTGTCGATACTTGACTCAGAAGGGTCATTGAGCAGGAAGCCCCTACTTCAAAATCATTTTGATTTAAGTAGGGGGAGCATATCACGTACAGTAGATAAAGAATAAATGAAGTAAACAGAATTGAGGTGAAGTGGTTGTACGCATGGTTAGTCGTCAATGAATATTTAAAATCAAAAAAGTTTGATGAGATATATGAATACCTTATTAGTGCTGCAAAGGACAGAGGATGTGTACTTGAAAAATTGACCAATTATGAAGTCCTGACAGACACGGATATTCTGATGAATAAAAAACCGGATTTTGTTATTTTCTGGGATAAAGATGTTAAGGCTGCAGCCCTGTTAGAGCACAGAGGGCTAAAACTATATAATTCTTCAAGGGCAATAGAGGTCTGTGATGATAAGTCATTAACTTATATTTCCCTTGTGGGAACAGATATAAAAATGCCAAAGACAATGGTTAGTCCCCTGACTTTCGGATTAGAAGACAGCCTTGATGATTTTATAGATTCTGCGATAAATACCCTGGGGCTTCCGTTTATAATAAAGGAAAACTGTGGATCCTTCGGAGCGCAGGTGTACAAGGCAGGTAGCAGAGAAGAAGCGATAAGAGTTGTTAATCAAATTGGAAAGTCTGATTTTATTGTGCAGGAATTTATAGCAAATTCACAGGGACGCGATGTGAGGATCAATATGGTGGGCGATAAACCGGCAGCTTCCATGATGCGCACTAACGATTCTGATTTCAGAGCCAATATTACAAACGGCGGGAAGATGAAAAATTATCAGCCAACAGATGCTCAGGTAGACATGGCAAAGAAGGTCTGTGAATATTTGAACCTTGATTTTGCAGGAGTTGATATTTTATTTGGGGAGAATGATGAACCAATCCTCTGTGAAGTGAACAGTAATGCTCATTTCAAGAATATTTTGGATTGCACAGGAGTTAATGTTGCCCAGTGCATACTGGACTACATAATTGGAGATATTAAAAAAGATGAGCAATAAAAAAGGATTGATTATTTATGCTCCCGAGGATGTAGAAAAGAACAGAACTTTCATCGAAATGTGTAGCGATTATCTGAGGGAGAGGAAAAACGAGTTAGAGCCGGTTGTCCTCGATAATAAGAATCAGGAGCGGCTTGAAAGGGATTTGACTGATGTTGATTTCGTTATAAACAGGAGCAGAAACAGCAGCATAGCAAGGCAGTTTGAGGAACAGGGAATAAGAGTGTTCAACAGTGCCTATGTTACAGAAGTGGGAAATGACAAGTGGAAGACCTATGAACTTGCAGTCAGAAATTCAATACCTGTAATGAAAACTGAGAAAGTACCACTGTTTGAAAAGGAACTTAATTATCCACTGGTATTAAAAAGTCGTGACGGTCACGGAGGCAGCGAAGTGTTTTTGGTACACGATAAGGAAGAATATGACACATACGTCCGAAGAATAGGAAACAGAGGGATTATCCAGCCCGTTGCCGACAGTAAAGGCCGTGATGTGAGAGCTTATGTCATAGGTGGAAAAGTTGTAGTTGCCATTTGCAGGCAGGCCGGAGACGGATTTAAGAGCAACTTCAGTCTTGGCGGGGATGTATCTGTTTACGAACTGGGAAAAGAGGAACTTGAGATCGTGAATCAGGTAGTAAGAATTCTCAAACCCGATTACGCGGGAATTGATATTATGTGGGATGGCGACAGGGTTATTTTGAATGAGATTGAAGATGCAGTTGGCGCGAGAATGGTATATGCAACAAGTAACATTAATATAGTTGGTCGGTATATCGACTATATCTGCCAACAACTTTAATTGTAAAAGCGTGAAATATGTGATAAAATAAGCACAATGCACAACTATGCATATTAATAAGGTAAGAGATTATTTATGAATGTAATAGCAAGGACAATTGGACATTTCAAAACAATTACAAAGCACAGGCATCAGGTCATCAGACACTGCATCAAGGCTGGAATACCTCTTCAGGGATTGCAGCATGACCTGTCAAAGTATACTTTTTCTGAATTTGTTCTCGGAGTCAGATATTATTCCGGAAATAAAAGTCCTAATGAGGGCGAGAGGGAGGAGTATGGTTATTCAAAAGCCTGGTTGCATCACAAAGGCAGAAATAAGCATCACTTTGAATACTGGACAGATTACAACATTAAGACCCGCAAGGTAGAGCCGGTAAAGATGCCTAAAAAATACGTTGTTGAAATGTTCTGTGACAGGCTGGCAGCGTGTAAGATTTACAACAAGGATAAGTACACTACGTCAGATGCACTCAATTATTTTAACAAGAGAAAAAATGAAAGGTTTATTCATCCCCAGACCTCACAGGAACTGGAGTATTTACTTGAAATGGTGGCAGAGAAAGGTGAGGATGAGACGTTCAGATACATAAGAGAATGTTATAATAAATAATTTTGAAATAATTACATGGAGTAAATATAATGCAGACAGATATTAAAGTGTCGGTTATTGTGCCTGTGTACAATGTCGAGAAATATATTAGACGTACGGCGTCCTTCATTTCAAAGCAGACTTTGAAAGACATAGAGATAATATATGTGGACGACGGCTCGACAGATAATACGGTAGATGTATTGAAGCAGTTGCAGGAAGAGGATGACCGAATTATTATTTTACAACAGAATAACTCTTATGCCGGAGTGGCAAGAAACAAGGGTATAGAACATGCAACCGGAAGATATCTTGTGTTTTGGGATGCAGACGATGTGTTCTATGAGGAAGCCCTTGAAAAGATGTACAACAAGTGTGAGCATGACAGTGCAGATATATGTGTGTGTGGAGCAAATCATTTAGATGAGACTACGGGAAAGATATTTCCTATGAACAATTATCTGAAGACAGGCATGTTACCGGATAAGACTCCTTTTGGTCGGGACGACATCAAAGAAAGACTGTTTAACTTTACAACCAACGTTCCTTGGAACAAGATGTTTAGAACTGATTTTGTCAAAGATCATAATCTTAAGTTCCAGGAGATTAAGAGGGCGAACGACAATTACTTTGTAATGATGGCATTATTTTATGCCACAGAGTTTACCTACGTTGATGAGACGCTGATAGACTACCGAATCAATTTTGAGAGCAGTCTTACAGGTCAGGCATCGGTTGATCCTCTCTGTGTGTATGAAGCATACACCAAGACATACGAGACACTCAAGGATGAACCGGGATTTGAAACAGTCAAAAACAGTTTCTTAAATAAGGCACTCAGAGCATTTTTCTATTTTCTTAGTAAGCAGACAAGTACAGCGTCATATGAACTTCTTTATAACACTTACAAAGAAAAGGTGCTTAAAGTCTGGGGATTCAGTGACATGCAGGAAGATTATTACAGCGCGAAGGATTTTGACAGACTGTGCAGGGTAATGGTGTTAGATGCGAATCAGTTTCTGTTGTCAGAGTATTCAAAGGATCTTGATCGCATCAGAAAGCTTAAGGCGGCAAAGATAAAGCTCACTACCAAGAATGAGAAACTTACCGTCAAGAACGAAAAACTAAAAGCTAAAAACAGTAAACTTAAGAGGAAAATCGAAGAACTTGAAAACAGTACGAGTTTCAAGATTGGAAAGCTTATTACGGCAATTCCTGGAAAAGTGAAGAGACTTTTCGTGCGATAAAGTACTCAAAAGATTACTGATTTATATATAGATACCCAACAAATTACTATTTACGATTTAAGAGGAGAGAACAATGGCAAAAGTATCAATTATTATTCCAACCTATAATGTTGAACCATATCTGGTAGAGTGTATGGACAGCATTACGAATCAGACATTGAAGGATATAGAGATAATCTGTATCAATGACGGTTCAACTGACAATTCATTGGAAATATTGAAGAGTTATGCAGAGAAGGATTCAAGAATTATTCTTGTTGACAAGGAGAATGGCGGATACGGCATAGGAATGAATATCGGTCTCGACAAGGCTACAGGAGAATATGTAGGTATTCTTGAGCCGGATGATTTTGTACCGATTAATATGTATGAGGATTTATACAACATCGCAAGCAAGAATGATCTTGATTTTGTTAAAGCTGATTTCTACAGATTTACAAGAGCCGATGATGGCAATATGAACCTTGTATACAACCATCTTTCTAAGAATGAAGAAGACTACAACAAGGTGTTTAACCCAAGTGAGACACCAAGTGCTATCAGATATATCATGAATACATGGAGTGGAATCTACAAGAGATCATTCCTGGAAGAACACGGAATCAGACACAATGAGACTCCGGGTGCTTCATTCCAGGACAACGGTTTCTGGTTCCAGACTTTTGTGTTTGCAAAGAGAGCTATGATTCTCAACAAACCATACTATATGAACAGAAGAGATAATCCAAACTCATCAGTTAAGAACCCACAGAAGGTTTACTGTATGAATGTTGAGTACGATCACATCAGAGATATTCTCATGAAACATCCTGATCTCTGGGAAAGATTCAAAGGAATGTACTGGGTTAAGAAGTTACACAACTACAATGCTACACTTAACAGAATCAGTGAAGAGTTCAAGGTAGAGTATGTTGACAGAATCAGCGAAGAATTTGCAAGAGCAAAGACAAAAGGTGAATTAGATCAGAGTCTTTTTACCGAGAGAGAATGGGATAAGATTACATTGCTTATCAGCTCTCCAAAGGGATTCTATAACACATATGTTGTTGCCGGTGCTTCAAATGAGAAACTTAAAGCACAGCTTAAGGAGACAAAGAAAGAGTTAAAGGCAACAAAGAAAGAACTTGCAAAGACAAAGAAGCAGCTTAAGAAAGTTAAAAACTCTGTTACTTACAAAATTGGACGTATATTTACATTTATACCTTCAAAGATTAAAAGATTATTTAAGAGAAAATAATAGTTAATGACTTAGGAGTTAAAAATGAGCGATATTAAAGTTTCGGTAATACTTCCAATGTATAATGTTGAAAAGTTCATTGGACAGTGTCTTGACAGTATAGTCAACCAAACATTAAAAGAGATAGAAATCATCTGTGTAAATGATGGCTCTCCCGATAATTCTGCAGCAATTGCAAAAGAGTACGCTGAGAAATATTCAAATATAACAGTTATTGATCAGGAAAACGCAGGAGCGGGAGCTGCCAGAAATAACGGATTGAAACATGCAAAGGGAGAGTATTTATCCTTCCTTGATTCCGATGATTTCTTTGAGCCTGATATGTTGGAAGTTGCTTATAACAAAGCAAAAGAAGACAAGGCAGACATGGTTGTATTCAATTCCAACCAGTATTTCGAGGATGATGATACTTACAAGAATATTAATTGGACTTTAAGATATAAAAAGATTCCGCCATATATGCCGTTTAAGCACAGACAGATGACAGACAATGTATTTAAGGTTTTTGTTGGCTGGGCATGGGACAAGTTGTTTAGCAGAGAATTTGTTGAGAAGCATAATCTGCTGTTTCAGGAACAGAGAACAAGTAATGATATGCTGTTTGTGTTCTCGGCTACAGTTCTTGCAGAGAGGATTACAGTGGTTCCAAAGGATAAGATTCTTGTACATCAGAGAAGAAATAACAAAGAGTCTTTGTCTAACACGAGAGAACAGTCTTGGCAGTGTTTCTACAATGCATTGACGGCATTGAAAGAACGTTTGGTAAATGAAAATATATTCAAAGAGTTAGAACAGGATTATATAAACTATGCACTTCATTTCAGTCTGTGGAATTTGAATACTCTTGCAGAACCGACATATACAACACTCAAAGACAAGCTTACAAAAGAATGGTTTGAAGAACTTGGAATAAAAGGAAAACCTTCAACATACTTTTATGATAAAAAAGAATATGGACAGTATGAAGAACTGATGGGAAATTAGTAAGAGTATATTTTTAGACTGGAGAATAAATAATATGAGCGTAGATAGTGTTTTTGAGGGATTTAAGGAATTATTCCGATATAGACATGATAAGAATCAGTTCGAGATTGTTTTCAACAGCTTGAGACAGACGTTAGAAAGCTTTGATGAAGGACAATTAGACAGACTGAGTCTTGACGGTAAAGCAGGGATCGTTTCATACATCAAGGATAATAAATGTAATCAGCTCTTTGACATTGTTAATAAAAAGATGATTGTGTCATTCACATCATATCCGGAAAGAATCGAGTATGCTGCTTTAGTGGCAGAAAACATGGTAAATCAGACATTCCCGGCTGATGAGATTGTTCTTTGGCTTGCAGAAGAACAGTTTGAGGATAAGGAAGCACTTCCTAAACTCATTAAAGAGTTGGTGGCACAGGAGAAGCTGACAATAAAATGGTGTTATGATTTGAAGAGTCACAAAAAGTATTTTTATGCAATGCAGGAATATGTTGACGCTATTATAATTACTATTGATGATGATATTAATTATAGTTCAAGGACGTTAGAGCACCTGTTTTGTGGATATATTTCCTATCCCAAAAGTATTAGTTCACTTAGAACCCATCTTATTGTTACGGATGATAAGGAAGTTCGCCCATACTCGTATTGGATAAAAGAATGTGATGGTTATATTCAAACACCGAGTATGAGACTTTTGGCTACAGGGTGTGCGGGCATTTTGTATCCACCGGCGATTTTTGAGACAGAATTCTTTGATGAGTCAGTAATTGAGGAAATGTGTTTAAACGCAGATGATTTGTGGTTGAAGGCACTTGAAATATATTATGATATTCCGACTGTACTTGTTAGAGCTCACGATGGAATATCTGTTAGAGAGGGCTCTCAGGAAACATCTCTGTGGAATAGCAATATTACAGAGAATGATGTTCAGTGGAATAAGATCTGTCAGTGGTTTAAAGAAAAGACAGGTAAAGATATTCTGAATGATGTTCTTGCAAAGCATCCAAAAGATGGCAAAGCTATGAATGAGATTCTTGTTGAATCTTATATGAATGAAAAAATGATAACAAAGAAAAAGCGAAATGAAAGCAATACCAGATTCTTTGAAATTAACGAAAAGTTAAAAATTGCATATGAAGAAAAATCAGAAATAAACGCAAAGTTACAGAAAACATATGAAGAAAAGTCAGAAATAAATGCAAAGTTACAGAAAACATATGAAGAAAAGTCTGAGATAAATGCAAAGTTACAGAAAACATATGAAGAAAAGTCTGAGATAAATGCAAAATTACAGAAAGCCTATGAAAGTAAGGATGAGGCGAAGGCAAAATTATCAGAAATAAGAGAAAAATACAAGCAGGATAAGCAGACTTACAAGGAAGAAAAGAAGCGTCTGAAAGAAAAGATTCAAAAGCTTCAGGATAAAATAACAAATATGAACGAAAGACTTACGAAAGCAGAAAGCTTTTTCCCATACAGAGTATATAGATTTATACTTAGAAAGATATTGAGAAAACAGTAAAGGAGAGCAAGCATGAGAAAGTACGATTATTTAATAGTTGGAGCAGGATTATTTGGAGCGGTTTTTGCACACGAAGCTACAAAAAAAGGCAAGAAATGTTTAGTGATTGACAAGAGAGATCACATCGCAGGAAACATTTATTGTGAGGAGATTGAGGGAATTAACGTTCACAAGTACGGTGCTCATATCTTCCACACAAGCAACAAAGAAATCTGGAACTACGTAAATCAGTTCGCAGAATTTAACAACTACATCAATTCGCCTGTAGCAGTTTACAAAGATGAATTATACAATTTGCCTTTTAATATGAACACATTCAGCAAGATGTGGAACATAAAGACTCCAAAGGAAGCGAAAGCTATCATTGAAGCTCAGAAGGCAGAATTCAATATTTCAGAGCCAAAGAACCTCGAAGAACAGGGACTTTCCCTTGTAGGAAAGGACATCTTTGAGAAGCTTATAAAAGGTTATACAGAGAAACAGTGGGGAAGATCATGTTCAGAACTTCCTTCATTCATTATAAGAAGACTTCCACTCAGATTTACATTTGACAACAACTATTTCAACGACAGATTCCAGGGAATTCCTATGGGCGGATACACACCAATCGTTGAGAAGATGTTAGAGGGAAGTGATGTGATGCTTAACACAGATTACTTTGAATTCATCAAAGATAATGCTGACATTGCAGACAAGACTGTCTATACAGGTATGATTGATGAGTATTATGGATTCAAGCTTGGACACCTTGAGTACAGAACGGTAAGATTCGAGACAGAGGTGTTAGACGAAGAAAACTATCAGGGAAATGCTGTTGTAAATTATACAGAAAGGGAAGTGCCTTACACAAGAATTATAGAGCACAAACACTTTGAGTTTGGAACACAGCCTAAGACTGTTATTTCAAGAGAATACTCTTCTGAGTGGAAGCCGGGAATCGAGCCGTACTATCCAATTAATGATGACAGAAACGGTAATCTTTTCCTTCAGTACAAAGAACTTGCTGACAAAGAAGAGAATGTTATATTCGGTGGAAGACTCGGTAACTACAAATATTACGATATGGATAAGGTTATTGAGGCTGCTCTTGAATGTGTTAAAGCAGAATTATAATTATGAATTGGGATAATATCTATTTAAAACTGAACGAAAAAGGGTTTAACCCGGCAGAATCAAATTCAGATATCGTTGATTTCTTCGTAAAGATTACAGATGAAAAGAAGATGTATATATGTGTTCTTCTCAAATGTCTCGAGGGAGTGACAGTAACTGCAGATTCAATTTCTAAATCTGCAAAACGATTGGAAAATAAGTTCCTCATAGGCGGGTATAGTGATGTGAAAGTTATGCACATTATATTTGCAGACAGAGACATGAGCGTCAGCGAACTTGTATCTGAGGAGAATAACAATTTCTGGATTGTGGATGTGGTAAATCATCGAGTGATGGTTTATGAGAATCAGCCTGAAGATTACTTTGGGATGAGAGATATTATTGAGAATGAAATCAAAGATGCGACATTGTATGACATAAAGGACGAGAGAAAAGTTAGTCTTACTCTTCCAATGGTTACCGCAGCCATTGCGCTGATAAATATTATCATATTTATTATCGGCGAATTCAATTTATTTGGGGTAACAGGAGATGAGATTTTTGATTGGGGTTGCCTCGATTATAATTCAATATACAATCATGGTGAGTATTACAGAATTCTTTCTTCCATGTTTTTACATGCAGGTTATGAACATATAGTGTCAAATATGTTTATTTTACTGGCTATTGGAATTGGACTAAAGACTGAAAAAGAGATAGGCCATATTCAGTTTTTGCTAATCTATCTGGTTAGTGGAATTGGTGCAGGAGTTGTGTCGTCCACATATCATCTTATGATGAGAGATGATGTAGTAAGCGTAGGAGCTTCAGGTGCAATATATGGACTGTTTGGTCTTATAATAGTTTCAATGATTATGTCCGGCAAATTCAGAGAAGAGGGAAGACGAATTATTATTATGATAGTTCTCCTTGTTGTCGGAAGCATTAATGAGCAGATTGATATGGCCGCACATATGGGTGGCCTGTTGGTAGGAACGATAATATCTTTAGGCGTTTTACGCAGAAGGGAGTCAGAAGATGAAGGATGATTGTATTTTTTGCAAATTGGCAAACGGAGTAATTGAGACAAATACATTATATGAAGATGATGATTTCAGAGTTATATTTGATGCGTTTCCTGTAACAAAGGGACACGTTCTCATTCTTGCAAAGGAGCACTACGCAAATATATATGAGCTTCCTGAAGAGCTTGCATCAAAGGTATTTGTACTTGCAAAGAAGATTGCGACATTTATCAAAGAAGTTACAGGTTGTGAGGGAGTGAATGTTCTTCAGAACAACGGAGTAGCTGCTGATCAGACTATTTTCCATTTCCACGTGCATATCATTCCAAGGTATGACGAGAAATTATTTAACCTGAATCAGGGCGAACTTGATCAGAAAGTCGTTGATGAAATAATTGCAAAAGCAAAAGAAGCATTGTAATAGAGCTGAATTATTAATTAGAAGTTTATTACAAAAACATTGTAGTGAAATGATTAAATAAAAAGATTAAATAAAAAGAAGGTTTGTAAATTAAATACAAACCTTCTTTTTTATACACCATAGGCCTAATAAAATTTATGCTGCAGTCTTAGTTGTTTCATCCTTTTTGAAGATAAATAACTTACTGAAAACGTAGTTGAATATTACAACTAAAACGCTTACGAGAATCTTGCTTAATCCGCCTTCAATACCAAGTGGTGCCTGGTCAAGACCAATCTTTACAAGGAACGGTACACCGAACCATTCAAGGAAGCCGGTTAAGATTCTTGCGCCGACAAACTTACCTAACTCTGCGGCAACAACTGCAAACTTCCATGACTTGCTGTTGAAAACCCAGATTTTGTTGGTTACATAAGCGAATAACACACTGGCAATCCAGGATATGATATTTGCCACAGTTACAACTGCAAGCTTTGGACCAAGTGGTGTGACTTTAGCAAGGAACAGTATAAAGGCACTGTCCTGGGTGAAAACTTTAGTTAAGATTGCGTATGATGCCCAACTGACAACCGTTGTTGCAACACCCATAATCAGATACATAATAATTTCTTTGTACTTCAAAAATAAATTCTTAATTGATTCCATTTCTTATCCTTTTCTACCATATACAGAGCTTGTAAGAACTCAACTTCTTTTGATGACTAACAAACATCTACATTAATTGATTGATGTAATTAAATCTATAATATTGTTAATGCCGTTTCCAAAGTCTGATTTTTTCATGGCATCAACGTACTTTGCACGATTATTATATACTTCATTAATAGCTTTGACAAGTGTTGATGTGGTCATGGTGTCCTCATCTATTACAACACTGAGCCCCTGTTTCTCAAATGAATTGGCATTGAGAATCTGGTCGCCTCTGCTGACTTTTGCCGAGAGTGGAATAAGAACGTTAGGTTTTGCAAGAGCCGCAATTTCACAAATTGAGTTAGAACCTGCGCGGGAAACAATGATGTCAGCCATGGCAAAGAAATCTTTCATCTCAGAGCTGATATATTCAAACTGTGCATATCCCTTAGTTCCTTCTAATGACTTGTCATACTTCTCTTTACCGCACAAATGTGCAATCTGAAAATCCTTAAGAAGTTCAGGAAGAGCCTCTCTTATTGCGTCGTTTACTTTCTTGGCGCCTAAGCTTCCGCCGGTTACAAGAAGAATTGGTTTTGTGCTGTCAAAATCACACATCTTCATGGCAACATTCTTATCGCCTTCATATAATTCAGCACGAATCGGTGAACCGGTGAATACCCCCTTTTTGCCAACGTACTTTCCTGTCTCAGGGAAAGTATGGCAAACCTTGGAAGCAAACTTAATTGCAATCTTATTTGCAAGTCCCGGAGTCATATCAGATTCGTGAATAATAGTTGGAACCTTTGCTGAGTGGGCTGCCATTACAACAGGAACAGAAACAAAACCGCCTTTTGAAAACAGAACATCAGGTTGTAATTCTTTCATAAGTTTTTTGGCTTCAAAGTATCCCTTAATTACACGGAAAGGATCAGTGAAATTCTTGAGTGAAAAATATCTTCTGAATTTTCCTGAAGATATTCCGTAGTATTTTAAACCGGCATTTTCAACCAATTCCTTTTCCATGCCGTTGTAGGACCCAATATACTCCACTTCATATCCGGCTTCTTTTAATCTTGGAACCAGTGCGATGTTTGGTGTTACGTGTCCGGCAGTACCGCCACCGGTTAATATTATCTTCTTCATAATAAAACCTCTAAATTTATATAATTGATTCAAAATGTATACTTTATGAAACGTTACTTTGCAGTAGTTTCATCTTCTACATATGTTCCTTTTTCCAGCTGCTTTGCAGTCTTGTCATCGATGTGCTTTCCGTCGAGAACGAGGTGAGCCATCTGCTTTCCGATTTCTACGGAATCATCATCAAGAACAACTACTGAGGCGTTCTTGCCGAGTGTGTAGCAATATTTGTAACCGCCGCCTGTTGAACCGTCAACAGCATAGTTTACAATATTCCATCCTTTGAAGTCTTTCTTTCTCTGGAGCTGAAGCTGAAGTTTTGCCAGAGATGAAACATTGAGGTCTGTATCAAAACTTTCAGAGATAGAATCTACTACTTTGTTGTAGTTTACGATAGAGTTTGCTGATACTGCCTGATCAACAATTGCTTTTATTACTGCTGTCTGGTTCGCGCCACGTTGCATATCGCCCTTTGCGAATGAGTGACGCTCTCTTACGAATGTGAGTGCATATGAACCGTCGAGCTTCTGTTTTCCTTCTTTAAAAGTATATGTTTTTCCGTAAGTTGTAGTAGTGAATCCTTCAGGAACATCAACGGTTACTCCACCAAGGGCATCAACAAGATTTGAGAATCCTGTGAAGTTGATTCTAAGGTAATGTTTCACATCAAGATCATAGAGATCGCCGAGCATATTCATTGATACGTCACAGCCGTATCCCCATTTGCCATTGGCATCCTTTATGCCGTTTCCGTAGAGTCCGGCGTGAGTAAGTTTGTCCATGTTGCCGGCAGGAATGTCCTGACCGTTGAGTTCAAGGTAAGCATCTCTAGGTGTCGAAAGTAAGAGTGCTGTATAAGTCTCAGGATTTACAACTGCTAAAATGTTTGTATCTGAACGTCCGTTAGAATCCTTGCTGAGTTCGTCAAAAGTATCGTTACCTGAAAGGTAGACAACAAAAGGCTTGTTGTGTGATACTACTGAGTTTCCACCTAACTCCATACCTATAAGCGGATAGAGGAAGTATGAACCTAAAACAAGAAGGACAGTTATTATAATAGAAATAACTTTTCCGATTCGTTTTACTGTGAGCTTCTTGAACTGCATTCTAAATGTCATTATAAATAGAAGAAACAGTACTACACCTGCTCCTATATACACCGGGAGAGTGACGAATGCATCGAGATTATCCTTCGCAAAATAAAGAATAGTCATGAATGCTACAGAAGCAATGAGCTGGATAAGCGTAAGGATTATACCAAGCTTTTTGCTCTTTCTGTATTTTTCTTTCATTTTCAGTTCTGCAGTTGAAGGTCGTTGATTGTTCATATCACTATTTCCATTCGTTTTGTTTCTTTGATTTCCGTAATAGTTTGAATTGTCGCCAGTTCTGCTCTGTCCGCCATTACCTGAATTAGTACCGGCTCTGCGGTTGCCGTTAGCAGAAGAGTTGCCGTTTGTATTGCCACTTGAATTTGCACCGGTTCTGCGCTGTCCGCCGTTGCCTGAATTTGAGCCGGCTCTACGCTGTCCACCATTGCCATAATTTGATCTATCTTTTCTTTCGAATTGCGAATCTATCGCAGGTTCAATCCCGGAACTGTCGGAATCAGGATTGAAAAAATTGCTAAAATCATCTGAATCATATTTTGCCATGATATTCCTCCTATTTATAAGTTTATGACAAACTAAATACAGTAAATGTAACTATTCGGCCAAGCGACAAAGCATTTGTTGTCCCGAGCGAAAGTGATTTGATATCCGAAGGATGCAAATCACGAAAGCCATGTAGCCATGCGGATTCATGCTGGTGTGGCTGAAAGGCTGTTTAGTCACAGTAAATCATTGTACCACATATTATGTATAATTGACAAATATAATGTGTTTTGCTAAGATTTATGAGAGTACGTTGTCTTTTAAGTGAGTTGTCTCACATCTTATATAACGTAACATGATTAATAATTATCGCAATTAATGCGAAAGATATTATTAAGAAAAAGTGAATTTATGAATTGGATGAATTAGAGTTGGAATTCATGGGAGAAAGAATGAATAATTCAAATAAATCAAGTAATTCAAGCAAGGCAGATAAATCAGTTAAAGCAGATAAATCAGTTAAAGCAGAAAAAACAGTTAAAGCAGAAAAAACAGTTAAAGCAGAAAAAACAGTCAAAGCAGACAAATCAGTTAAGACAGGCAAATCACGAAAGCCTATTAATTCAAATAAATCTAATCCGTTTACAAGAATATCAGTACTCACCTTATATCTGATATTGGTAGTACTTCAGGCTTTTGTATTCTGGTATACATGGGACAAATATTACAGTTCCGATATTTCGAGAATCTTCGTTTACAAGGGACATGTAGTTATAGTTTTCATTTACGTATTATTGTATACGGTATTTGCAAATGTTTACGGGGCCATGAGAATTGCGCACCTTATGAAGGGTGATATTATTTTCTCGCAGCTCATTGTAAATGTATTTGTCAACATCATTATGTACATGCAGATTTGTTTGCTCAGTTACAGACTTGTACATGTGGCACCGATGATTGGAATGACATTTCTTAATATGCTGGTTGCCATTTTCTGGTCGTTCTTTGCAGTTGAGATTTACAGATTACTGTATCCGCCAAGAGATGTTCTTTTGGTATTCTGCGACAGAGACCCGGATAATCTGGTTACAAAGATTAACAGCAGACAGGACAAGTACAGCATCAAAAAAGCTATTCACATAAATGCAGGTTTTGACAATGTATGCCAGGCCATGAAAAAACATGGTAGCGTATTACTTTGCGATATTCCGGCAGAGGTCAGAAATGATTACATCAAGTTTTGCTTTGACAACAATATCAGAGTGTATCTCACACCTAAGTTGTCAGATCTTATTCTTATGGGAAGTGAGTCTAACAATCTTTTTGATTCACCATTACTTCTCCTTAGAAATAAGGGACTTAAGTGGGAACAGTCTTTTGCAAAGCGTTTGCTTGATATTGTAGTTATTATCATAATTACAATTATTGCGGCTGTTCCGATGATTATAATCAGCGCATTAATCTGGATTGAGGACGGTGGTCCTGTATTCTATAAGCAGGAGAGACTCACGCTTAACGGAAAGGTCTTTAAGATATATAAGTTCAGAAGTATGAAGATTAATTCCGAAGAAGAGGGCGCAAGACTTTGTGCAAAGGATGACGACAGGGTAACAAAAGTTGGTAAGATTCTGAGAATGGCGCATCTTGACGAGTTGCCTCAGATATTCAATATCATAAAGGGCGAGATGTCAATTGTAGGTCCAAGACCTGAGAGACCTGAGATTGCAGAGGAGTACAGAAAGAGTATTCCTGAGTTTTCTTTCAGACTCAAGGTTAAGGCGGGACTTACAGGATATGCACAGGTGTATGGTAAGTACAATACAACACCATACGACAAATTGAAATTAGACTTATATTATATAGAACATTACAGTATCTGGTTAGATTTGAAATTGATTCTTATGACCTTCAAGATTATCTTTGATAAGGAAAATACAGAAGGTGTCGAGAAGGATCAGACAATAGCTACAGTTACTGAGGATGTACTTCGCAAAAAGAAAAAAAGAAGATAGTGGAGAGAAAAATGGATTATTCTGTTTTGATGTCAGTGTACCATAAGGAGAATCCGGATTTTTTGTCAGCATCGATAGAGAGTATTTTGAATCAGACGGTGAAAACCAATGATTTTGTTATTGTCTGCGATGGACCATTAAATGAAGATTTATACAGGGTTATTGATGACTATTGTCACCGGTACCCTGTACTTTTTCATATTATAAGGCTGGAGAAAAATATGGGATTAGCCCATGCTCTCAATGCAGGAATCGGTTACTGCAAAAATGAGATTGTGGCGCGAATGGACAGTGATGATATTGCTTTGCCGGATCGAATGGAAAAGCAGTTAAGCGTAATTGAAGATAGAAATGTTGATATTGTGGGCGGCACTGTAAGGGAATTTCGCGGTAGTGCAAAAACCGTGGAAGAGATAGAAAGTGACAGCAGCTGCCTTGGCAGTGCCAGACAGTTACCTCAGGAGAGAGAGGAGATTCTAAGTTTTGCAAAAAAGAGAAGTCCTTTCAACCATCCTTCTGTTATGTACAAAAAGTCGTTTGTACAAAAATGCGGAGGGTACCGGAATTATGAGTATTTTGAGGACTATAATCTCTGGGTATCAATGCTGATGGAGGGCGCGGAAGCGTACAATCTCAGAGACATTCTGGTTTATATGAGAGCCGGTGATGAGATGTACAAAAGACGTGGCGGACTGTCATATGTGGGAAAGATTGTGAGATTTAAGACTCACCTAAAGAAGATTGGTTTTATTTCAACAGGTCAGATGATAGTGGGAGTTGGCGGTCACATTGCTGTGGGGATTATGCCAAACAGTCTCAGAACTTTCGTTTACAAAAAACTTCTTAGAAAAAATGGAGATTCATGAAATGAATAAAGATTTGCTGAGAGTTGCCTTCAAACCTCTCACTTTTGTAAATAGAATTATTAAAAAGAAAGACATTATATTCTTTTATTCAAATCTTGGGTTCAGGGATAATGTAAAGGCATTCTATGATTATCTTATTGAGAATGAGTTCAATAAAAAATACAGCATAGTTGTAAGTGCAAATGACTGGAAAGATTTTGTGAGTGAGGCTCCGGATAATGTGACATTTACAGATAACAAAAAAGGGATTTTCTATTTTCTGAAATCTAAGTACGCATTCTACAGTTTTGGAAAGTATCCGATAAAACCTTCAAAAGATCAGATAGTTGTAAATCTCTGGCACGGTATGCCACTGAAGAAATTGGGCAATATGGAGAAGGGACTTGAGAAGATTGATTATAATTATTTCTCATATATTATTTCCACATCCAAACTGTTTAATCCTATTCTTATGAAGTGCTTCAGCTGCAGTGAAAGTCAGGTGGTTATCACAGGACAGCCAAGAAATGATGAATTGTTTGCAGTGGATAGTAAATCTGACGAGAGTCTGAGAATGGGTGCGGACAAGTTGATTGTCTGGCTTCCTACATACAGAGACAGTGAGCAGGTGATTCCCCTTCCGGGATTCGCAGAGTCAGATGTGAAGATTTTGAATGGTAAGCTGAAAGAGCATGGAATGAGAATGATTGTCAAGATTCATCCTTTCCAGAAAGTGGTGGGAGATCTTGCAGACTATGAATGTATTGAATTCCTGACTCAGGATGATTTGAAAAAAAGAAAGTGCAGTGTGTATGGACTTTTAAGAGCGGCAGACGCACTTATCACGGATTACTCATCGGTGTATTTTGATTATATGTTACTTGACAGACCGATGGCATTTACCGTGGGTGATTTGGAAAAGTATGACGTGGACAGAGGTTTTACTTTCGAGAATCCTTACGATATGATGCCCGGACCATATTTTACAGAGCCGGCAGAGGTACTTACGTTTGTGGAGAGTATCGCGGAAAACAGGGATGAGTTTCGGGATAAGAGAAGAAAAGTAAATGAATCAGTCAATTATTACAAAGACGGAAATTCGGCAAAGCGAATCAAAGAATTTGTTTTTGGAGAGTGAGCCGGTTGATTGGTTCTGAGTTATTGATGGTAATAGAGACAGAGACAGAGAATGTTGGATAGAGACAGAGAATGCTGGATAGAGCAGATTGTTTTGAGTTGAATTGAGAGGTTGTATGAGTGCAATTGTTGAGAAGTTGAAGAAGAATAAATTGGCGCGAGTCGCAAAGAATTACATTTTCTATGTGCCGTATTCAAAATATTATGAGAAATTAAAGGTTGATACAAGGGTAATTTTGTATGAGTCTTTTTACGGCGCGGGAATGACTTGCGGACCAAAGGCATTGTTCAACGAACTTATCAAAGATAACAATTACAGACATGTATGGGTATATAATAACGAAGCTGACTGGAAGGATTATTTCGAGCAGTACAAAGATGTAGGCAATGTTAGTTTTGTTAAGATTAAGAGCAGGGAATATTATAAGTATCTTGCCAGCGCAGGTTATCTGATTAACAACAGTACCTTCCCGCCGTGCTACACGAGAAAAGAAGGTCAGGTGTATATCAATACCTGGCATGGTATCCCACTTAAACTTATGGGGTATGAGATGCCAAAGGGCAATATTCAGGTAGCAAACACAGAGAGAAATTTTCTGCAGGCAAGTTATCTTCTCTCACCAAATGCTCATCACACTGACATGTATATGAAGTCGTACAAGCTTGAAGACATTCTGCCGGGAAAGGTTATTGAAACCGGGCAGGCAAGAACCGACACCATAATAGGCAGCGACAGAAGTGTGGTTGAGGATAAGTTAATAGCTTCAGGCGTCAAAATTGACAAAAATAAAAAGACAGTGCTGTACGCTCCCACATGGAAGGGCACAGACTTTAACAATACAAGAGGAGATGTTGAGAAGTTCGAGGAATTCTATGAAAGTCTTAAAGGACTGATGGAAGATAATGATATGCAGCTTCTTATCAAACCACATCAGGCAATCTACAAAAAGGTTAAGGCATCAGAGAAACTCAAAGGGCTTTTGGTCAGTCCTTTGTTTGATACAAATGAAGTGCTTGCAGCAGTGGATGTTCTGATATCAGATTACTCCAGCATTTTCTTTGATTTCCTTGTGACAAACAGACCGATACTTTTTTACATTCCGGATCTTTCTGAGTACAGACAGACAAGAGGAATGTATATGGATATTGATGAACTTCCGGGACCGGCAACTGACAATATAGGGGAACTGTCAAAGTGGCTTTGTGATATTGACAGCGCAATAAAGGCAAAGGAAGAAGATTACAGAAAATCAAGAGAGAGATTTTGTGCTAATGATGATGGAAATGTGGCAAAAAGAATTATCGATGCCATATTTTACGGAAATACCGGTCGGGTAAAAGTCATAACTGCCGGTAATGAAAAGAAAAAGATATTTATCGCCTTAGGGCGCGCTCTCCAAAACGGTATTACCCATTCGTTCTTAAGTCTTCTAAATAACATTGACTACGATAAATATGACGTTACAGCTTATTTGTACGAGGCACTTACTCCGGATCAGGAACAGCGAATGGAGGAGATAAACAAAAATGTCCGTGTGCTTGTAAGGACCAGTTACAATTTCGCTTCCATCGGAGAAAATATCAAGATGGCAATTGCCATGGCCTTTAATATAAACGGAGCATTCAAAAAATTGTTGCCGGAAAAGATGTTTGCAAGACAGGCAAAGCGAATTGCAGGCAATGCAAAGTTTGATGCTGTTGTGGAATTTTGCGGATATTCACCTATTATGGCTTTCGTATTTCCGCATCTTAATGCGCCAAAGAAATCTATCTGGATGCATAATGATCTGATTGCAGATCAGATGAGAAAAGTGAATCATAAACGACCACTCAAGCGAAAGATGGCAATGATTTTTAATACCTACACTGACTGGGACAGACTGGTGTCATGCAGCCATTCGGTTATGGAGGTCAACAAGAAGAATCTTGCTACATCGGCAACCGAATCGAAGTTTTCATTTGCAAAGAACACTATCAACTATCAGAGAGTATATGACTGCCTTGAAGAGGAGGCAGTATATGAGGGATTTGCTCTTCCAAAGAAGGAAGAAACAAACTTTGTTACCATGGGAAGGTTCTCACCTGAGAAGAATCATAAAACTCTGGTAAGCGCATTTAGTGAATATTTGAAAGAGTATCCTGATTCAAGACTTTACATTATTGGACAGGGACCGCTTCAGGGTGAGGTGGAGACTCAGATTAGGGAACTTGGAATTGAAGATAAGATAGTTCTCACAGGTAACCTTATGAATCCGTTCAAGCTTATGAGCATGTGCGACTGCTTTATTCTGCCATCCATATATGAAGGACAACCGATGGTTTTGCTTGAGGCTAGAATTGTGGGGTTGCCAATTATTGTTTCAGATTTTTCATCGGTGACGGACAGTCTCATGGAAAACGGACAGTATTTGATAAAAGCTGATAAAGATAGTATAATAGATGGGTTAAGGGCTTATAGAGAAGGTCGCGTACCAAAGTGTGACTTTGACCCTAAACAATACAACAAAGAAGCAGTCAAAGAATTTGAGAATGCTATTTTTTAGGAGGATATATTTATGAAGAGAGTAATAACCTATGGAACATTTGACATGTTACATTACGGACATATAAATATTTTGAGAAGAGCAAAGGAACTTGGAGATTACCTTGTAGTTGTTCTCTCAACTGATGAGTTTAACTGGAACTCAAAACAGAAGAAGTGTTATTTTACATACGAGCAGAGAAAGATGGTTCTTGAAGCCATAAGATATGTTGATCTTGTTATTCCTGAAGAAAACTGGGAGCAGAAGGTAACAGACGTGCAGAAATATGAGATTGACACTTTTGTAATGGGTGATGACTGGAAAGGAAAGTTTGACTTCTTAAAAGATTACTGTGAAGTTGTATACCTTCCAAGAACACCTGACATTTCAACAACACAGATCAAGAATGACTTACATTCATAATCAGAAATTTGAAATAACTTCCGATTCTGTAAGTGACGATTATTAGTGATGAATATTAGTGATTATAGAATCAAATGAATAATTACTGAAAATAGGAGATTGTACCCCATGATTAGCATTATTGTTACACATAAACAGTGTCTTGCATATTTAGAGGATGCGCTTTGCAGTATTGCAGAGCAGAGTTATAAAGATATCGAAACCATACTTATTTATGACGGTGATGAGGATGATCCAACTGACCTTGTGGAGAAGTACAAGGATTCGGCAAAGATTACTATGTATAAGAATGAAGGAACGCATGGTGTTGCAGCAGCCAGAAATCTCGGACTTGATAAAGCTACAGGCGAATATATTATGTTCCTTGACAATGATGACTATATGTGTGGAGAGTCTCTTCAGGCACTTGTCTCAATGATGGATGATGAGACTGACATTGTGTACGGACAGGTCAGAAATACCTGGTTCAAGAGAGCGGCATATGTAACAGGACAGGCAGAAGCCTACGAGGGCGAGGAAGAAATGCTTGCTGAGATAGATTTCAATAATCCGATTGATTACTGTGTCAACAGGTACAAGAGATTCCAGAAGGTTACAGTACTTGGATGCCTGTACAGAAAGAGTTTGTTTGATGATTATAATATCAGGTTCAACGAAGAACAATATTTCTATGCTGATGTGAGAGTAATGGCGGCTCTGTTCAGTAATGCAAGAAACATAAAAGGAATAGAGGATGCGCTCTATGTCAGAAGAAGACATAATGATAAGCAGACTAATCCGTCTCTCAGTCAGGCTACATTATACGAGACTATGCCAAGCCTGTTCAGTGCGTACCCGGATGCTTTAAGTGTTGCAACAAAAGCGGAGATAAAAGATTATCTTCAGTATCTTCTTGGAAGATTTATCACATTGGAATTTCCAAAGAGATACAAGTGGGGTGAAGAGTCTGAATGGAAAAATGAATATTTTGACAAACTTGTGGAAATGGCAAAGACAATCAATCCAAAGGCTTTACTTGGAAGCGGACTAAAGCTTAGAGACAGAAGATATATCAAGGCATTTGGAAAAGGAAACAGAAAGAAACTGGAGAGAATGCAGCAGTCATTACTTGCCAGAAGAAAGATTGAGACAATCATTTTCGACAAGAGAAAATTATATAAGACCATTACTATTTATGTGTTCAGCAAATTCTCCCTGAAGGAGAACTGGATTGTGTTTGAGAGTTTTATGGGAAGAAACTGTTCAGGACAGCCAAAGTATATTTACGAGTATATGCAGAAGGAATTCGGCGACAAATATACTTATATCTGGCTCAAGGACAGAAAGGGAATAAAAATAAAAGGCAAACACAAATCATGTAAGAGATGGAGCCTTAAGTACTTCTATTATATGAACAGAAGTAAATACTGGGTTACCAATATGAGACAGCCGTTGTCTGTGCCAAGACGTGATGAGACGATATGTCTTTCAACCTGGCATGGCACACCACTTAAGAAGCTTGTGTTTGATATGGATGATATTCATTCAGCAAATCCAAAATACAAAGAAGTCGTATATAAACAGACAAGAGGATGGGATTATCTTATATCGGACAATCCGTTTTCAACTGAGGTATTCCAGAGTTGTTTCCAGTTTGAAAAGGAAAAGATTCTGGAATCAGGATATCCGGCAAACGATCCGTTGTATGCACCTGATTTGGAAGAGAGAGCAGCAAAGATCAAAGAGAAGCTTGGAATTCCAAAGGATAAGAAACTTATTCTCTACGCTCCTACCTGGAGAGATGATGAGATGTATGAGGCGGGAGAATACAAGTTCAGTCTTGCACTTGATATTGACAGGCTGAAGAAAGAATTTGGAGATGAGTATATTCTGCTTCTCAGACTGCATTATCTTGTAGTAGACAGACTTGACATGTCTTCTTTTGGAGATTTTACAAAGGATGTATGTAATTACGATGATATCACTGAGTTATATATGATATCAGACATGCTCATTACAGATTACTCGTCAGTATTTTTCGACTATGCAAATCTTAAGAGACCAATCCTCTTCTTCATGTATGATTTGGAGAAGTACAGAGATGTCCTCAGAGGATTTTATCTTGATATTGATAAAGACTTGCCGGGACCGATTTTCAGAACAAATGATGAATTGGTTGACGCAATAAAGAATATAGATAATATTGTTGCAGATAATAAAGAGCGATATAATCAGTTTTATGACAGATTCTGTTGTGTGGATGACGGATTTGCAGCAAAGAGAGTTGTGGAGAAAGTATTTAAATGATAAGTATTATAGTTCCCTATCACAAGGGAAGAGCATTTTTGGAAGACTGTCTTGGCAGTATAGCAGCTCAGGAGTACAAAGATATTGAAACAGTACTGGTATTTGACAGAGATGCCATGAAAAAGGACGATGTTCCTGAAAGAATCGATGACATTATCGAATCATTTGTGGCTCACAACAAACTGGTTATTGTGGAGATGACGGAAAAGACCGGTGTTGCCGCAGCAAGAAATGCGGGCTTGGCAAATGCAAGCGGTGACTATGTGTATTTTTTGGACAGCGATGATTATCTTGTAGAGGATACACTGAGTAATCTTATGAAGGCAGCAAAATCTCTGGATGATGTTGTGTATTCGAGAATATTACACACGTGGTTTAAGAGGGCGGCTTTCAATGTTGATCAGCCTGACGCTTCAAGCGGAAGCGGAGACAGTGAGTTTGATGAAGGTTTAGTTAATGATACAAAACAGGATTTCGGGGACATAATGAAAACTCTTCTGACGGGCAAAAATAAGCTGGAGGATATTTCTTCCCTTGGAATACTCATAAAGAAGTCTTTTTTGCAGAAGAATGATTTAATGTTTGATGAAGAGCAAAAGTATTATTCCGATGCAAAGTTTGTGGCACAGCTTCTTAATTGTGTGGAGAGATATTCTTCTTCCAGGGACAGTGTTTATGTCAAGAGATTTCACAATGACGAAATAAAATATCCGTCTCTTGACCGATATAATGATCCGGAGAGGATACAATATTTTGCCAAGGCGTTTCTCTCGTGTATCAACAGCGGAGAAAAGACGGCAGAACATTTTCAGTATATGGCAGCAGCTTATTATGTTGGTACATTTGCAAGAAGGTACTATGATGGAATGCCGGGAGTTGATAAGGAGTTTGACCTTTTATCTAATGTGATATTTAAGGTGGACAAAAATGTGTTAAAGAAGTTTGGCAGCAGAGACAGAAAGATTCTTAAAGCCGCTGCAGCAGGAGATGGAAAAGTTGCCAAAAATAACATCAGAGTAAAACTTATAAAGAGAAAGTTTACCATGATGTTCTCTGAAAAGAAGCATTTGTACAGAACCATTAATCTCTACATTTTCAACCGAATGAAAGTTAAGGATAACTGGATTTTGTTTGAGAGTTTTGTGGGACGTAACTGTTCCGGACAGCCGAAATATATTTACAAATATATGCAGGAACATTTTGGAAATCAATATAAATACATTTGGGTGGTCAATGACAAAAAGATCAACATAGAAGGCAGACACAAAAAAATTAAGAGGTTCAGTCTTTCATATTATTATTACATGACCAGATGTAAATATCAGGTTAATAATATGAGACAGCCACTGTCCATACCAAAGAGGGATAATCAGATATTACTCTCCACATGGCATGGAACACCGCTTAAAAAACTTGTATTTGATATGGAGGATGTTCACTCAGCTAATCCAAGATACAAAGACATAGTGTACAGACAAACTAGAAAATGGGATTTTCTTTTATCGGACAATCCGTTTTCGACAGAAGTCTTTCAGAGCTGTTTCAGGTTCGACAAAGAAAAGATTCTCGAGTACGGATATCCGGCAAATGATCCGATGTACGCAGAGGACAGGGATGTTTTGGCAATTGAGATAAAAGAGAAGCTTGGAATACCAAAGGACAAAAAAGTAATTTTGTATGCACCGACATGGCGTGACGACAGTTATTACGGAGCCGGAGAGTATAAATTTGAGCTGGCGTTAGACATTAACAGATTAAAGAAAGAGGTGGGAGACGAGTATGTTCTTCTTCTCAGAATGCATTACTGGATAGTGGACAGTCTGGATTTGACTCAATTTGGAGATTTTGTTTATGATGGAAGCAGTTATGATGACATAACGGAGCTGTATCTCATTTCCGATATATGCATAACAGATTACTCATCGGTATTCTTTGATTATGCAAATCTTTGCAGACCGATATTATTCTTTATGTATGACTTGGAAAAATACAGAGATGTCCTAAGAGGATTCTATCTTGATATTGAAAAAGATTTGCCGGGACCAATACTTCAGACAAATGATGAACTGATAAAAGCAGTTAAGCAAATCAGGAAAGTGACTTCAGATTACAGCGATAAATATAACAGATTCTATAGAAGATTCTGTTGTGTTGATGACGGTCATGCGGCAGAGCGAGTTGTAAATAAGATACTGGAAGAAGGGAAAAGGAGGTAAGAAGATATGAATACTGTTAAATATCTTAAGTTGGCAGGATTAAATCTTGCGATAGTTTTTTCTGCTGTTATATGTTATTCTCCGGGATTACTGGATCTCAGACCTTCTGACCCGGGAGTTATAAGACCCGGAATGTCCATATTTTTGGCACTGGTTCTTTTGTTTGCATTTTTCTATGGCAATCATGAACTGCTGTCAGATCCAAAGCGCACACGAGTTTCAACAGATACTATTGATGATATAAAGAAAGCAGGCACGGTTCTCAAATCATATTTTACAAGCAGACCTCTTGGAGACACTGCAAGAACAGCAAGTGAGCAGCTTAGACGAATGGATAATCTTTTTGCAAATACAGAAAATATTATCGGCGAGAAATTCGAAAAGGGCAGTCTCAGCTGGGGAAAATATGATGCGATTGTAAAGTCCGCTGAAAAATCAGCAGTCAGCAATGTTGTTGCCATGGCTAACAGAATGCAGATTTTTGCTGACCGTGATTATGAGAAACTTGCAAGATACAAAGAGGATACCATTCCTGATGATATTCAGCAAAAGCAGTTACAGCTTTATGAGGATAATCTGAAAAAAATAAAGGAAGCTATAGCTCTTAATGAAGAACTTCTTCTCAAGATAGAGACACTTATGTTTGAATTGTCTTCAGAAAATAATAATGAAGAACATGATGAGATTTTGGAAGAAATTGAGAAACTCACACAAGAAGTGAAGTTATACAGCTAGTTGTTTCGCTTCATTTCGCAGTGGATGAAACAAACCGGGCAACCGGGAACTTGCAGGGTAAATTAGCTCATAACTAACGCGCATTTCGCAGCAAGAACGACGAGACGTTCTTGAACAAAAATACACATAGGAGAAAGTATGATTATGGAAAGTGAAGGAAAAAAGAACGGTCTGATTATTGGAATATTTGCAATAGTTGCCGTATTGGTTTTTGGGGGTATTTATATTACACGTAATATAGGAAAATCTCAGAAAACTATTTCGTCAGAAGATGCGAAAAAGACAATAATAAAGATGGCCAGAAAAGTGGAACCAAAGAAAGGAAAACCTGTCAAATCTTCTATTGAATTTGAAGAGGATGACAGTGTGGCAAAAGAGTTGCCTGATATTGATACATGTGAAGTTACAGTTCCGGCTACAACAGATTTGTATGCGGAAATATTCTGCTCGCCGGAAAAGGCAGGCACAGGAACAGACGGATGGCTCTGCGATATGGCTAATGAATTCAACAGCCAGGGAGTAGAAATTAACGGACAGAAAGTCAGCGTTCAGATTAGAAATGTCAGCAGCGGACAGGCAAAAGATTATATAGCCAGTGGTAAAGCAGTTCCAGATGGATTTTCTCCATCTGCGTCAATGTGGGTATCAATTTTGAATGCCGAGGGTGTTGGGACTGAGTATGCGGCAGATTGTCTTGTAAACAATGTTGCAGGAATCGTAATCAAGAACAGTAAATATAAAAAACTTGTTGACGAGTACGGTACTATAGACATGAAAACTATTACGGAAGCTACAGAAGAAGGAAAGATGAGTATGGGATATACAAACCCATTTACAAGTACTTCCGGACTTAACTTCTTAGCCTGCACACTTCAGAGATACGATTATGAAAATCCATTGTCTGATACAGCAATGGAAGGTTTTAAGAAGTTCCAAAACAACGTTCCATTTGTTGCTTTGACGACTATCCAGATGAGAAAGGCGGCCAACAAAGGTACTTTGGATGGATTTATTATGGAATACCAGTCTTATATCAAAGATCCTGCATTGGAGAAGAATTATAAGTTTGTTCCATACGGATACATTCACAATAATCCACTTGCGATTATTTCATCAACATCTGATGATAAGAAGGAAATATTGAGAAAGTTTGGACAGTATTGTACTTCAGATGCCGCACAAAAGAGTGCAAAAGAGGCAGGTTTCAACTCAATGAAAGATTACAAGTGTGAATACAATGAACTTGACGGTGAATCACTTAAATCTATGCAGGAGTTGTACAAGAACAACAAAGACGGAGAAAATGCTATCGTTGCAGTATTTATTGCTGATACATCGGGAAGTATGGGTGGAGAACCGTTAGCATCACTTAAGAGTTCCCTCGTAAATTCAATGAAATATATCAACAGTTCAAACTACATCGGCTTGGTATCTTACAGTACTGATGTCACAATTGAAGTTCCGATTGCAGAGTTTGATTTGAATCAGCAGAGTCTCTTTAAAGGATCTGTTGAACATTTCTCAGAAGGTGGCGGAACAGCTACTTTTGATGCAATAGTTGTTGGTCTTGATATGATCAGAGAGCAGCTAGAGACAACACCTGACGCAAAACCATTATTATTTGTATTGAGTGATGGCGATTCAAATATCGGATATGATTTAAGAGAAATCAAGAGTGTTGTTCAGGGGCTTAGTGTTCCAATCTATACAATCGGATACAATGCAAATCTTGATGCATTGCAGCAGATTAGTGATATTAATGAAGCAGCAAGTATTAATGCTGATACTGACGACATTGTTTACCAGTTGAAGACATTATTTAATGCATCACTGTAAAAATAATTGTTATTTCATTTATTTAGGATTATGATAAATATAATGTGGTATGAAAATATATTGATATCAGATTGAAAAGAAAAAATACAAGGGAGGATACATGTATGTTAGATTTAAGTTTACCAACAACAGAAGCAGTTAAAGAGGAGATTGTGCAGCAGTTATTACCTACACCTGAAGAGAATACTGCAATTGCAACAACGGTTGAACAGCAGACAGCTGAGATTATGTCAGTAGATATAGACTCTATAACCCAGAGAAAAGAATATGCCAACGCCATGGAGAGTTTTGGTGATGAAATATTAAAACAGTCAGCAAAGAGCAACGCTATCTTAGAGAGAAGAGTCGGACAGCTTGGAATAGAGGGCGGCGAGACCGGAGAAGTTGCAAAGAGTCTTGAAGATCTTACTATAAAGATGAGAGATCTTGATCCATCAGGAATTGATTTCTTAAAGACAGGAACATTTGGAAAATTATTTAATCCGGTTAGAAGATATTTTGAAAAGTTCAAAACAGCTGACGCAGAAATTTCTGAGATTGTTAAGTCTTTAGAGAAGGGTAAGAAGACACTTATCAATGACAATACTACTCTTGAAATTGAGCAGGATTCAATGAGAGAACTTACAAAGAAACTCAACCAGAGTATTGAGATGGGACTCCAGTTAGATGCAAGCGTTTCAAACGCAGTTGAAAACGCAAAGGTAAGCGGAGAAAATCCTGACAAGATTAAATTTATCGAAGAAGAATTATTGTATCCGCTTCGTCAGAGAGTAATGGATTTCCAGCAGTTACTTGCAGTAAATCAGCAGGGTATTGTTGCAATGGAGATGATTCGCAAGAACAACAAAGAGCTTATCCGTTCAGTAGACAGAGCAAAGCTTGTTACTGTAAATGCACTTAGAACTGCCGTTACAGTAGGTGGAGCTTTATATGATGAGAAGATAGTTCTTGAAAAAGTAACAGCATTAAACGAAACTACTAACAACATGATTGAAGCTACATCTAAGATGCTCAAAGAGCAGGGAACTCAGATTCATAAACAGGCTGCAGAGTCACAGCTCAACGCTGAGACACTCAAGCAGGCATTCGCTGATACATTATCAGCATTAGATGAAATCAACAACTACAAGCAAGAAGCACTTCCAAGACTTAAGAGTACAATCGAAGACTTCCAGACTATGGTAGTTCAGGGCGAAAAAGAGATTCAGAAGTTAGAAGAAAGCAGAGATGTGTTTAACTAAGATGCGTAAAATTGATTAATAATTGTGTGAACGGAAGAATAGATTGGTGACAATCTATTCTTCCTGCTGCTGATAGGGAGATATCCGGTTTATAAGGATGAGTTCTTCCTGTTGGGGGAACGAAAAAGTCAAAGAACACAAAAATAACACGTTTTCAACACATTTACAGTAGTATACTGTAATGTGAAACTAATTATCTTATGACTGACCCGCATTTCGCAGCAAGAACTCCGAGGCGTTCAGGAAATCTCAGAGAGGGAAGAACTAAGGACTACAGACGAAAAGTAAGAAAATCAGGAAATCGTCTGAGTAGAAGATCTGAGGACTACAGACGAAAAGTAAGAAAATCAGGAAATCGTCTGAGTAGAAGCTCTAAGGACTACAGACGAAAAGTAAGAAAATCAGGAAATCGTCTGTAGTCCTTAGAGCTTCTACTCAGACGATTTCCTGATTTTCTTACTTTTCGTCTGTAGTCCTCAGATCTTCTACTCAGACGATTT